>CAYWGR010000010.1:0-31312 GCA_964458015.1 uncultured Planctomycetaceae bacterium
CTCCGTTCGGTCGTAAAGCAACATCATGCAGGCGCTCAGCAGGTCGCCGCTGCCTGTTGCGTTGATATGCCGTTGCACGGGCGCGCATGGTTCGATGCTTAGAACACCGTTGCAATAATACCCGGCCCCTTGGGCTCCCCTGTGGAGCACAACCGCTCTGGCGCCCCAGTCTGTGATTCGCCGCAACGTCGTATCGAGATCGGTCGAATCGGCGAACAGATTCAACTCGCGAATGTTGCCATGCACGAGATTGACGAACGGCAGAATGTTCCGCACGGCCTCTTTTCGCAACTGAATGCATTCTTCCGATGCAATTCCCCAGCAAGGATCCCAATTCAGATCCAAGGACGTTGCGAGCCCCTGTTCCCGGGCTGCTTTGAAGAGTCGAAGATTGCCGCCCTGCAACATGGATTGCGAAAACCAGATGTCGGCCCGGAGCAAATGTCCTTTCTCGGGCAGCAAAGTCAGATCAATATCGGCATCCGTGAGCGTTTCGTTATTCGGCTGGCGACTGACGAAATGACGGCAGCCGTTTGTATAGCTCAGCACAACGGAACTGCCTGTCGGCGTTGCCGGATCATGTCGCAGCAGAGGCCTAACGCCCTGGCGAAGCAAGGCCTGTTCGAGTCGTTTGCCAAGCGAATCGTCCCCGACCTTGCCGGCAAAGCAAACTTCCGCGCCAAGCCCCGCGGCAAACAAGGCACTGTTCGCCCCGCCGCCGCCGATTGTTTCATAAATGGCGTCCACGGCGGTCTCGCCGTCCTGGAAAAGACGTTCCTTCGCGTGTAACGGCGACATTTTGATATCACGGCAGATATTGCCCACGACCATCAACCGGCTACCGCGAAAAACTGTTTCATCCAGCATGGCGCAACATCTCCCGCGTTTCATCGAACGAAGGAATCGACGAACGCCCGCCGTATTTCGTGACGGAAATCGCGGCCGCGGCCGAGGCTAGCCGCAATGTTTCTTGCAGAGGCAAGCCCCTAAAAACACCGTAGGCGAATGCACCGTGGAAGATGTCGCCGGCCCCCGTGGTATCGACAGCCTGGACGCAAAATGCCGGAAGAAGTTCGACATGCTGGTCATCACCATGAAGCACGCCTTTTTCGCCTCGTGTGATAAAAACCGGACGGCCGTTCCAGGCGTACAAGGCGGCAATGGCTCGCGATTGATTTTCCGAAGAATTCAAATCCGCAAGTCCGCTAAGCTGGCAGGCATATCGTTCGGAACTGACCAGGTAATCCACATGCTTTGCCAATTCACGCGTCCCCTCACGCAAGGAACCGGCATCGAGAATCGTTTTAGCGTTGGGAAACATTTTCAAAGCTTGCAACGAAGCTTCCAGCTCATGGCCATCCAACAACAATACCCGCGGCGGCGATTCCAGCGGTAATTCCGTGGAAAGTTTGAACGGTGTATCAACGGAAGCAGCCTTGCGGTTAATGATCGTTCGCGAGCCGTTTGTTCGGTTGACCAAGATCACGGACACGGGCGTGACATTCTTCGCGTTTTGTTCCAAGAATGTGATATCCGCGCCGGCGGCCGCAAAATCAGCGGCGATCCGGTTTCCGTAAGAATCGTCGCCGACGGCCGCGGCAATGCCTGCCGAAACACCCCAACGTGACAGCAAATAAGCCGCATTGGCTGCGGGACCGCCGCCGCATTCGAGCATGGTGCGGATTTCACACTTGCTATTTTCCACTGGAAAATCATCGACGAAAACGCTGAGATCCCATGCGGCATGTCCAACGCAAAGAATGTCCATTAGTTGCCCTTTTCACGAACCAATTCATGTTTCAGTTCATCCATGAGCAAGTGCTCGACGACCAAATGGATCGCTTCGGTTTGCGGCGTCGATTCCACGGGAACGAGAATCGAGCAGGTCGATTCGCGATGCAGGATGCCGCCGTCGAATCCGACCAAGGAGATGGTTTGAGCTCCGATCTGATTCGCAAATCGCAGGGCATGCGCCAAATCGCTCGAAAAACCAGTGCCGCCATGCACGGAAATAAGGATCAGAACATCCTTGGGCTGCAAAAGTCCTCGCAGTTGATGGACAAACACCTGTTCACGGTCGGCATCGTTGGCCCAGGCCGTGTAGAGCGCGATATTGTCGGTCAGACACCGGGCATCGAACGGACGGCAACCGTCGGGAATCACGAATTTGCTTAAATCACATGCGAAATGTTGCGCCGTCGAAGCGGAACCGCCGTTGCCTGCGATAAACACGCGGTTCTTCGCTCGATAGCATTCCAGCAATATATCGCGCGCCTTGGCAATCGCCGATTGGTCGAGTTGTTGAAGAAGCTGCACCGTTTGTTGAAGAAATTCAGCAATCACGCGAGAACCTCATGCCTGCTTCCGTTGAAATAGTTTCTACAAAGACAATAAGCCATGATAGAAGAACGGATTCTTTTATGCACGAAACAACGCGGCACGTCTATCCGAGAATGCGCATATCATTTTAGAGAACGCGCAATTTCCCTTCAACCGATTGTTTTTTGCATGGCTAATGTGCCGAGGCCCTGGCAGCGCCCCGAAGGGTTGGTCGTCGGAAGGCCGAATTTACCTGAGCATCAATAAACAACACGGCTTATCCAACTTGACCATAAGGCATTTCTGCGCCCAGGGACCGAATCAAACCTTTGCCAACCGTTTGGCTTTTCGGGATTTGCCCGAACGGCGTTTGGGTGGTTGAGAATCGCGCGACGGTGTTTCGCTTGCAAACGGTTGTTTCGCCGCCAAGTCTTGATCGACCTGCACACGCGCAACGACCAGCATCACGCCACTGGCGACTAACAACAATCCGCCGCCCCACTCCGACGGTGTCATGCGTTCGCCTAAACAAACGGCCGCCACGCCGTAAGTGATAAACGGCGCGATGATTTGGACGCCGCTGGCCACGACCGGCCCGAAGTATTGAATCGCTTGATAAAGCAATACGTGGCCAAAAGCGATGCCGATCAGGGCGGAAAGGGTCAGCAGCATCCACAGCCCTCCGGAAATCTGCTGCAATTGGCCGTAATCGCCGAACAAAAGCATCATGGCAACCAGCATTCCCGAGGTATAGAGGCTAATGACGCTGAAACTTTGTCGGGCGGAATACGGCGCCATGTAGTAACGCACCGCGACGGTGTAAATGCCCATGCAAATCGATGCCACGAGAACAATGAGCATCCCAAGTGAAAGATCGCCGTTGCCGATAAAATTATCGTAATACATGGCGATGACGCCGAACATGCTCAACACGGCTCCACCCCAAAATGTTTTCTTCCGGGCCAGAAGACGTTCCTCGGCCAGAACCATGAATCCGAACACGATCGTGAACAAAAACGAAAGACGCATAATAAACCCGACCGCCGAGGCCGAGACATAGTAGGGCCCCAGACCGAACGTAGCTTGGGCCAAGGCATTGGCCACCGAGGGCACCAGGGCATCGATCCAAATGTTGCCTTTTTTGGTTGTCGGCGTATCGTCGCCAGGCGCGGAATCTCGATCCAGAAGCAGCAGGAACGGAAGCCAAAACAACGCGCCGACCGAATAGCGGACACCGTTGACCGTCCAGGCATCAAGCGTATTCGCAAAATAACGCAAGAATATGGGGATGAGCGCGAAACCGACAACCGACCCCGCCAAACAGAGGGAAACGCCGACCGGCCCTCTCCCCGATGCCTTCCATGACTCGTAATTCGCAGTTTTCATTAAAATCGCCAATAGATAACAAGGTGGCAGCACTCCGAACTCGGAGATCGTGCCTATTTCATAGTAACTTCCAGAGTGTTAGACTATCAAGCGGTCTTTCGTGCGTCGTTCAATTTTAGCCGATTAGCGAAAATCAAACACTCGGCCTTGGAAACGCGGCATCATGACAAAACCCCATCGCCAGAACGCCAGCCAGCTTTGGATGCGTCACGAAGCCTCGGGCCCCTTTTTCGTCGTCCATAACGCCTTGGTTCAGGCGGCGTGCGATAGCGGCGAATTTCACCAAGAGGCACTCGTCCACGGCATGTATTTGGGGCGAAAATTGCCTCGAACCGTGTTGCCGGAACTTCGCTCGGTGGGCTATTCCAGTGCCGAACAGCCCCAGCGGTGGGGAACTGCTTTGCACTGTAACGAGAGTTTGGAGCTGACTTTTCTGGAAAGCGGAAGCCTTGGTTTTGCAATCGACGATCATCAAGCGATTCTTCATCCGAATGAACTGCTCATCGCTAGGCCTTGGCAGTGGCATAGCTTTGGCAGCCCGAATTTCAGTGCCTGCCGCATGGTTTGGTTGAACCTTGATCTAGGAATGCGCGAGCCCCACGAGCCTTGGCATTGGCCTGACTGGATTGTATTGAGCCAAAAAGACATCCGCGAGTTGACCCATATTCTGCGTCACAACGAATATCCGGTATGGCCGGCGGATCGGAGAATGCAAACGTGTTTTCAGGAGCTTCGGCGCGCCGTAGCTGAAAAAACGGTGGAATCCTGCGTTTCCACGCTCGTGGTGCGGATCAACGAGTTTTTTTTGCTGTTGTTGGAAACCCTGCAAAGCAAAGCGCCCGAGCTCGACGCTTCGCTAAGTTCAGCCAAACGCACGGTACGGCTTTTTTGGAATGCGCTGCTGGGCGACGATCGTGCATTGACCTCGGAATGGACGGTGCCTGGCATGGCCAAGCAATGCGGGCTGAAAAGGGCCCAATTCGCCAATCTGACGCGCGAACTGGTGAATTTGGCCCCCGCCCAATATCTGCTGCAATGTCGCATGGAGCGTGCGGCCCAGCGATTGCGCGAGTCGCCCGAGGCCTCGGTCACGGAAATCGCACTGAACTACGGTTTTTCGTCAAGCCAGTATTTCGCCACGGCATTTCGCCGATCCTTCGGCTGTTCGCCTCGCGATTATCGCGAGAGAGCATGACTCTCAAGGTGCTTCGGAGGAAGGGGCGAGTTGCCCTGCATATTTCCCAAATTCAACGATGAGTTGGCTCTGGCCTTGGGAGCGGGGCGGATCAGTTTTCGGTAGGGCGGGGTCGAGCGAAGCGAAGGCCCGCCTTGAATTCTTCGCAAAATGGCTTCGCTCGACCCGCCCTACGCTTTTCCCGAATTCAACGATAGATTGGGCCTGGCCTTGGGGGCGGGGGGCTTCCCTCCCAGGCCGGTCTTTCTTAGCATGAAGGGATGGAAAGTCCAGAAAAAGCCATATCGCTCGGTTTATCCCCCGTCGAGAAGGGGCATTTTGCCGGGCATGGCTTTTTGCTCACCTTGATAGCCGCTCCGCTGTTCGGGCTGATCTGGGCTTGGGTTGCCGAGGTGATCCAGGCATATTTCGCGCCCCTGTTCCTATTTCCACTTTTGCTGGGAGTTTTTGCCGGGCTGAGCATCGTGGCCTTGGTCCGATTCGCCCAAATCGGGCATCGCCCCACAATTTTCTTGGCCGCGGTGCTGTGCGGCGTCGTGGCGGCCGGAGGATTGCATTTTCTTTGCTATTGGGAGGCCTACTACGGCCCCGCGTCTACAAGCGGTGCGAGCACGGCCGGGGGCCAGGATTTTTCGGCGCTGATTCGCGATCAAATGAGGCCTAGCTTCGGCGAGTACATGGCGGCCCACGCGCGACGCGGTCGGCCAATGCCCTTCGGTTTCATCGCGCAAGAGGGCTGGGCCTGGCTGAGTTGGGGGATCGACATGCTGTTGACCGTCGCGGGAGCCGTGATCGTCATCCTGCCTGCCGTGCAATTGCCCTACTGCAATCATTGCGGAACTTGGTATCGCACGATTCGTAGTGGCAAGATCGATTCTCCGACCGCGCTGCGTCTTGCCGCATTGCTGGGGATCGAGGGAATCGATCAAATGCATGCGCCTCGCTATCGACTTTCCTCCTGTCAGGGCGGCTGCACGGCTACGCGCTGCGAGTTATCGTGGGAAGAAGATGCGGATGGAACCGTGGATTTGGCCCACGCATGGCTCGATCCCGCCGGCCGAAGCCGCGTGGTGGACGTTCTCGACGGATTGGAAAACAAAAAATCCCCTGCCGAGAACGGCGGCTAAGTGGTTGCAAAGCCGCGAGCAAACTCTTTCTACTCCCTAACCCCTAGCCCCTAGCCCCTAGCCCCTAGTTATGTCTGAAATCATTGGCATCGGCACCGATATCACGGAATGTTTACGAATCGCCCGCATGATCGAACGGCACGGCGAGTTGTTCATCGACCGCGTCTACACGACCGAGGAAATCCGATATTGCCAGAATCGCAAGCAGACCACACAGCACTTCACCGGCCGCTGGGCAGCCAAGGAGGCAATTCTAAAGGCCCTGGGCACCGGCTGGCGCAAGGGCATTTCGTGGCGCGACATCGAGATTCGCAACGAGCCGGGAGGACGCCCGGTAGTGGCCGTGCGCGGAGGCGTCAAAGATGCCGTCGAACAACTGGGCGTGACCGAAATTCAGGTGAGCATCTCGCACTGCCGCACCCACGCCACGGCCACGGCAATCGCCCTGGGACGCGAGAAAAAAGAGTAACCGTCGGCTATTTTCTCTTTTTCGCGCCGGCAGGATCCGTCGGCATCGAAAGCGCCACATCAGGCTTCACGTTCGGCGGCGGGGTCGTGAAAAGATCCGTCTGCCGATCACCGAGTTGATTGAACACGCGGAAATGCAAGCTAGAGGCCTTGTTCGCCGACTTATAAAACTCCACCAGGGCATTCAACTGATCCACGGCGGCGTTCATCAGATCCAACTGCTGTTGTGCGGCCGCCTTGTTGGGATTCTTGGGGTCGATCTTGTCGAATGTCAGTGTTTGGAACTGGTTGCGTTTGTTGAAGAAATTGAGCGCCTGTTGTTCCGCAATCTTTTGGTTGTAGGGCATGAGGCTATTCTTGCCCGGCAAGGTCCAAAGCAAGGTTACTTCGATCTGGATGCCCTGCGGTTTCACGTCGAATCCGATCCGCATGACCAGTTTCGACAGCTTCGGCTCGGGGAACGTAATGTC
The DNA here is from genome assembly GCA_964458015.1 of uncultured Planctomycetaceae bacterium. Classification (GTDB taxonomy): domain Bacteria; phylum Planctomycetota; class Planctomycetia; order Pirellulales; family Thermoguttaceae; genus CAYWGR01. Next base: position 6,966 of record CAYWGR010000010.1, read on the forward strand.
GATCTTGCCCTTGGGGCTGATGGGCTCGCCCGGCCTGATCAAGCATTTTGGAAATGCCCCGCTGAAGCCCGTGACCTGCAAACGCAAGGCATCCGTCTCCGGCAGATTCTTCAAGAGCGGCAATTTCGTCCGATACCCGCGATTATCCCAATCCAGAAGGATTGCATCCACGGCTTGCGCTTTGTGCAGGGGCACGAAGCGGTTCGAGTCACCCAGGTTCAGCAGCAGGCCGCAATTGCCAAGAACGCCGATCGGTATTTCCGTTTCGACAGGCAGCCAGCGGAAATTGAGCACATCTTGGTCGAGAGACAACTTCGCCACGTCCACCGTTTTGGCTGCTTCACCTTTTGCCTCCGAGGAACAACGGATCGTCCAAGCGGTCGTGTTGTTGGGATCTCGTTCGAGGCGGAAATTTCGATTGCCGCGCAGAATGTTGTCGCCGCCGACTAAAGTGATCCCCAGCGATGCCGCCTGTTGAGGTGGAATCTTGCCAATCGCCACGGGACTATCCGCCGGCGAGGGCTTGCCCTCTTCCGATAAAGGCGGCAGTTCGATCGCGCCGGATATCTCGGCCAGGGGATCGACCTTTTTCGGTGGCTCGGGGTTCGGCTTCGGGGGCTCCTGCTTCGGTGGTTCTTGCTTCGGCGGCTCCTGCTTGGGAGGTTCCTGCTTCGGCGGTTCCTGCTTCGGCGGCTCCTGCTTGGGAGGTTCCTGCTTCGGCGGTTCTTGTTTCGGCGGCTCTTGTTTCGGCGGCTCGTTCTTCGGTGGTGGCGGCGGCGGCTCTGGTTCCGTGCTGCGCGGATGTTGCGGCTGCATCACGGGGCCCGTGCGTATGCGGGCGATCGGCGCGCGAAGGCTTTTTAGCTGCGCCTGCCTCCACCAAGCGGCTCCGACAATGGTCAACACCAACAGAAGCAATACTGCACCGGCGGCCAAGGCGGCGATGCGTTGACGCGAGGCCACCAACGGCGCCCACCAAGCTTTTTTATCGGAGGCCGGCACCACCGCTTTTGATTTTCCGCTTAGCGAACTCAGGGCCTTGCCGCTGTTCCCTTTTTGGCTTCCGTTTTTGCTGACTCCCGAAACGCTGTGGCTCGCCTCGTCGATCTCGATGTTGAAAATATCGCTGCTGTCGGGTTCTTCGAGCGGTTTTGCCCTGGGCAACGAACGTTTCTGCGTGGGCGCAGATTTTTTGCAATTCAAAAGCGCCTGACTTACTTCAGCGGCGGTTTGATAGCGATCTTCCGGCTGTTTCGCCATCATCTTCAGGCAGGCCGCCGCTAAATCGGCGGGAACTTTGGGCCGCTCTTTGCGGATGTCGGGCGGATCTTGCGTTTGATGCTTGAGAATGCGCTCGTGCAACGTTCCTTGCGGGAACGGAGGATGGCCGGTCAAAAGAAAATAAAGCGTGCATCCCAGCGAATAAATATCGGCCCGGCCGTCGAGATCGGGGCTCTTCAAGGCCAATTCGGGCGACATATAATCGACCGATCCCAGCACGCGGTCGTCGCCCAAAGAGACATCGGAGTCGTCGCCGCCAAGGCGGGCCAACCCGAGGTCAAGTATCTTCACGACGCCTTGCCCCGTCACCAACAGATTCGACGGCTTGATGTCGCAATGGATCATCTTCCGCTGATGGGCATGGTCGAGTCCGTCGGCCGCCTGGCGGATGTAATCGGTCGCACGCTCGACGTCCAGAGGGCCGTCGCGATCGACCAGGTGTTGCAGATCCTCGCCTTCGACATACTCCATGACCAGATAATACCGATCGCCCTCGTCATCGATGCTGTAGGCGCGGACGATGTTCGGATGGTCGAGAGCGGCGACGGCCCGGGCTTCGGCAAAGAAGCGCTCGAGCGAGACGCGATCCTTGCTCACCTGCCGGGAGATCGTCTTCAAGGCGACCCGGCGGTTCATCGTGACATGTTCGGCGAGAAAAACCCCGCCCATGCCGCCGCGGCCGAGCAATTCGATCAGACGGTATTTCCCCAGAAAGAACGAGCTGCGGCCTGCCAGGAGTTGCCCTGCCTGCCAACGGCTGATAATGTCCTGTTTGGCCAAATTGCGGGCAATCGCGGTAGGATCCTCGCTGTCGCCGGCTACACGGCGAGCCTCGGCCAACTGCGATGGCGTCAGCAGCTTGCTTTTTTCGAGCACTGCAAAAAATTCTTCCGCCGATATGACAGCCATCGTGGCATTCCGAGTGATCGACGCTGTACCAGAAGAGCCCCGCTATAGTATTAGCTTAACAACAACGTCGAAAAAACGCAAACGCCCCACCATCCTGGTGTAGGCGGCTACCCGATTCGCCGTGAAATCGCTCTTGCAGAGCCGGGGCGTTCCGGCTATCCTCCAGCCCCTCATCACTAGAATTTCCCTTGACAAACACGGATAAAAAGACGTTTTCCCGGCGACAAAGGCTTCTGCTGGCGGCGTCGGGCGTAGGATTAGCGGCATTGCTTGCCCTGGCGACGATGCTCCGGCCAAGCCCTTGGGGACTTGGCACGCATCAACAGCTAGGCTTTCCGCCCTGCACGTTTCGATTCGTGTTGGGACGGCCTTGCCCGACCTGCGGCATGACCACGTCATGGGCTTATTTAGTGCGAGGAGAAGTGTTCAGCGCCTGCCGGGCGAATACAACCGGCACGTTGTTGGGGATTTTGGCCCTGGCTGCCGCGCCTTGGCTGTTCGTTTCAGCTTGGCGAGGCACCTGGGCGGGTGTCACGCCCACGCGCGACACAATGGCATGGATTTCAGCGGCGATCCTGGTAATGATGTTGATCGAGTGGGCCATCCGCCTTATTGCGTCCTAGATAACCAATGATCCGAGGCTTGGCTGCCGATCCGATGGGTTGATTGGCGAAAAGCCGGAAAATACGTTGCTCAACCGATCCTTGGCAACAATACATGCGGATAATCCAGTCTATTACGAAGCGAGGTAGTGCGATGAATCGTTCCTTGACTCGATGCGTTTTGGCGTTGGTCGTGGCTCTTTTGGGCCTTTTGCCGACGATTGGCTGTCAAGGTGCATTGGCGACCGCCATGTATTTGATCAAGGGAAACAACGTAGACCCTGACTTTCCCGGCCTTAAGGGCAAGAAAGTGGTTGTGGTCTGCCGCCCGATGGTAGGGCTTCAATATAACAACGCCAACGTGGCCCGCGATTTGGCCCTCCATGTGAACGAGTTGCTCCAGAAAAACGTGCCGAAGATCCAAACCGTCGATCAACGTAAAGTGACGCGCTGGACCGACGAAAACACGTGGGAGGAATACCCCGAAGTCGGCAAGGCCATGAAGGCCGACATAGTCGTGGGCATCGACCTGGAAGCGTTCAGCCTTTATCAGGGACAAACGCTTTATCAGGGCAAGGCCAACGCCACGATTCGCGTCTACGATTGCCATCAAGGCAACAAAATGGTCTTCGACAAGATCATTCCGCAGGCCGTCTACCCGCCGAATTCCGCCGTGCCCACCTCGGATCGGCTCGAAGGCGAATTCCGCCGCGAGTTCGTCACCGTGTTGGCCGATCATGTGGCCCGCTATTTCTACGCCCACGACCCCTACGCCGATATGGCGCAAGACTCGGTAGCTCACCGATAGTGAAAAAAGTGGTCCACGGATAGCGCCGAGCCGTCGTTGCCCTGCATTGCTTCGGGATAATATCCTGCCGCCCCTCCTTGTAATGATGGGGGGGCGAATACGCCGAATGAAACGGCCGCCCCACCCTAGAGAATTATCCTCTTTGATCGACCAGGTTTCGGGCCGTTCTCTTTTCCGCGAACATTGACGGGGGGCCTCTGCGTATTTAACATAGAGGGGGCGGAGGTTGTACCGCCCTGATCTCGATTTTTGCCTCTTTCCGACAAGGTTTTCCACGATGTCTTTCCAACAACGTCTCTTGCCTTGGATGCCGTCCTTTGCCGTGATGCGATTCTGTTTGCTGGCGTTGTCGGCCGTGGGTGCGCTTTCCTGCGGAGCATCACTGATGGCCGCCGATGAGGAAGAAAAGCCGGCCGTCAAGAAAGAAAAGAAAATTCCAGAGCCCGAAGACCTTGTTTTGGAGACCAACGACGGGTTGCAGTTGACGATCACCTATTATGCCAGCCTGAAGGGCAAAAATGCCATTCCCGTCGTTTTGTTGCACGAATACAAACAGAGTCGCAACGATTACAAGGATCTCGCCCCTTCGTTGCAAGCCCTGGGCTATGCCGTGATCGTGCCCGATCTGCGCGGACACGGTGAAAGCAAGCATCTGAAAGGCGCCCGCAAGGATGAAACCTTGAACGCGGCAAGCCTTTCGCCTCAGCAATTTTCGCTGATGGTCACCCAGGACATGGAAGCCGTCAAGGAGTTTCTCTGGGAACGCAACAATGCAGGCGAGTTGAACATCGACAAGCTGTGCATCGTAGGCGCCGAGATGGGCGCTTCGGTCGCGCTGAATTTTGCATTGGCCGACGCCGTCGTGCAAGACCGCAACCGCGTGGCGCGGCCCGACTACAAGGTGGGGCGTTTTGTAAAAGCGCTGGTGCTGATCTCGCCCGAGCAGTCGTTCCGCGGCTTGCCCATCAAGGCCGCCACGGCCTATCCGGCCATCCAACGCGACATTGCCATGTTGATCTTGGTCGGCCGGCAAGACGCGAAGGCCATGAAGGAAGCCAAGCAAATCCACAGCATTTTCGAAAAATATCATCCCGAACCCACCGGCGACAACGTCACCGACAAGAAAACGCTCTTCTTCGGAAAGATGGACACCAAGCTGCAAGGCACGAAACTGCTCGATCCCAAGTTCAACGTGCCGGCCATCATCGCCGACTTCCTCCATCGTCGGCTGTCGAAGAGCGAGGAATCGAGAGATTGGACGTGGCGCGAGCGTAAAGTGCCCCACGAATAAGCCAATACGATCGAGAAAAGATACCGGGGGTGTCGTATCCGCAACCGCCGTGGATACAACACCCCTTTTTATATCACGATGCCCAACGTCACTTCTTCGGCTCGCTCGCCAGCGAAAGTTTGCGGCGGAACATTTTGACTTTCTCGTTGACCATCGCCGGCACTTTCTGCTTGACGAGATTCACGCCGTCGAACCAGGCATAGGGCTCCTCATAGACGATGTGGCACTCGACCAGGATGCCGTCCGAAGGATCCAAGAGCCGCGTAATTTTGGCGTATCCGCCGGCATGATCAAACGGATGGGCAGCCCCTACTTTGATTTCAGCGCGCTCGTCGCGCAGCAACGGACGCCACTGGTTCGGGTAGTCGGCATCCTTGGCAAACCGCGAATCGACACGCGCCGCCGCTAAAATCGAGGTCTTGGACTGCGTCAGAACCGAAAACCGCGTAGTGCTAAGCTCAATACGCTCGAACAGGCGGAACGTGGCATAGGGGAATCGCTCTTCGTAGCTTGGCTTCACCTCGGCCGAAATTTTTCGCGCCGCGAGTTCTTTTTCCGAGAGAATGCCCGACTTGCGCACAACGCGGTTTTTGCCTTCCTCTTTGGATTTCATCGCGGTTTCCAGAAAATCTTTCGAGGTCAACACCTTCCAATCGCCGTGGGCGACAAACCATAGGTCGATCGCGCGGACGGCAGGGCCCTGGTCCGTCGGCGTGCCGATGGTGCGGATTTTCACCTCGACGGGCGCGTAAAACGATTTGCCCACAAGTTCCTCGACCGAGTCGCGGCCGTTTTGCGCCTTGGTCAAAGCGGCCTTTTGCGCGGCGGCGTCTAGCCCGTCGGCCAGGACCGGCGGCGGCAACTTGACCATTGTGCCGCCGGACATCGAGATGCCTTTTTCCAGCAGTTCCTTGAAAACGGGATTCTCGGCCGCGGTAACGGATGCAACACAAACAATAAAAGACAACAAAACCGAATGTGCAAACTTCAATAGGAAATTCATAAATCAATAACAGGGGAATAAATCAAAATTATATTGGCAAACCCTTACGGGAACAAAGCCATCAGGCTGTCGGCAAAAATCTTCATGCCTTGCGGATTGGGATGGTTAATGGCGTTCATATGCAGTGTATTGTAAGGAATGCCCTGACGCCAGAGCCGTCCCCAACGCAACGAAGCATCGGCCAACGCCACGTGATGTTTGGCGGCAAATTGCCGCAAGCCGGCCACGTAGGGACGCGGATCGGCGTCGATATCGCGCTGGCTGGTGAGCCCCATCCAGTCGGGCCGAACGTAATGCGGCGTCAAAATGATCCATTCAGCCCCGATCGCTTTGAAATCGGCTAAAAACTTGCCGTAGCTTTGCTCGACCTGCTCCGGCGACAGATAGGCATCGTTGACGAATTCGGAAACGATCAGGTCTGGCTTTTCGCCGAGCACCTTCTCTTGATAATTGTGCGGGCTGCCGGCCGGCTCTGCGAGAAAACTGGCCGTACTGCGCCCACCCCAGCCTTGGCTAACCAATTCGATCGTCGCCTTCGGGAACCGTGCGCGAAGTTGCGCAACGAATTGCGATTGCCAACGGTTGCAGTCGGCGTCGGGCAGAAAACCGCCGTCCGTGACGCTGTCGCCCCACGCGAGAATCTTCAGCCGGCCGCCCTCTCGCAATTTTTGCATGGTTTTCGGCAGCAGTTGCTCGGCCGGCGTGGGCGACGGTTTCGCCGGCTCGGGATACGACGTTTCCAAGATCGGATAAAGATGGCTCGGCTCTAATTTCCCGATTCGCTCGATAATGCAAATGTTGGCCAAACGGCGCTCATTAGTCCCGATCTGCGGCGGCACGGTTATCGTCACGGTCGGCTTGCCCTCGCGCAGTTCCAAATGTCCCTGAGCGTTCAAAATAATCGAATCAATGCGCGGTGCAACGTGGCGATAGCTGATCCAGACAGGCTGGTCCTCGCGAATACGGCCGCCGGCCAAGCGTCCGATGGTGCCCCATTCGAGATCGGCCGCGTAGTCTTTGCCAAGCTCAAACCGTTGCGCATTGGCCTCTGGACCGACACAAAGCACAAGGCTTTCCGGCACGAGAAAACCGCGTGCCGTGCATTCTTGGCATACCAAGCCGCGTAGAGGAGCCCCTTTCACCCAACCGGCCGTATTCGGATTGAACGCCGGCAGCCGATCGTATTTCTCGGCCTGCACATCCACCATGACCGGCCGCGCTACATCGAACGTCGCCGTTTGCTCCTTCGGAAACTCCGGGGACGCCGGCAACGTCGCTTGCACCTGCCAGTCAGCAGTCAGCTTGAGAACAACCGGTGCTTTGTCGGCAGCCGAAACGGAGGTTTCAACATAGGCCGTCAACAGACATAATAGGAGAGGCATTCGGTTCATGGTGGGATTCCTCGGCGGGTTGCAAGATCTAAGAGTTATCCTATGAAATTCATCACACAACTGAAACCCCCCGCAAGTGTTGTTTTGCCCCTCGACAAACCCTTTTGGGGTGATTACACTTAATGTTTCTGTTAATGTGAAAACTGACGGTTCGAGCGAGGTTTTTTTCATGGACAACAAGCGTGTTTTCTTGAGCCAAAAAGAGATTCCGACTGCGTGGTACAATCTTCAGGCGGATTTGCCGCAACCGGTGCCGCCGCCCCTGCATCCGGGCACGCATCAGCCGCTGAGCCCCGCCGACCTGGAGCCGATTTTTGCCAAGGAATTGATTGCGCAAGAGGTCAGCCGCGAGCGTTGGATCGAGATTCCCGAGGCGGTGCGCAACGTCTATTCGATTTGGCGTCCCACGCCTTTGGTCCGAGCGACGAATCTGGAGAAGGCCCTGAAGACGCCCGCCCGCATTTATTTCAAGGACGAAAGCGTCAGCCCGCCCGGCAGCCATAAACCCAATACGGCGGTGCCGCAAGCGTATTACAACAAGATCGAGGGCATCAATCATTTGACGACCGAGACCGGCGCCGGCCAATGGGGCTCTTCACTGGCCTTCGCTTGTGCTTTTTTCGACATGCATTGCAAGGTCTTCATGGTCAAGGTGAGCTACCACCAGAAGCCCTACCGCCGCTCGATGATGCACATTTGGGGCGCGAGCGTGACGCCGAGCCCCTCGACCGAGACCAATGCCGGCCGGCAGATTTTGGCCGTCGATCCCGAATGTCCCGGCGCGCTGGGCATCGCCATCAGCGAAGCCGTTGAGGCCGCCGTCAGCCGCGACGACACCAAATACACGCTCGGCAGCGTTTTGAACCACGTCATGCTCCACCAGTCCGTGATCGGCCTGGAAGTGGAAAAACAGTTCGAGATTTTCGAGGACTTCCCCGACGTCGTGTTCGGATGCGTCGGCGGCGGCAGCAACTTTGCCGGCATCGCCTTCCCATTGATCCGCCACAAGTTGGCAGGCAAGGAAATCCGCTTCGTGGCTTGCGAGCCGCATTCCTGCCCCTCGATGAGCCGCGGCCAATACCGTTACGATTTCGGCGACACGACGAAACTCACTCCGCTGATCAAAATGTTTACCCTGGGCCACGGTTTCGTTCCGCCGGGCATCCACGCGGGCGGTCTGCGCTACCACGGCATGGCTCCCATGGTCAGCCTTTGCGCGTCGCTGGGCATCGTTGAAGCAGCGGCCTTCCATCAGGTCGAGTGTTTCGAGGCGGCCAAGCTGTTCGCCGCCACCGAAGGCATCATTCCCGCCCCGGAAAGCTCCCATGCCATCCGTGGCGCCATGAACGAAGCCATCCGCTGCCGTGAAACCGGCGAAGAGAAATGCATCCTCTTCAACCTGAGCGGCCACGGGCTTTGCGACATGGGCTCTTACGACCGATTCCTCAGCAATCAGTTGGAAGACTACGCCTATCCGCAAGAGAAAATCGAGGAAGCCATCGCCGATCTTCCGACGATCGAGTAAGCAACGATTCCTCCCAAAGCACATTTGCTTTCCGAGGCTTTCATAATGTCAAAATAGCCGAGAGCTTGTTAAAGATAGCCGGGAGCTAACAGCTCCCGGTTTTTTTTGGCTATACCCGCAATCAAGACTTGGCTGAGGGCATCGTCGCTTGAGGGCCGCTACCGGCGTTGTCGCCAAAGCTTCCAGGAGGTCCGCAAAACTCCCGGCGCGGATCGGGTAATCAGCGAGAACCAACTACGGTAAGGAAGCCGGTAGTCGGGCACGGGTTCCATCGTCAATGCGTGTTGTTTTTCGCAGGCTAACGAGCACAGTCCGCAGCCGATGCAACGTTCGGGCAAATGGCGATACGTTTTTTGTTGGGCATCGACGACAATCGCTTTCATCGGACAACTCGCCGCGCATCGGCCGCAATACGTGCATCGCGAAGCATCGAACCGCGGAAGAAAATGGGGCGGCGCAATAAGCCCCGGCGCTTGCAGTTGGCTGACCGTCCGCATGGCGTGGCAGCAACAACCGCAGCACGAACAGGAGCACTGCCCTCGAACGGAATCCACGTTCATCATCCAGTTGACCAGGCCGTGCGATTCGGCCTCGCGTTTGATGGCCAGGGCTTCTTTTTTGGAAACTTGCCGGATAGAACCGGTCTCGATTCCCGCAGTGGCCCATTCGCCCATGACCATGCAGTTCGCCAGCGGCTTGCCGCAACCGCGTCCGAGAGCTTGCATTGCCAAGCGGCATTGGCATTGCCCGATGCCGAACACGTCGAACCGATCGAATACCACTTCCAATTTATCGGAAGGCAACGCCATTGGTTGGGCTTCGATCGACTTTTCGATCGGCAGATAGCGCACGGGCGGGGCTATGCTATCGGCGTAATCCCCGGCATAGCCGGTTTCGAACAGCGCCTCGAACAGTTCCACGAACCGGCGATGCCACGGGGTCAGCGATTCGGGCGTGTGACTGACCAGCATCATTTCAAACATGCCCGGCACAATCGGCATCAGCCGGTAGCGGCAGGGTTTGCCCGTAGTTCCCCCGCCGGTGGAAACAATCAACCGCTTTTCGCGGTTCAGCCGATCGAGAATCGGCTCGATTTGATCGAGGGGGCGATGTTCGTCGCGGGCCAGCGCGGCGGCGTCGCGCCCGGTCAGAAGCCCCAGATGCCGCACCACACCGGCTTCTTCCTCGGTAAACAGATGCTGCACCAGGGCGATCAACTCATCGCAGATCGGAGGGCCCGCCAGCAGAGGGCTCGACAGCCGTTGGGCTACGTCGCGATACACTTCCGGCAAATGCGGATAGTCGCTCAGACGGCGAGGACGGATTGTCTTCAGCCGAGGAGGGCACGGTCCCGGCGCTTGTAGGTTTGTCGGAATGATTCGGCGGTGTTCCATCCCGAGTATTCTACTCGTGATTAGCGCCGGTCATCAAGCGGACAAGTTCGACAACATTGTCGGTTTGCATTTTATCCAGGATGCCGGCGCGGTGCTTGGCCACCGTTTTCTCGCCGATCCCCAATTCGTTGGCGATTTGCTTGGAATGCTTGCCGACCACCAACAGATCGAAAACCTGGCGTTGCCGCACGGAGAGGGACTCCATCCGGGCATTCAATTCAGCCGAGCGGGAATGCTGGCGTTGCCGTCTTACATCATGGTCGAGCGCGTCTTGGATGCGCGCCAAAAGCGTTCGCCGGTTGAAAGGCTTTTCCAGAAAATCCAACGCGCCGTTGCTCATGGCTTGCACGGCCATGGGAATATCGGCGCAGCCGGAGATGATGATAATGGGAATCGACTTGCCTTGCGCCATCAGGGCTTGCTGAAGCCCCAGGCCGCTGAGGCCCGGCATTCGCACATCGAGCACCAAACACCTAGGACCTTGCGAGGTATCGCGAAAGCCGTCGAGAAAAGCCTCGGCCGATTGATACGTTTCGACATTCATGCCCATGCCGCGCACCATCAACCCCAGTGATTCGCACACCTGCGGATCATCGTCCACGATATAGACCGTTGGAACCGCATTAGTCATGACAACTCCTGATTCTCTGCCCCAAAATCAGCTAACCCGAGATTACGTCCAACCGGCAACAGGCCAACATCCGGTTGACCCGTCGAGTAACTCGATATAATTCAAACTCCCGCTTCGGAACGCAACGCTACGTTGCATCGGGTTCCCCGGCCGGAGCTTGGAAATCAACTCGTCATATCAGAAATGAAACTGTTCTCTCGTCAGGATTCAAGCCACGGCAGCGTTTCGCATCGCGACGTGGTTTGCGAATCCTTGCCCGTGAATAACTCCACGCTCACCGTGGTGCCGACGCCTTCCTTGCTTTGCACCTCCATGCGTCCTTCATGCCGTTGGATGATCCAATGGGCAATGCTCATCCCCAAGCCCGACCCGCCGACTTGTCGGCGCGTCGTATAAAGCGGGGTGAAAACATGGTCGATTTGATACTGGGTCATGCCGCAGCCGTTGTCGCTTACGTCCACCCGGACGCCGCCGTCGGTGTGCAGGGTGCGGATGGAAATCACGACGTCGCCTTTGCCGGCATCCACCGAATTGCGCACCAAATTGACCAAAACCAATTCGATTTCCAACGGATTCATGGGAACCAAGGGTGCGTCGGGGTCGAGATCCAAACGCAACACGGCGTTTTTACGCTCGGCATAGGGCCGTGCGAATTCCTGCACTTGCTCGGCAACGTCATTGATGCTGCACGCCTGTTTCTCCGCGGGCTGATCCCGCGAATAACGCAATAAGGTGCGAACGATCCGGCCGCAGCGATCCAACGAAGTGGTAATGTTGTGCAAACATGCCTTGACGCACGGATCGGCCTCCGCTGAAGCGATAGCATCCAATGCCGTTTCGGCGGCCAGCAGCGCGGCCCCCATCGGATTATTGATTTCGTGAGCAATCCCGGCGGCCAGCATCCCAATGCAAGCCAGCCGCTCGTTGCGACGCACCATTTCCTCCATGTCGGTTTTTTCGGTGATGTCGCGGAACGATGCGATGCGATGCGTTATCCGGCCCGAGGCGTCGCAAACAGGCTCTGAACGCATGTGAATAATTTTTCGATAGCCATTTTCCTTGAAAAGGACGATATCTTCAGAATAGACGCCGTCCGTTTGATGGCTTTGAAGAATACTTGCCCGGATGGAATCCTCAGACTGAACGGCGCCGAAAACATGAGGTGGATCGAATCTTCGGAATGTCTCACCTTCGCTGTGGTCAGCCACATAGGCAGCAAAGGCGGGATTACAATAGACTATCGAAAAGGATGCTCGATCCGTCGTTTGTGCGGTAATGACCACACCGTCTTCCTGGCAATCGAAGACGCGGCGGAATAAGTGTTGTTCGTCAAGTCCGGGGTGGAATTCCTCTTCCACCTCTACAACATTTTCGACCCGAATTGGGAAAAGCGCTGCATGCCCCATGACAGCCTCCCTTGAAAGAGCATCCTGGAAGCACGATAGGCTAGATGGATGCCCTCTAATGTAGTACTATCGTAGATAATGTCCATAGCACTTAAAGGGCGATTTCCTAAAACAGGGGTATTTTATCCAAATAATACGCTTTCTAATTCAAATCTGCGTGATTGAGGTATTTGGCTGCGCAGACGGTCTTCATTAGGTCGGGATTCAGCACGGCCCGCCGCCACGCGTCGATCGCGGCAGCTTCCAACTGGTCGTAGTCGGCGTAGGCACGGTTAGACCAATAGTGGCTCTTGAGGTAATGCCAAAGATTTTCGATGGGATTCAACTCCGGGCTGTATGCCGGAAGTTGTAGCAGCGTCACGTTTTGAGGCACCCTGAGGCTGTGGCTCGTGTGAAATCCAGCGCCGTCCCAGATCAACACTGCGTGTTCGTCGGCCGGTAGGCTCGCGGAGAACTGCTCCAGAAACACGTTGACGACCTCCGTGTTCAATCGCGGGCTGAGTAGTCCCTCGGCATGGCCGGTTTCCGGGCACACTGCACCAAACACCCACAGATACTGGTATTCCGTCTGACGTACGGCGGTTGGCCGCGATCCTTTGCGTGCCCAAATATTGGTTGTCGTGCCCTGCTGCCCAAAGCGAGACTCGTCCTCAAAGTAGATACGTAGCCGACGTTCGGGGTGGGCTGCCGCCACAACTGCCAGTCGTTCGGGCAGTCGCTCGACGAACTCGGCCATCGCCGCCGAGTCCGCCTTGCGATGTTTGGGGCGGGGACGCAGACACGAGTAGCCCAAACGATGCAGTAATGCGTAGATCGATGAAAGCCTGCGCCACACCGCATACTCTTGTGCCAGAATGTGTTGCACATCGCGGGCGCGAAGTGCGCAGACGCCGTCATCAGGTGTCGCCCCTTGATCAAGTCGCGCACAAAGTTGAGCCTTTTCCTCTTCGCTGAGGGAGTCGCGCCGACTTCCGCCACGATGATCGACGAGTCCTTGCAACCCGCTTCGGTTGTACCGTGCGACCCAGTCTTGAACGGCCCGTTCGCAAATATCAAGTGTCAGCGAAATACTCGCGGCCGTGAAGCCCTGAATGGCCAAGATGATGATACGAAGTCGCTTCGCATGCCGGACGTCGGTTTCCTTTCTCTCCAAAAATCGCAATGTCTCAAGCGTCGCATGATCTCGCACTTCCATGGTCACATTCCTCCTGGAATGTGACCATCATATTAGGTAATCTGGGTAGGCGCAATAGAGGGCGCGCAGCTTTGAATTGGAATCCGTATAAGTTCGATTTTTTCGGGGGGGTATGCCAATTCCTTGGCATTAAGGCTCGCAATCCCCCAATTTTGGTGCCCTGGCTCAATGGGCGATATGACTGGCAATCAAACTGCCCAGGTTGCGAGGTTCCGCCCGTTGCAGGCGTTCCAGGATGCATTCCCAGCGATAAGCGAAGCTGCCCGCTTCGTCCCGGGGGCGATGTTTGAACAGCGTGTCGAATGCCCGTTTTCGCTTGCGGTATTCCAATTGAATCTTCGAGAACCGCGTGACGAAAGCATCCACGTAAAGCGTGGCGAATTCCTCGGGATTCGTCATTAAAAAGCGACGCGAATTGACGGGGTCCGCGTATTCGGCGGCAAAATGTTCCAGGTTCGTGTGGTAATCCGCAAAAGTGCCTGTCTGGTCGGCCACGATGATTTCCACGGGCATTCCCGCGTCATTGAGATTCATCACTTCATAGCAGTCGTCGAAGACGACTCTGCCGTGCACTTCGCAGCGGCCGACGATCATATTGGGAGCTGCCGCTTGGCCGAGCAATCGAGCCAGATGCGTGGCGAAATCGGGATCGAGCAATTTATGGGGCGGTATTTTGTCAGTAGCCATGCCGCGGATGTAGTCGCGCTCGAAATAGGGCGACCAGATCGTGGCGTTTTGCAGATCGCTGCAAGGGCCCGTATAACGCTCGCTGATGCGTTTTGCACTGGTGCGCGGCGGCAGATTCATGCCCAATTGCCGGCATCCGAGGCGTCGATCCAAAATATATTCGGTGTATTCCTCGGATTGGATGATGGCATCCAGCAATTTCATGCCGTCGTTGAGATGCTCGCGGATGCCCCACTTTTGCATCCGAATGATTTTGATAATCTCTTCCGGCACGCCTTGCTGCTTGATCTGGGCGATGTAAACGTCGCGCCGGCCCGGCACGGGTGTTCGATGCGACAGCGAATGCACCACCCGGCCCATGTTGACGTATTCCAAATTGCCGAATTCGCGGACGAAATTAAAGATGAACCCCCGGCATTTGTCGTCGCAGATTCGCAGCAATTCCGGATCGCGGGTTTCCTCGGCCAGATCGAAGATCGGGTCGAAGATCAACTCGCCCTCTTCAATGCGGCCGCCCGGCAGCCAGTCGATCTGCATGAAGAATTCGGAACTCAATTCAAGGAGCGTTTCCTCGGAAACGGTTTTTTCATCCTCTCCGATCAACGCAGCGCACATGTTGTTGCGCCACTCGACCTGATGAAGGTCGTCGTGCTGGAAACCGGGCGGGACGGCGTCGCGAAACGCCCGTTCCAAGGTTTCATAAGCCGTATTGAGGTCTTCCGCGCTCAATGCCGTGAAGTCATAAGGTGCAAAATTGCGTTTCGAAAATTGCTGTTTGTCGGCCATGAAAAAATCGACTTCAGGGCGCCCGTGCATATTGACGCCGGCCGAGAACTCGCGGATTTCGGCCAAGTGCCGCCGCAATGCCTGCTCGTCGAGACGGCCGAGATGCGTAAACGACTCGTAGGTCAGAAACCGAGTGCCCGTCGTCTTGCTATAAAAATACATTTCGCGGCCGCGGATGGCGATTTTAGACGTGGCGATCATCCGCTTCATTTCGTCGGGATTGAGCGGCAAGGGGCTGATGCGCCAGCATTCGCCCCGGTGCTTGATCGCCGTCCGAACTTTTTCGTTACGCACTAAAAGAAACCGGACTCGATGTTTCGGCGCCAATTGCTGCAACAATTCGTCGGCATGGAAGGCGAGTTCCATGTTGTCGGGATCCGGACGGATCAAAATCGCGTCGTCTTCCATCAACAGGTCAACCGAGTTGCGCCACTCGACCGAGGATTCCTGCTGATTGAGCGGGGGCAAGTTGAATTTCGCCCGCTGGGCATTCAACTGGTCGATGTAAGCCATCCGCTGCGTGGCGTGAATGCCCGGAAGCGTGATGATCGTGTAACCGTAGGGAAACACCGTGGCAATCCGGGATTTCAACTTCCCGGTGCTGTCTTTCGCCAGCGGATGTTCGCCGATAATCCGGGGTAGCATGACGTTACGGTTTCCTCTCCGGCGACGAAGTGACTTGCACGCGATTGCCGAAGTATTTACGCGCGACCGCGGCCAGATCTTTCAGTTGAACCGCTTCCATCCGCGCGTCGAAGGTCTTGTTGAAGTCGTAGCCCAAACCGTAGAGTTCATCGAGCAGGGCCTGCTGTGCCTGCGAGGCAATGGTCGTGTTCTCCTGGGCATGCAGGGCGATCACACGCTGCTTGGCCGTGCGGAACTCATCCTCGCTGATCTTGCCTTCTTTGGCGCGCACGACATTGTTTTCGATCCGGCCAACCACCTCATCGAGCTTGTCGGGCCTGGTTTGCGCGATAATCTCGAAGAAACCCGGCGCGGGGCCGGTCATCTGGCTTGCATGAACGAAGTAAACGAGTCCCTCGCCGCGCAGTTCATTGTGCAACCAACCGCCGGGATAATGATAGCCGGCCATCACCGCGCCCAACAATGTCATGGCCGCATAATCTTCCTTCTGAAGGATTCCCGGCGCTGAATATCCTACCATCACCATCGCAGTTTTCTTGCCGATTTGTTGATGACGAAGGGTCGTTTTTTCAATTGCGTTGGAACGGTCGAACGAAGGCGGAGCGAAATTCGGATCCGGTTTGAGGTTGCCGAAAAGTTTCGTTACCAGCGTTAGGGCTTCCTCGGAGTCGATATCGCCGAACACGCTGACCGCCATGTTGTTCGGTACGAAATACTTGGCATGAAAGGCCTGCAAATCCGCGGCCGTCAGTTTTTTCACGGTCTCGGTCTTTCCGCCCGGCATAAGATGATAGGGCGAGGCGGCGGGCAACGTGTCGGCAAACAACTCGCTGATTTCCTGGTGCGGATTGTCGGCCCGCCGAGCGATGGCGCCCAGCGCAAGCTGCTGTACCTTGGCATATTCCGACGCCGGGAACGTTGGCCGCGTGATGCATTCGGCAAACAAGGCGGCGGCTTGGGGGAAATCGGCCTTCAACGTCGTCGCGCTGCCGAACACCGTAAAACGCCCCGCGCTCATGGCCAACTGTCCGCCGATCGAGTCGAAATACTCGGCAATTTGCGGGGCGGTATGATCGGCCGTGCCCATGTCGAGCATCGCGCCGACTAAAGACGCACGCCCGGCCGTTTGTTCGTCGTCGGCGAGCGATCCGCCCAAGGCGAATGCTTGGATATTCACCAAAGGCAACCGGCTGTCGCGCCGCAGCAGCACGCGCAGCCCATTCGGAAGCTTCACGCTGCGAATGGCGCTATCGGCCGCCTTGTTTTTTTCCGCTTCCGCTTTTGCCGCGACGCCGGGCGGGGTGATGGTCACGCGGTTCAACCGCTGCGGTAAAAGATAACGCCGAGCCGCGTCGCGCACTTGCTCGGCCGTCACCTTTTGGATGTTTTCAACGTAGGTTTTGTCGAAAAGCGGATCGGCCGCCGTGATATAATTGCGTCCCAGGCTTTCGGCCGCCTGCTGGACGGTTTGTCGCCCAAAAACCAATTCGGCGGCCTTCTGTTTCTTGGCTTTCGCCAACTCCTCGGGACTGATCAACTCTTCGCGCAGACGATAAACCTCGCGGAGGATTTCTTCGCCGGCTTTTTGTTGGGTTTCGGGCCGGCTGACGCCCATAACGACGAAAAAGCCCGCCACGTAATGCGGCGTGTCGCTGGCGGCGTTCACGCCCAGCACAAGCTGCTTCTCGTACTTCAGCCGTTGGACCAACCGCGAGCTTTCGCCTTCTCCAAGGATATAGGCCGCAATGTCCAACGGATACATATCGGGATTCGAGAGCTTGACCGTCGGCCAGGCGAAAACCATATCGTAGGTGGCGCCTTCCATTTCTCGGGAAGCCTCGCGCGGCGAGACCTGCTCCGGCTCCTCGACCAGCGGCACATAGGTTTCATGGCCGCGCGGCGTGCCGGTGTATTGCTTCGCGACTTCACTCAATACTTGTTTTGTTTCCACGTCGCCGACGACCACAAATACCTGATTGTTCGGTATGTAACGCTCATGATAGAAATCCATGATCGTTTGGTTCGTCGTGGCGTTCAGAACGTCGAGGTATCCAATGATGGGAATTCGTGCCGGATGCACGCTGTAGACGGTCTCGTGCAGCATTTTCCACAATACGCGCTGACGGTTGGTTTCGCCGTCGGCCAGTTCGCGGCGCACCACTTTCAACTCGCGCGCGAATTCAGCCGGGTCAAACTTGATGCGTTGCATCGAGTCGGCCGTCAATTCAATGGCTTGCAGCGTGTTTTTGGCGGGACAATCAATAAAATAGGCCGTCAGGTCGTTCGACGTATAGGCATTCGTGGCGCCGCCAAACGTGTTGACCAGTTTTTCCACCTCTTTTTCCGTGCGGCGCGTGGTGGTGCCGCCGGCGGCAACGTGCTCCAAGACGTGGCTCAGCCCGGCGCCTAGGTTTTTGCCTTCAAAGGCGCTGCCGGTATTTTTCACATAACACCGGACCGTGGCCACGGGAGCGGCATGGTTTTCCTGCACGATCACCGTCAGACCGTTGGAAAGCGACGCGACCGTGATGTTGTCGGGCAATTGCAGAAGACCGACACAGGTCGGACGTTCCGGTTCGGCCGCGATCACGGCAAGTTCCAACACGCAAAACAGCCCGGCGGCGAGCATCATGCTTGCACGAAATTTCACGTTTTATCTCCCTGGGAATACGAAATAATGATAATTCAACCGATTACCCCCCGCGTAAGTGTAGAACAAGAACAGGCTTCCGTCTCTAGCGGGGGACCGTAAATTTCCGCAACTCCGCGTTTTCGAAGGAGTAATCGAAAACCAACCAGCGCCCGTTTTCCTGCCGCAGGTCCACGGCCAAGAATTCGGCGAAACCTTGGTAGGGAATCTCGCCCGAGCGATCGCGGGCTGTACCGATTACGCGGAACTTGACCTTTGCCGACGGTGGGTTGGTCAGCCTATTGATTTTGGTTTCCAAATCCGTAAGCCTTGCTTTCGTGACCTCTACCCGACTTAAAACCGCGCGCGCCTCGATCTGAACCTTAACGGCCTTCGGGGAAACGTTTTCCAGCAGGCGGTTGATGTCATTCGCTTCGGCGGCCGCGACAATGGCGTCCAGACAATCCTCGACCGCTTCACGATCGGTTGTGATGCAACGTTCAAGCAACAGCCCCGCGCCGACCAGCACGCCAACGCCCAGCATGATCCAAAGGAAGCGGCCGCGGCCCGTGCGAAGTAAAGCCAAGGCCAGCAGGGCCTCGATCACGATGCCGCCTAAAAGAATCGGCCAGGGACTTTCAAGCATAAACATGACGGAGTCCCTTCTGGGATAATATTTCTTGTACGATTAGAAATGAGACTTTTTTTCCGAGATGGAGTAAAGTCGCATTTCAAACCGCGTACAGTATGAAAAGCCCCTCGTCTATTTCAACTCTCCGCGTTTCCATGCGATCAGTTCACGAAGGATGTCGTCCAAGCGGTAACGGGCACGAAGACCGGTCAGACGATGGATTTTCGTCAGATCGGGCACGCGGCGACGGCAATCCTCGAAATCGTCGCCATAGGCTTTGGCATAACTGACGAATTCAATCTTGAGCGAAGGATCCACCGCCGCAATTACGCGCTCGGCAAGTTCCAAAATGCTCACGGGCTCATCGCTGCCGACGTTGAACACGTTGCCGACCGCGTCGGGGTTTTCCATCAGTGCCAAAATCATGCGTATGACGTCGCTTACATGGCTGAAACAGCGCTGCTGCCGTCCGTCGTCGTGGACCACGAGAGGCCGGCCCGCCAAGGCCGCATCGACCAACCGCGGTAGCACCATGCCGTAAGCGCCCGTTTGGCGAGGGCCCACGACGTTGAACAGCCGAGCCACGACAGTCGGCAATTTGCGCTCGCGCCAATAGGCCAGCGTTAAAAATTCATCAATGGCTTTCGACACGCCGTAGGACCATCGAGGACGAGTGGTGGGCCCGAACACCAAATCATCTTCTTCCATCCACACCGATTTGGGGTTCTTCCCATAAGCTTCGCTGGTGCTGGTGATGAAGAATTTGACGCTCCGGCCGTTCTCGATCAAGCGGCCGAGTTCGCGCAATATCAGCTCGGTCGTGTAGATGTTCGTTTCGATCGTATGGATCGGGCTTTGTGCGATCAACTGCACGCCGACCGCCGCCGCCAGGTGATATACCTCGTCCGCATCGGCCACGAGACGGCGGACGAGTTCTTCGTCGGCCACCGTTCCCTTGACATAGCGAAGCCGTGGATGGTTCCGCACGGCCGCCAGATTTTCAAGCCTGCCGGTGGATTCATCGTCGACGACCGACACACGATCGCCCCGCCCCAGCAAGGCTTCGACCAGATGGCTGCCGATGAATCCCGCGCCGCCGGTGACGAGACAGTGTTTCATGGTTGGTAAGGCTGTCGGTTATCCGTGAATCGTGATCCGTAAGAAACCGCAAGGGAGCGATCGTGGCGGATTCCTATATCTGAATGTCCTTCCGATGATCTTTCCGATTGGCCGCAATGGATGCGAGAATGGAAATACCCAGCAATGCTCCGACAGCCAACAAGGAAATCCACGTTGGAATCGGTTCCATGCCCTCGCGCTCCAGCCAGTAGGCAGCCATCATTTTGATGCCCACGAAGGAGAGAATCGCCGCCAATCCGTAATGCAGGTAGCGAAACATTTCGACGCTGCCGGCTAAAAGAAAATAGAGCGCGCGAAGCCCCATAATGGCGAAGATATTCGAGCTGAACGCAATAAACCGGTCGTCCGTGATGGCCAGCACCGCGGGCACACTGTCCACGGCGAACATCACATCGGTGCTTTCGATCACCAGAAGAGCCAGGAACAAAGGCGTAATGCACCACCGGCCGTTTTCATGCACGAAAAAACTATGTCCATGATGGCGATGATCCTGATGGGTTATCCGCAAAAAACGTCTTGCCAGCGAAAGCAGGATATTGCTTTCCGGGTGGACGTCTACGCCGCTGTGCCTTGCCAGTTTGTAGCCCGTATAGATCAGAAACAAACCGAAAATCGGCACGATCCAGGAAAAACGATGAATGAGTTCGATCCCGGCGAGAATAAACGCCAGCCGCATGATGATCGCGCCCAGGATGCCCCAAAACAGCACCCGATACTGATACATCAAGGGCACGGCGAAAAAGCGGAAGATCACCACGAAGACGAAGATGTTGTCCATCGACAACGCCTTCTCGATCAGATAGGCCGTGAGAAATTTCGTGCCCGCATCCGAACCGTCCCACCACCAGATGACGCCGTTGAACGCCAACGCCAAGCTGATCCAGAAAACGCTCCAGGCGGCCGATTCACGGAGTTTCGGCGCGTGGTCGTGCCGGTGAAATACCAATAGATCGAGCGCCAGCAAAACGATCACCAGCGCCCCGAATCCAATCCAATGCCAAGCGACGGTGTCGGGCACGTTGTTCCTTCCACATCAAAACCGGACCTGGAACAATCGCCATCCCGACGCGCCAAGGGATCGCATCCGAAAATCAATCGAATGCGAGGGCCTTGGTTCCGATCGGGATGCCGCATTCCATCCCTTCGGGATGGATTCCAGGCGTTTATCGACAGTACCAGTTATTTCGAGGCCGTGCCTTCGTGCTTGCCGACCAGCCACAACAGGATGGGAGCCGCCACATAGATCGAGCTGTAGGTTCCCGTGGCCACGCCCACGATCAACGCAAACGCAAATCCATGAACCGCTTCACCGCCCACGAGATACAAAACCACCACCACCAACAACACCGTGAACGAGGTGAGCAAGGTGCGGCTTAAGGTTTGGTTCGTGCTGTCGTTGACCATCTTGCGCGTGAGGTCCGGGTTCTTGCCGCGCACTTCGCGGATTCGGTCGAAGACGACGATCGTGTCGTTCACCGAGTAGCCGATGATCGTCAGGAACGCGGCCACGATGGCTAAATTGATCTTGAACGGCTCGATCATCAAAAAGCCGAGGAACGGGGCCACGTAAATGCTCACGGCAATGGCCCCCAATATCACGAACACGTCGTGGATCAACGCCACCACGGCGGCAAAGCCGAATGCCACGCCTTGGAACCGGATCCACAAATAGATAATCATGCAAATCCAGCTAGCCACAAGCGCTAGAATCGCCTGCTGCTGCGTGTTGCCGGCCACGGCCGCGCCGATGGTGCTGGAAGCCGGGAAGATCGGATTGTCGGCCAATTGTTTTTCCAGCACGGTTATCAGCGTTTTCACCTTTTCGGGCGGAAGCAGGATCAGCATCTCCCATTCCTTGTATTCCTTGCGGTCGCCTTCGCGGTACTCGCCGTTGGTCAGCCGGAACGGCGTGGTATCGGTCGAAAGGTTCAAGGAATCCATTGCCGAGGTGATCAACTGCGCGGCGGCCTCGTGATTGACCGCCTTCTTGAAGGTCAAACGTAGCTGCGATCCGCCGATGTAAGCATCCGATAATGCCACCGCTTTTTCGGCAGGTGGGGCTTTCACAAGCTCCTCCTTCGCCGGAAAAGTTGCCGGCTTTGCGTTCGGCGTCTCGGCGGGCTTGGCCGCATCGGCCGTTTTATCCGCTGCCGCCGGCTTGGCTTCGGCCGGCTTTTTAGCAGCCGGTTCGTCGGCCAAAGCCAACATCAAGGCATCGTCGCCTACCGCGGCCAACATGGTGCGAGGCGGTAGATCGTTGCGCGACTGATCCTTGCCCGAAGGCTTGGCCGAATCCTGCTTGGCCGGCTCTTGTTTGGGCGTCGCTTTCTTTTCTTCCAGAATCAGTTGCGGCTCGGTGCATTTCTCGATGGCGTTCCGCGCCAGTTTATCGCCGAAAACCGCCGTGAGCGTATCTTTCACCTTCGACATTTCCGGCTCGGACGTGTTGATCATGAATCGCAAGCCGCCATCTTCACCGGTCAAATGCACGTCGCTGATGGCCAAGTCTTCGAGCTTGCCGCTCAGGGCATTGCGCACCTCGGCGGTGTCCTGCGGCTTGTCGAACAACGCTTGCACCGATACGCCGCCGGTGAAGTCGATGTCGAACAGGCCCTTGCCGCGATAAAACGCCACGACAATCGCCATCACCGTGACGATGATCGAGGCCGTGCAGGTATAGCGGAACCAGCCCATGAAGTCGATGTTCGTGTGACCGATCACGCGGAGCATTTTCACCGTGGTGATCCACTGCCGTTTCTCGGCGATATCGAAGATCACGCGCGACACGAACACCGCGGTATACATGCTGATGGCCACGCCGAGCCAGAGGGTAACGGCGAAGCCTTTCACCTGATCCGACCCGATGACATAAAGCACCGTGGCGGCCAGCAATGTCGTTAAGTTGGCGTCGATGATGACCGCGCTAGCCCTTTGGAAGGCGTTGCGGATGGCCATGCGCAACGTCGCGCCGCGTTCCAGTTCCTCGCGCAATCGCTCATAAATCAACACGTTGTTGTCGACCGCCATGCCGACCGTCAACGCAAGGCCCGCGAAACCAGTCAAGGTGAACGCCGCCTTGATCGAGAACATCACGGCAAACAGCATCAGCATGTTCAGAATCAAGGCGATATTGGCCACAAGGCCCGAAAAACGATAATACCAAAGCATGAACAAGGGCACCAAGATGCACGCGATAATCATCGCATTGGTGCTCTTTTCAATCGTGTCTTTTCCCAACGTCGGACCGCTGAACAACTTGCTGATCGGCTCTTTCGTCAGCGCGGCGGGCAGGCTGCCGGCGTTCAGCACATTGACCAACTCTTGCACTTCCTCCGGCGTGAACGAGCCGGTGATTTCGCCGCGGTCGGTAATCGTGCTTTGAATCGACGGCGCGGAGTACAACTCGCCGTCGAGCACGATGCCCAACTTATACGTGAATTCGGTCATTCGGTCGGGCAGATGGTTGCCGGTCAATTCGCCGAAAAGCTGGCCGCCGGCATTGTTGAACTGAAAATTGACGCACGGCTTGCCGCTGCGGTCGCTGCTGGCCTCGGCCCGGGTCAAGTAGGCGCCCGTGACATTGTAGATATCCTGCAACACGAGGACTTCGGTAACATCGCGCTCGCCGATCTTGCGTTGGCGCGTGGCGATTCCGGTGTAGCCGCCGCCCGTGAAGCTTTTTTCCTCGCCGTCCTTGACCGGCAGCCACCAGGCCACGCGATTCTTGCCCGACAGATCCATGATCTGTATCTTCGTGGGATCGGCCATCGCGCGGTCGATAATGTCTTGGTCCGTGCGTTTGTCGGCCAAGATGCGGAACTCAAGGTTGCCCGCCCGGCTGATGATACGCTCGATCCGCTGCACTTCAGCGGCATCGCGTTCCGGCACGATGATTTCAAGTTGTTCGACGCCGTACTTGCGGATCGTCACTTCTTTTTGTCCGCCGGGATTGACGCGCCGGCTGACGGCCGCGATCAACTTATCCATATCAACCGGATTGTTCGGATCCTTCTGCGTCTGATCCACCTCGTAGACCAACAGAGCCCCGCCGCTGAGGTCGATGCCGAACTTCATGTTGGGGCCGAGCGTCAAAATCGCGACGCTGGCCAATAAGCTGAACAAACAAAGACCGATTTTCCAGCCGTGGTCGGGCATGCGAAGCTTGCGGCCCAAATATCCGCCGAGATAAAACGACACGACGAACGTGCCAATTGCCACCAAAAAATTGACATACCAGGGAATCGCAATCGGAGTCTGGTCCGCGGCAAACAAGGCATTCACATACCAAGGCATGGCGATAAGGTTCCTATGTAGGATTATTTATTTTCAATCGTTTCGGTCGAAAGTTCGTCGCCCATCACGCGGCTGACCGAACTGAGCGTCATTCGAAGTT
>CAYWGR010000010.1:31322-55618 GCA_964458015.1 uncultured Planctomycetaceae bacterium
GCTTCACGATGCACGTTGGTCACAACGCCGTAAATGCCGCCGACGGTCAACACGCGGTCGTTCTTTTTGATGGCCGCCAACATGGTTTGCCGCCGCGACTGTTCTTTGCGCTGCGGACGAATCAGCAGGAAGTAGAATAAAATGAAAATGGCGACAAACGGGAGCATCGATTGCAAAAGCATGAAGGTATCGCCGCCGCCGGCCGCCCCCCCCGCAGCTCCCGCGCCCCCGGCATCTTGGGCAAACAACACAACCCTGTCGGCAAGATTAGCAAACATCGTTTCCACGTGAATATCCCCAATTCGGAGTCTTGTAAGCTTGCTATCTTATGCTCTAACCCGGTATGCGACAAGGGGAAACTACGGGGTGTAAAAATAGGCAAGAGCGGATAGATGGGCTGCTACTTGTCTTGTGCTCTCAAGGATACCTGGACCGCTTGCTAACAGCAGTTTCGGTGTTTTCTCGCCACGACGGGGTTGGCACTATCCCCGTTTAGCCGTTTCAAGCTGTTTGGCCATGGCCTCATCG
Organism: uncultured Planctomycetaceae bacterium; assembly: GCA_964458015.1. GTDB lineage: Bacteria > Planctomycetota > Planctomycetia > Pirellulales > Thermoguttaceae > CAYWGR01. Next base: position 31,851 of record CAYWGR010000010.1, read on the forward strand.
ACGCAAATTCGGCGAATTGCGGTGGCGCGGCCCGTCTCGGGATCAATATCTACAATGCTGCCGTTGATGCGCACGTCTTCCGTGGCAACATCATAGTGGGTGGGGCGAAATGTACGGGTTGTTTCCATCACCCGATCGATCCGCCGCCCTAAAATGCTCTCGTGAGGGCCTGTCATACCCACATCACACTGAAAGGCCGTTCCCTTCGGCAGTATCCGTTCGTCGGCCGTAGGCACATGGGTATGGGTGCCCAACACGGCGCTGACGCGCCCATCGAGATGCCGGCCCATCAGTTGCTTGTCGCTCGTGGCCTCGGCATGAAAATCGACCAAGATCACGCGGATATCCTCCGGCAATGCAGCCAATACGCGGTCTGCCGCATGAAACGGGCAATCGACCGGCGGCATGAAGACCCGCCCTTGCAACACCATAATTGCCACGCCCACCTGCTGCCGCGCTCGGAGAATGGCGTATTCACGCCCCGGTGCGTTGGGCGGATAGTTGGCGGGCCGAACGATCCGTCGCTCACTCTGTAAAATCGGGAATATCTCACGCCGGCGATACACGTGGTCGCCCATCGTGATGCCGTCGATGCCCGCGGCGATCAACTCGTGATAGATCTCCGGCGTAAGCCCCGAGCCGCCCGCAATGTTTTCGGCATTCGCCACCACCAGATCGAGATTCTCCTCGGCGCGCAACCCCCGCAGGGCCTGGCTGCAAATATGCCGGCCTGGCTTGCCCACGATATCGCCGATAAAAAGAAGTCGCATGAGAGGGATTAGGGATTGGGGATTAGGGATTAGAGGTTAGAAACATCAAGCGGGCTTGAACGTGATTATCTCCACTTTGGATCGATCTGCTCGGGATGAGGACCATGGATATATTCGTAGTCATCCCACCCACATTTCCCTTCGCACAAGATAATTGTGCATTGACGAAGCAGTTTGTTTCGCCGAATCGTTGGACTTAAAGCATCCCATAGTATTTTTGTGCTACGTACCGAGATTGTGATATTGGTGAATTTGTTTCGATCCGTTCCCTTTTGTACATGGATACTCTTCACCATCGATAACCGCATTAAAACACCAAGCAACCGAGTCACCGATTTGTCGGCTGAATTTTGTTGAACCTGTATGAGCATTTTTCTCATTGGTTCTCGCCCCCCCTATCTCTGGGCTCTAACCTTCTATTATGCCATTTCCACGTGTCGCGTTTCATTCTCGTCCCCAAGCTCCAGCTTGGGAACGTCGTGTAATTGTTGTTGAATATGATTCACAATCTGCGTTCCGAAGCTGGAGCTTCGGGACGAGACAGCGTAATTCTTTCTTGCACACTAGCCACTGCACACTAGCCACTAACTCCCCTACCTCGCCATTTCCACGTGCCGCGTTTCACGCAGCACGGTGACTTTGATCTCGCCGGGATAGGTCAGTTGCTGCTCGAAGGCCGTGACGATGTCGTGGCAAATCTTCGCAGCCGACTCGTCGGTCGTGTCTTTCGAGCTGACGATCACGCGCAATTCGCGACCGGCCTGGATGGCATACGCCTGTTCGACGCCGGTGAACTTGCCGGCGATCGTTTCCAGTTCTTCCATGCGTTTGACATAGCGTTCGAGCGTTTCGCGACGTGCGCCCGGCCGTGCGGCGCTGCAAGCATCCGCGGCCGACACCAGCACGGTATACGGATTTTCCACGCGCAGATCGTCGTGATGTCCCAACGCGGCATGAATCACCTCGGGCCGCTCGCCATAGCGTTTCAGCAGGTCGCCGCCGATCTTCGGATGGCCGCCTTCGGCCTCATGGTCGGCCGCTTTGCCGATATCGTGCAACAATCCGCAGCGCCGGGCCAATTTGCCGTCGAAGCCCAGTTCGTCGGCCAACATGCCGGCGATAAAAGCAACTTCTATGCAATGCCGCAACACGTTTTGGCTATAGCTGGTGCGGAAGTGGAGACGTCCCAGGAGGTTGACCAGCCGCTCGTGCAGCCCGTAGACCTCGGCCTCTTGGCAAGCCTGTTCGCCCAACTTTTGGATGTGCCGTTCGAGTTCTTTTTGCGTGCCGGCCACGAGTTCTTCGATCCGCGTGGGATGGATTCGACCATCGGCGATCAATTTTTCGAGCGACATCCGGGCAACTTCGCGCCGAATCATGTCGAACGCGCTGACAATCACCACGCCGGGCGTGTCGTCGATGATGACATCCACGCCGGTTGCTTTTTCAAACGCGCGGATGTTGCGACCCTCGCGGCCGATGATGCGGCCCTTCATTTCGTCGTTCGGAATACCCACCGTGCTCGTGGTGGTTTCGGCCGTGTGGGCAGCCGCATAACGCTGAATGGAAGTGAGCAGCACTTCGCGGGTTTTCTCTTCGCAAATCTCGGCCAGCTTCTTATCGTGGGCGTGGATTACAGCTCCCGTCTCTTTTTGAAGCTGCGTATCCAAAATTTCCAACAGGCGGCGAGTCGCTTCTTCCTGGCTCAACCCGGAAAGCTCGTGCAGCGTTTGCCGCTGAAGATCCAACAGCTTCGAGAGTTCGTCCTTGCGGCGGTTAGCGTCTTGGATGCGTTCGGTCAGCTTGCGCTGAGTGCTTTCGACCATCTTCTCTTGCTTGCGGATCACTTCGGCCTGTTCTTCGAGGGCGTCTTGCCGCTTGTCGAGCAGCCGCTCGCGTTCGTGCAACTCGCCGCGCAGACGGCGCAGTTCCTTTTCACTTTCGGCCTGTTGTTGCAGGGCTGCTTCCTTGATTTGAAGCTCGGCCTCGCGGCGACGGTTGTCTACCTCGGTTTCAGCTTTTCGAACGATTTCGCGGGCTTCCGACTCGGCATCGCGACGACGCAGCCGGTCCATTAGCCGCATGATGAGAAACGTCAGAATGGGGCCCAGCGCGGCCAGGAGCAAATAGATGATAAATTGGTACACGGTCCATGATCCTTCGTTAAATCGGCGGGACCAAGGGCGAGGGAAACAAACGTCCGACGACCGATCCTTCAATCACAGATCGACGGGGCGTCGAAGTCCCCACACATTCCGCGGCGGCATGAAAGCCGAGAGAACAGCTTACGCCCCGTCGTGAGACGGGGGGCGTGGACACGTCGCCGAAGCGCTACGCGCAGGCTCGCACCTAGACGACATGAAGACACAAAAAATTGGATCAAGCCGCATTGTCATCCAACCGACGCCGGGAGTAGCGGAGCGGCGATGCCGGCCGCCGCGCGAACCGAAATTCGCACGGACCGGAACAGGCGACAATTCACGACGCACGGCCCAAGAGCCCGCCGACATGATTCCCGCCATCCACCGGATGATGATCAAAAGCAGATCTATCATCGATACCATTCCCAACCTCGGGTGATTTGTTGCTGCCTAATACACCGGGGGTAAAAAAACACGCTGTTTGCTGTTCGTCGGCTTCGGTCGCCACGGTAGGCCCACCGAAGACACTTTGTTGTTACTTCATCCCAATCTTAACAGAGTAATTGAAAACTGCAACCGGGAATTTCAAAGGCTTTTGAGAGATAAACCCATCCGTGGGAAGCGGTTATGGCGATCATGGCGGAAAACTGGGCGAAGTGATGCAGTTCTTGACGGCAATGCCACCATACAGAAGGGTATGGCAATCCAGCCAAGCCATAAATACCAGCCCTTTATGACTAGGCAATAAAACTATATCGAGGGGGTAGCTTTCCCTCGTTTTCAGCGTCATAACGAAAAGTATCCCAAAATCCCTAGCCTCTAATCCCTAATCTCTAATCCCTATTTCATGTCTTCGCTCGAAAAAAAATTCGCCGCTGCATGGTCGCCGGCCGACTGGGCCGATGTGACGGTGCTTGCGGCCGTTTCGGGCGGATGCGACAGCGTGGCCCTGTTGCGACTATTAACGGCGTTGAAAACCGGCGGCGCAGGCCGTTTGTGCGTTGCCCATCTCAACCACCAATTGCGGCCCGAGGCCGACCGGGACGAGCAATTTGTCGTCGATCTTTGCCGACAATTAGGCGTGCATTGCGAAGTCGGGCGCGTGGCCGTGGATCAGTTGGCCGCTCAAACGAGCGATGGCATCGAGGCCGCGGCACGAACGGCGCGGTATCGTTTTCTCGCCGAAACGGCAGGCCGGCTCGGCGCACGGTTCGTGACGACCGCCCACACGGCCGATGACCAAGCCGAAACGATTTTGCATCGCATCATTCGCGGCACGGGCATCCGCGGCCTCTCGGGCATGGCTCGGGTGCGACCGCTGGAACATGCCGTGCTGATCCGGCCATTGTTGGGATTTCATCGGCGACAGTTGCAGGCATATCTTGAGCAGATCCATCAACCTTACTGTTGCGACGCCAGCAACAACGACGTTCGCTTTACGCGCAATCGCCTCCGCCGGGGAGTGATGCCGATGCTGCGCGAGCAATTCAATCCGATGGTGACCGACGCTCTCTTGCGACTCGGCACATTGGCCGGCGAAGCGCAGACCGTCGTGGATGGTTTGACGGAAGCGGCATTCGAGCATTTGGCCACGATCGAGAGTTCCGGCGCGGTGCAACTGGATTTGAGCGGACTGGCAGGCAAACCGCGTTATCTGGTGCGGGAATTGCTGACCGCCGTATGGCGACATGAGCGATGGCCGTTGCAGTCGATGGGACACGGCAAGTGGGACGAACTGTGCGACTGGGCTTTAAATCCCGCGCCGCCGTGGCAACGCATTTTTCCCGGCAACGTCAGGATCGAGGTTTCTCCGCGCGAATCGCGGATGCGATTGCACGGGCCTGAACCACGCGCGGCAGTCGGGCAAGATCTTTGATCGTCGGACAGACCTCCAAGCGATGGTCGGCTTCAAGCAACGCTCGCACGGCATCGTGAATCGCGGGACTGATTTCCATAAGCAGATATCCGCCCGGCCGCAGACATTCTGCCGCTTGTGAAATTAACGGTTCGATCACCTCGGTGCCGCGAGGCCCGGCTTCCAAGGCGATGCGAGGCTCGTATTTCCGCACATCCACGGCCAATTCCTCCATCTCGGCCGTTTTTATGTACGGCGGATTGCTCACGATGAAATCGAATTGACGATCGGCCGGCACGGCCGCGAACAGATTGCTTTCAACAAACTTGATTCGATCGGCAACGCCATGTTTTTCGGCGTTTTCTCGCGCCACGGCCAAGGCCGCGGGACTGATATCCACGGCCGTCACGCGACAGTTGGGTAAATGCTTGGCCAAACAAACGGCGATAATGCCGCTGCCCGTGCCGATATCCGCAATGTGCAGGCCGCAAGCAGAGACGGAAGAAGGAGGATTTTGATCGGCGGACACGGCGCCCGCAGCGGTATCCCCAACCGCTTGAACATTGGCCATTGAACCTTGAACCTTGGAACTTTGCTCTTCCCCTCTCCCCTCTCCCCTCTCCTCTCTCCCCTCTTCACTGGCCACTTCCTCCTTCACCAGATCCAGCACCGCAATTACCAACAGCTCCGTTTCAGGCCGCGGAATGAGCACATCGGGCGTCACGCGAAATGGCAGGGAGTAGAACTCACGCCGGCCGACGAGATACGCCACGGGCGTCCCCTCCGCCCGACGGCGCACCAACTCGCGGAAGGCGCTCCGCTGCTCTTCCTTGGGCGTTTCCTCGAATGTCGTATACAATTCGATCCGCTGACAATTCAAGGCGTGCGCCAAAAGCACTTCCGCATCGAGCCGCGGACTTTCCGAACCGTGCCCCTTCAGATAGTCCGCCGTCCATTGTAGCAGCCGGCCGACAGTCCAAACTTCAGGGGCCATGAGAGTGATTCAGTGTGATTGGAGATGATGAATGAATCCAAAAAAAGCCGCTTGCGGCTTTGCATCGGCATCCTTGCTGACCGCTAATAGCTGATAGCTGACCGCTGATAACTTAATCGATTGTTCCAAACGCCGCACGTTGCGCCTGGCGTTCGTATTCCATCAGGGCATCCACGACAGGCCCCAGATTACCGGCAATGATGCTGTCGAGTTTGTAGAGCGTCAGGTTGATGCGGTGATCGGTCAGCCGGTTTTCGGGGAAATTATACGTGCGGATGCGCTGGCTGCGGTCGCCCGAGCCGATTTTCGTTTTGCGTTCGTCGGAGCGTTTTTTATGCTCTTCCTCGCGTTTGGCCTCGTAGAGCCGCGTCTTCAAAACGCGCAAGGCCTTGGCGAAGTTTTTATGCTGGCTCTTTTCGTCCTGGCAGGAAACGACAATGTTCGTCTCGTAATGGGTCAACCGGATGGCCGACGCCGTTTTGTTCACATGCTGCCCGCCCGGACCGCTGGCGTGAAAAATGTCTTTGCGGTAATCGTCCGGTTTCAGGTCGATTTCCACGTCTTCGGGCTCGGCCATCACGGCCACCGTGGCGGCCGACGTATGCACGCGGCCCTTGGCTTCGGTCTCGGGCACGCGCTGCACGCGATGACCGCCGCTCTCGAATTGCAGCTTGCGGAAGACGCCCTCGCCTTCGAGCCCCAGAATGATTTCCTTGAATCCGCCCAATTCGGTCGGCGATAGATCAAGCACTTCAACCTTCCATCGGTTGTCTTCGGCGTAGTGCTTGTACATCTGGTACAGGTCGCGGGCGAACAACGCGGCTTCCTCACCGCCGGTGCCGGCCCGGATTTCCAACACGCAGCGCGTGCGGTTGGCGTCGTCGCCGCCGATGGTCAAGTCGAGCAATTCGTTCCAGAAGGTTTCGCGCTCGGCCTTCAAGTCGGGCAATTCGGCTCCGGCCAACTCGCTCATCTCGGGGTCGCCGCCTTCGATCATTTCGACCGCGTCGCGAATCTGATCGTTCAGTTGCTTGAAACGGCGATACTTCGTGGCCAGCTTGGCCAACGAGCCGTGCTCGCGGGCCGCCGCCGTCAAACGCGACGGATTGGCCAACACCTCGGGATCCACGAGCAGCCGCTCGAGCTCTTCGAAGCGAGCAAGTTTTTCGTCGAGCGGATTCGGCATAATGACATCACCCCCGGCGAATCGTCGTGCCCGGGGCCTCGTCTAGTGCGGTTGAGCCTTGTTTGTCATCCAGAGCGCAGCCAAAGGGATTCCCTCAAGAACACGCCGGATCCTGTTCGGCGATCCAATCCGATCGCCCAGGCCGACGGGTTTCGCTCGGAACTGCGTTCCCTACTCAGGACGACGCCTCGGAGGCCTCGGGCTGAGCCGCCTTTTTGCCAACGTTGAGGCTCTTGTAGCCGGCCGCGGCGAACTTCTTCTGGAACTTCTCGATGCGGCCTGCCGTGTCCACGTACTTCAGCTTGCCCGTGTAGAAGGGGTGGCAAGCATTGCAAATATCGACTTTCATCTCCGGCTGGGTGCTGCGCGTCACAAAAGTATTGCCGCAACCGCAGGTGATCTTCGTCACAACGTATTTGGGGTGAATACCGTCCTTCATAGCCCATCCTCAACAGCTTCTGACTTGTAAACACGTCAGTCTAACAAGATCGGCAGTAAGCCACAAGGCATCAAGACATAATCGCAAGGAAATGGCAGACGCCTCCAATAGCACTACCCCACATCTGAAGGGTGGCATGTTTGTTTCGGCCGTAGTAAAATGAAGCCTGGCCGGGGTAGGGATGTCATCAGTAATGCAAGTGGGGGATGCTCGTCGTTATACGCTGTTACAATCTTGGCGAAAACCACCACTTATGGGTGGAGTGCTGTGTGAAAAATTGTTGATTTCCACACGAGATCTAACTATCCTGAAGACTGTCGCGCGGATTGTCTAATCCTGGGGAGTGTTCAACGATGTCGGATATGCCATTGGCAAAAACGACAGTGAAGACGGCCGAGCCGCTCGTGCCTCGTCGCCGACCGCGAAAGTTGGTGCGGGCGAAGCCCTTGACCGACACCGTGTTGGCTAGCACCAGCGATACCGGTATCCAGAAACGTGCTGCCGAAGCCGGCCCCATCGTCATCTACATCGAAGCCACTTCCGCGGCAACCTCCGTCGCTGCAACTTGGGCGGGTTTTTACGGCAGCTCCAGTGTCTCGGCCTGCATTCTCCAGTTGGTTCTGCATGAAGCGCCTGCCTGGACGGTCAGCATGATTGTCCACATGGTCACACTCGTGACGATGGCCATGGTCACCGTTCCGCAGCCGGTTCAGTACAAATCGAATCACCTGCTGGTCACGCCTCCTCCGGTGGAAGATAAAATCGAGGAAGTCAAAGAAGCCAACAACGAGAAGCCAACCACGCTCGAAGAGAATGCCGTTACCGAATCCGTGGCTTTCGATTCCAAGGTTGAGCAAGAACGAGTCAACATCCAGCCGTCGAACGAGCCGGAGGCCGCGCCTGCCGCCATCGACTTGGCCGATTACGGTCTTGATCGCGTGCCGAAGAGCGATCTCTTGGCCACCGTGGGCGTTTACGGCGGCACGGGGCTTTCGGGCCGAGAGTTGGCCGCCAAGGCCCAGCTAGTCACCCGCGAAGGCGGAAGCGAAACCAGCGAGAAGGCCGTTTCCACCGCGTTAAAGTGGTTGGCCAACCACCAAATGCCCGACGGCGGATGGAACTTCAATCATACGAACTGCCCCGGTTGTCGCGGACAATGCCGCAACGCAGGCACCATGGCCGAGGCGCGTAACGCCGCCACCGGCTTGGCCCTGCTGCCGTTCCTCGGCACTGGCCAGACGCACCGCGACGGCCAATACAAGACGACCATTAAGAATGGATTGTCGTATCTTGTCACCCACATGCGCGTCGGGCCCCAGGGCGGCGCTTTGAATGAAAACGGCGGCCAGATGTATGCACATGGCATTGCGTCCATCGCTTTGTGCGAAGCTTATGCCATGACGCACGACAAAGGCTTGCTCGCTCCCGCGCAGGCGTCCCTCAATTTCATTTCCTATGCACAAGACCCCATCGGCGGCGGATGGCGCTATAAGCCGCGTGAAAAGGGCGATACCTCGGTCGTCGGTTGGCAGTTGATGGCGCTGAAGAGCGGCTACATGGCGAATCTTCGCGTTTCACCCTTGACCGTCCACCGCGCTTCTTTGTTCCTCGACGGCATCCAGGGCGACGACGGCGCCGCCTACGGCTATGCCGAGCCCGGCAAACAAGGCGAAGCGACCACGGCCATTGGTTTGCTCTGCCGCATGTATCTCGGTTGGAAACGCGATAACCCGGCCTTGCAACGCGGTGTAAAATTCCTGAGCGGCCGCGGCCCTTCCGGCGCCAATATGTACTACAACTACTACGCCACCCAAGTCATGCGTCATTGGGAAGGCGAGGAATGGACCAACTGGAACCGCCAGATGCGCGATCAGTTGATCCATGCACAAGCCAAGCAAGGGCACGAAGACGGAAGTTGGTTTACCGGCAGCGGCGACAACGGCGCAGCGCCCGGCGGCCGCCTCTATTGCACGGCCATGGCCACCATGATCTTGGAAGTCTACTATCGGCACATGCCCATTTATCGGGCGCAAAGCGTCGACCAGGACTTCCCCGATTAACACGGCCCGCAATCAGGCGAGATCGCCTATGCACGTTGCACAATCGTTCTGACCGTTCTAATCGGACTTTCCGGGCAAGCTATACTAAATAGGTCCACTATAAATAGCGAAAGTGCCGGCGAGGCAACGACCGCCGGCAATTGCGTGGTTGCAGGTTTGCGGCACTTTCGATTGTCCGCGGTTTTATTTAGTTGCGCTCGAGGAGTTGCTTCGCCGTGCCGGATACTTTCGCCATGCCGCCGCTTCCGCCGAATCCCAAACCGCCTCCGATTCCCGCCCCGCCGGTGGGAAGCCCGCGGCGCATGCGCGAAGTACCGCAACCGCCGAAAATTGCTCCGCCGCCCTTGCAGGCAACGATCGAGGACGACGATTCCTGGGACGAGCCGCCGCGGTCTTGGCGGTCGATGGATCACTGGCTCGATTCCGCGCCGTGGCTGGTCAGTTTCTTCGTGCATTTTATTGTGCTGTTCGCGATGGGGCTCATCACCTATACGGTTCAGCCGGGCCGCGTTGCACTGCACCTCGATGCCTCGATGACGGAAGAAGATTCCACCTCGCCCGAAATGCCGCGAGCTATCAAAGCAACCGAACCCGATCGGCGCGAAGGCATCTCCGCACTCGACCAAGGCACGGAGATGGTATCGATTGAAGGAGCCTTCGACGCGCCGCAGATCGCCGCTCCCGACGAAGAACCGTCGGTCGGAAATATGCCCGCTCCAACGGTTTCCGGCAACACGGCGGGAACCAACGAAATCGCGCGCCCGACCGGCGGACCAACGGGCGGCGGTTTGGGAGGACGTGGCCGCGATGCGCGCCCCGGCTTGGCGCGCCGCGGAGGCGGCAGCGATGACAGCGAAGCCGCTGTCGAACGCGGACTGGTTTGGCTGGCCGCCCATCAAGGCGAAGACGGCGGTTGGTCGTTCGATCTGCACAAACCGCCCTGCAACGGTTTGTGTCGCAATTCAGGCAGCGAGTCGAGCACTACGGCGGCCACGGCCCTGGCCTTGTTGCCGTTTCTGGGCGCAGGCTACACCCACACCGAAGGCGAGCATCAAGAAGTCGTGAAACGCGGCCTCTACTATCTCGGCACGAGGGCCCGCGTCACATCGAACGGCGTCGATCTTCAGGAAGGCACGATGTACGGCCAAGCGCTGGCCACGATTGTGCTTTGCGAATCGTATTCCATGACGCATGATCCTGCTTTGAAAGACGTTGCCCAGCAGGCATTACAGTTTATTGTCTATGCTCAAAACACTTCCGACGGCGGATGGCGCTACACGCCCGGCGCACCGGGCGATATGACCGTCACCGGTTGGCAATTGATGGCCTTGAAAAGCGGCCAGATGGCGAAGCTGTTCGTGCCCTCGCCGACGATTGCGTTGGTCCGCAAGTTCCTCGACCGCGTGCAATTCGAAGGCGGCGCCCGTTATGGTTATCTCACGCCGACCATGCGGGCCAAAACCCACGAAGTGACGACGGCCGTCGGCTTGCTTTGCCGCATGTATACCGGCTGGCATCGCGACAACCCGGCGATGTATCAAGGCATCGCTTATCTGCACAAATGGGGACCGTCGAAAGACAATATGTACTTCAACTATTACGCCGCCCAAGTGTTGCACAATTGGGAAGGGCCGGAATGGAAAACCTGGAACATCCAGATGCGCGACTATCTGGTCGCCACGCAATCAAAGAGCAGTCACGAGGCGGGCAGTTGGTATTTCCCCGACCCTTACGGCGACAAGGCCGGCCGGCTCTACAATACCGCCCTCGCCATCTTGACGCTCGAAGTCTACTACCGCTATCTGCCGCTCTATCGCGACGAAGCAGTCAACGATGATTTCTGACAGGCAAAGCCCTGAGCCATCGGAACTGTAAAAAAACCGAGAAACCTAGGGGAAGAACGGCTATATTGTTTCCTTCAAAAACAATGTTTTCTTCCCTTTTCTCTGAGAACCAAAACCGCAAAGATCGTCATCCTGAGCGTAGCGAAGGATCTCGATTTCCCCCAGGTTCTTAGCGTTCCACCGAATGACGTATGACGTTAAGAGATAGGCTCTTATCCCTTTGCAAAATCTCTTTGCAGCGGCCCTTTGACCATTCGATAATTTGCGATGCTAGCACTGCAAGAATCACAAGGTCGCGATCTTGTCAAGATGAAAATTTTTAGAGTTCTCCGAAGTTTTTATTTTTTTAGAAAAGCGCCCTTTGCGCCGGTCGCCTGTCGCGCCTATAATTGAATCTATTGATGTTTGCTCGGAAAATGAACCGGCAACGCAAACGGTTGCTCTGCTGTCCGGCCTTCGGTTGGTTAGCTGCGGTTCATGGATCGTGTAAACGTCGAAACGAATGGAAACACAGTCCCGTCGCGATACCAAGGAGGCGTCGACGTGCTCACCACCCGACCGAAAGTCGCAGAGCTGACCTTTCAGCTTTATGGGCGCCCGCTGCATCCCGAACTTTTCCAAGTTTACGAGTCGTGCACCATCGAGCGCGGGCCGTACACCGCGAAAATCGATATCACCAGCGCCGGACACATGGTCACTTGGCGCTATGCGGGGTTGACGTTGACCGAAGTGGCAACCTCTTCCCATCATCCTCTGCCGAAGATGCGGCGTTTGATCGCCTACAACATCAAAGGCCAGCGCACCGACCGCGTCGAATGCCGCGGCGGGGTCAGCTACCAGATGAGTTTCCAGCTCGAGCCAGCCGAGCCGGAAGTCTTTTGGACGTTCCAGCAGGAGCTAGCCCTGCAAGGCAAACGCCAAGGCATGTTGCATCGTTTCGATTCCAACGGCCGCATGGCCACCGGCGCTCTCAGCTACATCAACCTCGAAGCCCGCAACCGCAGCCTGCTGATCCAAGCGTTCCACACCTTCCCCGAAGACTACGCCATCGTCAAAAGCCAGTCGCTGTTCCAGTTGCCGTAAGAATTGCGAACTTCTTTATGTTCGACCGCGCCAGTATCCGGGCCGACGACTGGTATGAGCAACGGCAACAACCATGACTTTGTTGTCGTCTACGCGGCGGACAATGAGAACATAAGGGAAACGTGAGACTCGGATGTAATGGTACATCTTAGTCAGCAACGGCATTGATTCAGGGGCCATCAAGATTCGCGTGGAGGCATTATCCACGGCTGTAACAAAACGCTGAGCAACCTCAACAGATCGCTCCCGATACCAATTTCTGGCAGAGCGGTATTCATGGGCTGCCAACCGATGGAACACAAGATGAGTTGTCGGCATCAGTCTTCCGCCCGCAATTCCGTCCACGGTATGCTGCCGTCGTGCTCGGCAAAACGATGATCTAACTCCTCAACCCAAGAGGCATCATCAAACGGCCGTGAAGCGTCATCTGCCGGCATCGTTTCCAAAAGCCGGGATACAATAGTTAGCCGCTCACTTTCCGGCAGCTTTAATGCAGCCTCGACAATCAATTCAGAAGTCGGTTGCATGGCATCATCTCCGCTTAGCCAACGATGCTGGAATAATTACCCCCCCTCTACAATCCATATTATGACGTTTATCATCTTCAACGTCTACCCACCAGAATACCCCTCTATTTTGGATCATCCTTAGCAAGAATCTTGATACGCCACAAGAGGCATGATAAACTGGGGAGGCATTGTCAGTTTCTGTCATCACCAGCGATTTTCTTATTCGCCATTTCCGAAAGGACCGCTTCTCATGGCGCGCACTGTTTTCTTGCTCGTTGGGATCTTGCTGGCTATTACCGCATGGTCCGTCGCCGTTTGCGATCAAGGCAACAGCAGCAAACCGGCAACGCCTCCCATTCAAGAATCAACGGCAAATGATCTCTCTGCAAAACCGGTGGAAAATCAAAAACAAGAACCAACTTCTTCACAAAACACGAATTCAGAAAAACCTATCGACCCAAGAATTCACGTTGAGTCAATGCCACCCAAGGCAGTCACAACCCAGGAAATGCCGCAGCCGCTGTTTGAACGTTCCAAGTCCATCCCGCTCAGCACAAGGCCGCTCACCACAGGCGAACAAGCAATTCTTAAAAAACTGGAAGAACCAACGTCATACGAGTGTACAGAAAAACCGCTCTCCACTTTTGTCGATCACATCAGGCAAAAGCACCGAATTTCCGTAATGATCGATAGTGGGACAATAAAAGATGCCGGCATCGATTCCAACATGCCAATATCCGTGTGCATTCCGAATATTCCATTGCAAGATGCACTTGATCTTATTTTAAACAACTTGAAACTAACATGGACAATCCGTTCGAGCACATTGCTCATCACAACTCAGGAAACAGAAGAGTCGCACTTATTCACAAAATGCTACGATGTAGCCGATCTCCGGGTAGAGGCTCCTAATCGCCCTTACAATACAGCAAATCTGCCTGCTAGCTTCGCTTCGCAGGCAACGGAATCCGATGCGTATGCTCGTGTCCTCGACTCTTTCGGTGCAGTAGCAATACAATCGGGCTTAAAATTGCCACAGGATGGGTCAAATGCAGATTTCGATTCATTCATAGATATGATTACATCAACAATTAGACCAACAACGTGGGATGCCGTAGGAGGTCAAGGCTGCATCGCCCCTTTTGGTCACTTCCTAGTCATCTCACAAACGTTGCGAATCCATCGTGAAATCGAATCGTTGTTCACTGAAATCCGTGCAAAAAGAAAAATTGCAAGCACCGTGCTTGTTGAACTCCATTGGCTGTGGCTCGATGCCGAACAGCACAAACGACTCATTGGCAACCCCAAATCTTTCATTGTTGGGCAAACCTCCTTGACCATCAATGAAAAGGTACTGGCAGAGCTTGTCAATATAGTTCCCGGTTTCCATGGACAAATTGCTTGCAGCAACGGCCAAGTAGTTCACTTAGCCTCGGGCGATCGTAGATCGATCATCACGAGTGTAGTTCCCATTATTGACGCCCTACCCCAGCCAGTGATTGAGAGGCCCAATGCAGGCATAGTCCTCAATCTTTGCCCCAGCATCGTTCCCGGTGAGAACGTCGCTATCCTAGACGTGCAGAGCACTGTCGCTCGTTGGGGCAAGCAGCCGTCCTCCGTCACGATCGGGGCATACTGGCCGCCATCTCAGACGACTAACAGGCCTACTGTCGAAACCGAAAATAACTTAACACCCTCTCTACCTTCAGGCACAACTATCATATCTCCGGAGAAAGCAGTCCTTCAATCGGCAGGCTCAGCTTCCTGCCCCGTGGATCGCCCGGTTATGCCTGCCCAACAATTTGCTACAACAGTTCGCGTGCCGTTGGGCAAGCCAGTCGTCCTAGGTTCGATGACCTTCGCGCCATCGGGAGATGCTGGACTTGCGGAAGCTACCGAAGATACAACGCAGTTGGTTCTGATTGCCACAACCAGTATTGCAGCATCCGAAACGGAATCGAAGAAACCCTAACCGTGTGGTACAGGCGTCCCGCCTACATTTTAGAAGGTGCAAGTTCTCCGCACCACGGAACTACACCGTTTGCATAAACCCGCAAATCGCCGCGTTCGCCTCGGCCGGGTTTTCCAACGGGGCCATGTGGCCGGCGTTCGCAATTTCAACAAATTCCGCGTGAGGAATCGCCTCGCTCATCGTTCGCATCATCGCAGGCGGTGAAAGCGGATCGTTTTGGCCGACCAGGACCAACGTCGGGCATTGAATCCGTCCTAGTGAACCGGTCATGTCGGGCCGCTCGGCCATGCCACGTGCCGCGGCCGCGATGCCGCGCGGATCGGCGGCCAAAATCGAACGCCGCACACGTTCGATCACTTCCGGATGCCGCTGCCGCGTCATTTCCGAAAAAAGTTTCGGCAGCATTGTGTCGGCAATCGGTGCAAGTCCTTCGCTAATGATTCGTTCGGCGGTCGCCCGACGATTCACAGCCATCTCAGGCGTATCCGCCTCGGCCTTCGTGTCGCATAGGATCAGCCCGCGCAATCGGGCAGCATACTTCCGCCAAAACTGAAAGGCCACATAACCGCCCATCGACAGACCGCCCAGCACCACGGGCTCTTGAATGCCCAGGGCATCCAGAAGCCCAGCGAGATCGACGGCCATTTGCTCCATCGTGGTGATGTCGCCCTTGGCCGGGCTTTGCCCAAAGCCACGCATGTCGGGCGTAATCACCCGGCAACAGCCCGACAACTGGTCGAGTTGTTCCGACCACATCGTGCGATCCAGCGGAAAACCATGCACCAAGAGAAGCGGCGTGCCGGTTCCGCAATCGTCGCAATAGATTTCCGTTCCGTTGACAGCGAGCGATTTCACGTTTTTTTCTTTTCCTCAAGCTTTTTGCGGAAGAATTCCAGTTGACGCTTGATCAAGCCCGAGTGCGGCTCGAATTCGGCAGCCTTGGTCTGCTGTTTCACGGCGTTTTCCAGATCACCCTTGGCAAAATACACCCGGGCCATCGTGTCGAAGAACCCGCCTTCGTCGGGCTTGAGTTCCAACGATTTTTGCGAGAATCGCAAGGCCTCGTCGAAGTCGCCTTCCGTGTTGCCGATCAACCAGGCGAATTGATTGTAAGGCGAAGGGTTGTCCGGATCCTCGGCAATCTCCTGGCGCGTGGCATCGGCCGCTTTTTTGACCAATTCCAGCATCTTGGCATGATGGCCTGGCGGCTGGTCGGGCAGCCGATAGCAGGCGATCAGCACGTCCACGTCATTGGGCTCCGCCTTCACTGCTTTATCAAGCTCTTCGCGTTGTTTGGCCAAATCGCCCTTGGCTTCCCAATGGCACGCGAAGAAATAATGCATCCGCGATTTAATTTCACTAGGTCTACGATCGCCAAGCTCGGCCGTGGTGATGCGTTTGGAGTCGATGTCGGCGATAATCTTTTTCAACGCCTCGGCGGCGTCGAGATCTTGCGATTGATCGTGTAGCATCTCGGCAAACACCGCGCTGGTCATCACCCGAAGCTCGTCGTTCTCGGGATCGCCGCTCTGGGTAATGACATGCTCGAACTCGCGCCGTGCCCAGGGGAAAAGCCCCTGCTGGCGAAGCTGCTGGGCCGCCATCAGGTGATACATCAACTGTTTCTGTTCCTTGCCGGGATTCAAAGCCAGGGCACGGGCGGCCGCCTGTTCCGAGGCCTCCTTGCGCCCTTGGTCGGCGTAGGCCTTGGCTAGCATGTACAACAGGCCCGGCTCGATCCCGAACTGCGGCGCAAACCGCGCGGCCAAATCATCGACCGCCTTCCACGCCTTTTGCTCGCACAACCATTCGAGCAATTCCGCCAAGCTTTCGGGATTGCCCGGCTCGATTTCCACCAGGCGTCGGATGGCCTTCATGGCATCGTCGATCTTTCCAAGTTTTTTGAAACGCGACACCTGAAAGCGCGTTAGGCCGGCGATAATTTCCGGCGACGTTTCCGCCATAACTTGCGAACGAATCAAGCCCGAAACATTGGTTCTCATACGCACGACATTGGGATTCAGACGAAGCTGTTTCTGCTCGGCGTCGATCAGCGTGGTCCATTCGGTGGTAAGCAGTTCGGGTTCGGCCCCCAGCCGCGTCCACGTCAAGAGCCAAAGGGCGCCGGGACGAGTGCAGCCGGCCAATGCCTTGCGCACCGTTTCGATCGTGGCCGCATTGGGCGGGTCGGCCGCTACTTGACCGCCCAACAGTGCGACGGCCGCCATTTTCGATAGATACAACGACTTCTCGAACCGCACCAGTCGGCACAATGCCGGAATGCCTTGGCCGTTGGGCAAACCCGCCAGGGCGTGCATCCTCGCTTCACGCGAACGCTGCTCCTCCAACTCGTAGTCGCGCAGATATTTTTTTACTTCCGGAGGATCGTTTTCGGCAGTCCATTCCACGCGCATGAGCCGAAGCAAATACTTCGCGCGCGAAGCAATCTCCAGATCATCGCTCGTCGTCGCGGCATTCAAGGCATCGAACGCCTCGAAACCCAGCTTGGCAAGTTCTTCCTGAGCTTTCTGGCGGGCGTAATAATCCTTATCGCCAAGTTGCTTGATCAGCACGGCAATGCGATCGGCAGCGGCCGGCTCCTTGGCGGCCGACGACGCAGCCGCGCTATTCTCGGGCTTCGGCGGATCGGCGGCAGTAGCAACCGACACAAAACCACATGCCGCCGCTATAAGGATCAAGAAGCGAAAACCGGCAACCGTGTGACGTGCCATAGTTTCATGCACCTGTGGCTTTATGGATACCGACATTACCAATGTTCCTGCTTCAATCGCAAGGCAGGCTGTTTCAGCCGAGTTTGCCGGCCTCATTGGCCGCGGAACGGTTCATTAGCAATGTAGGACGCAATTGGGAGCGTGCCGCGGGTTTGCCGCCGATGGTTGACGCACAAATAATGCCTCCGGCACGACGCCTTACATTATACGCTATATCATCCGCAGAAAAAGCACAGGTGGCGTAATCGAGAACGCTATGCCCACGATGTTTGTCGTGGGCATAGCATCCCATGTTCTCTTTGATTAAAAGACGGCTCGCAGCGCGTTTCGCACGGGGCGGCCGGGAACATAAACCTTGCCGCTGGGTCCGACGACCACTGGTCGCGGAACCAAAACCGGCGCCGGAACCATTACCGGCGAATAAACTACTCGTGGACCGGCCACGACAACCGGCGCCGGATAGGCGTAAACCGGTGTTCCGGGATAGTATGCATAACCGACCGACGGGCCGACATACCAACCGCCGCCGTAAGCCGTCGAACCAAGGGCCAACAAAACCGCAACCACCATCAAAAGATTCTTCATGCTGCACATCCTTTCATAATGTAAACTTACGATGCAATCGTCATAGATTGCCTCGTCCTACAAATCCGTCATTTTCAATTATAGGTCACCCTTCTTTTTGGGGCAACCTGCAAGCAGAAACCTGCCGTTTTTCGCAACTATTGACATGATCTATCAGATTGGTATAAATAGGCGAGCAGGGAGAGTTTTTCAGCGAGATATTCACCCTCGTTCCCGCCATAGTTTGATCTGCTTCCGCCACAAACATTCAGGCATCCCACCTCCAACAAACCACAATGAGTAACCTGTGGCAATTGTGCGAGATTACTGCGAGAGCTTCGCAGTTTTTTGTTCACGCTAAGTTTCTTCTTATTGTACGTATCTAACACGAAAGATGTTGCAATGAACAAGAAGTGTGCTCCATCGCGTCGAGATTTCTTGAAGACGGCCGCTGTGTCGGTCGCGGCGCCTTATGTGATTACGTCCGCTGCCTTGGGCGACGACGCTCGTCCGCCCGCCAGTGAACGAATCGTCGTGGGCGGCATCGGCATCGGCAACATGGGCTCGGGCGATCAGGGTGCTTTCCTCGCCCGCGGCGACGTGCAGTATGTCGCCGTTTGCGATGTCAAAGGCAGCCTGCGCAACGCCGCCAAGGATCGCGCCGACAACCACTATAAGAACAAAGACTGCAAAGCCTACAACGATTTCCGCGAGCTATTGGCCCGTAAGGACATCGACGCCGTGCATATCGCCACGCCCGACCACTGGCATTCGCTCATGCTGATCGAAGCTTGCCGAGCGGGCAAGGACGTTTATTGCCAGAAACCGGAAACGCGAACCCTGCGCGAAGGCGCCATGATGGTCGATGCCGCAAGGCGTTATAGCCGCGTGGTCTCCGGCGGCAGTCAGCGCGTGTTGGAAGACTACCACAAAATCGTCGATCCTTGCTGGGACGGAACGCTGGGCGCGATCAAGTCGATCAACGTCAATTGCTGGCCGCCTTCGGTCCGCTGCAACCTTCCCGCGCAACAAACGCCCGACGACCTCGATTGGGACTTGTGGCTTGGCCCCGCGCCCTGGGCGCCGTTCAACGAGCGCCGCTATAGCGGCACGTTCGGTTTCATGGAAAACGGCGGCTCCGGTTGGCGTGCGTGGGACGACTACTCCGGCGGCATGTTGACCGACTGGGGCGCGCACCACATGGGCGGGGCTCTGTTCGCCGTCGATGTTCGCGAGCTTCAGCCGACCGAGGTGGTTTTCCACAAGGAAAAAGAAGGGCAATACCTCTCCTTCCAATTCCCCAATGGCATTCAAGTCACCCTGAATCGTCCCGGCTACGACAACCTGAAAGTGGAAGGCACGCCGGGCGAAAAACGCGCCCCCAAGACCGTGCCGACCTACAAGGGCGAAGGCGGAAACAGCTACGGCGGCAAGGGCGGCATCCACGGCGACTTCATCCAATGCGTGAAAACCCGCGAAAAACCGTTCCGCGATATCCAATTCGCCATCAATACGATGTGCGTCTGCCAAATGGCCATCATCGCCAGCGAACTGAAACGTTCGCTGAAGTGGGATGCGGCCAAGCAAGAGTTCCCAGGCGACGACGAAGCGAACCGTTTCCTCGATCGCGCCCGCCGCGAACCCTGGCAACTCTAAAAAACCTCCCCTCGCCCATTTACGGGAGAGAGGGGAAAGACACAACCTCCCCTCGCCCGTTTACGGGAGAGGGGCCGGGGGTGAGGGGATTGGATGATGCACGTGTTCTATGATGTTTTGGAAAACTTTCCTCAAAAATAAACCTGCAAAGGAACCTTGGATATGTCAGCGGAACTAGACAAAGCTTTTGAGTCGCTCAATTCCTTCGATTGGGGTGCTGACCGCAACTTGATGAATCCCATCGAGGACGCCATCGTGGCCGCACACGGCAATGCCGAAGCGACGAAGCAGTTGGAAACTCGTTTGGCGGCCGTTTTGAAAAGCGGCGCGCCGCGCGACGCCAAAGACTACGCTTGCCGCAAGCTGGCCGTCGTCGGCACGGCAGCCTGTGTGCCTACCTTGGCCGAGTTGTTGACCGACTACGCCAATTCCCACATGGCCCGCTTTGCCCTGGAACGCATTAGCGCTCCCGAAGCGGCCGAGGCGTTGCGCAACGCGTTGCCGAAAGTGACCGGCGTGCTCAAAATCGGCGTGGTCGGTTCGTTAGGCGTTCGTCGCGATGCGGCCAGCGTGCCGGCGATTGCCGCCCTGTTGGGCGACGCCGATCCCACGATGGTTGCCGCCGCCGCCCATGCCCTGGGCAATATCGGCAACAGCAAAGCTGCCCAGGCAGTCGGCAACGTTCTGAAAACCGCTCCCGACGCCGCCAAACCGACCGTGGTTGATGCTAATCTGCTTTGTGCCGAGCATCTGTTGGCCGAAGGCAAGAAGCCGGCAGCCATCGCGATCTACAAATCGCTTGGCGGCGAAGATCAGCCCAAGCACGTTCGTCTCGCGGCGAAACAAGGCTTGCTGGCCGCCATTAAGTAGTTGCTTCCGTCGGTAAAGATACGTCTGACGCCATGCCCGCCAAGCCGCGGGCATGGCGTTCCATCATCTCATATTGCCGACAACTCTTGCAGATGTTCGGCAATCAGACGCAGAAATTTTCTATGGTCAAAATAGATAACTGTGAAGCGGGCGGGCTTGCCTGCCGTGTTTATGAGTAGTTGTATACCCACAACCGCCAAAATCCGTTACTGCACCCCGGCAATTTGGATCACGAACAACATCGAAATTAAAATATATGTAGGGCAGGTCGAGCATAGCGTTCCAAGGTTGCCGTTTACGAAAGGGTTTGTTCAATGAATCCCATTTATGCGTGTCTTTTTGCGACGGCAATTGCGGCAGCTAGTACTACGGTTGCGGCCGAACGCAATCCGGCCACGGATTGGCTCTCCGAAGCCAAGGTCGGCGCATTTGCGCACTTTTTGCCGGGCGCGTCGAACTTCGCGCTCGTCGAAAAATACGACGTTCCGGCCGTGACAAAACAACTTTCGGATGCCGGTGTAAAATACTTCGTTCTTACGCTCGGCCAAAACTCCGGCTACATGAACTCCCCCAACGAAACCTACGACAAAATCGCGGGATTCAAACCTGGCGAGCGTTGCGCCAAACGCGATCTGCCGAAGGAAATGGCTGCCGCGCTGAAGCCCTATGGAATTCGCCTGATGCTCTATCTGCCTTGCCAAACGCCGAACGGCGACCTTCAAGCCGTTCGCGCCTTCGGGTTGCCCGAAACGCCGGCTAATACCGACCGCAAAATTGATCTTGCATTTGCCAAAAAATGGGCCTCGGTCATTCGTGAATGGTCCGACCGGTACGGCGACAACGTCGTCGGGTGGTGGTTCGACGGCGGATACGAGTGGGTCGGCTTCAATTCCGAAATCGCAAGCATCTATTCCGAGGCCGTTAAACACGGCAATCCGAAAGCCATCGCCACATTTAACCCCGGCGTAAGTCTCAAACGCTGGACCACGGCCGAAGACTATACGGCCGGCGAAATCAACGATCCCTTCACGCTTACCTGCGACGGCCGGTGGCTCGGTGGTTCCCAATGGCAGGTGCTCACATTCCTGGGCAATTCCTGGGGACAGCGAAACATTCGCCATCCCGACGCCTCGTGGACCGCCTGGGTAGCTAAAGTCACATCGAAAGGCGGCGCCGTAACCTTGGAT
This sequence comes from uncultured Planctomycetaceae bacterium, assembly GCA_964458015.1. Classification (GTDB taxonomy): domain Bacteria; phylum Planctomycetota; class Planctomycetia; order Pirellulales; family Thermoguttaceae; genus CAYWGR01. Next base: position 53,713 of record CAYWGR010000010.1, read on the forward strand.
ATCGGCCCCAACTATGATCCCGCCGTCGCGCCCGTAGGCACGTTTTCCGAAGCACAACTAAAACAACTCCGGGCCATCGTCGATGCCGCCGGTAAGTAATCAATCTCGTTCGTCTCTTGCACAATCTATTTTCTTCGCTATGAAAACATTACGATTTTCGCTTTTGATCGTGGGCGTTGCCTGTCTGTTCACGTGCGTCGTTCCCGGCGCGGTCTTGTCGGCCGATGCCCCCTCGGACGACGCCGCCTCGGCCATCATCGAACTGCTCGGCGACAAAGACAAAGACATCCGGGCGTTGGGGATGCAGCAAGTGCGTGAAGGGGCCAAAGGGGCCGCGGCCACGAAACAATTCGCCGCCCTGCTGCCGAAACTTGAACCGAACATTCAAGTGGAACTCTTGGGCGCGTTGGCTGCCCGGGGCGACAAAACCGCCCGCGAGGCAGTGCTCGATTGCCTGAAAAGCAACGACGCCGCCGTTCGCACCGCGGCCCTGGTAGCGTTGGGCCCGTTGGGCGAGGCAACCGACGTGCCGTCGCTGATCCAGAAAATCGTTTCCTCCGATCAGACCGAGAAAAAAGCAGCCAACACATGCTTAACACAATTATGCGGTCCGTCGATCAACAAGGCTATTGCCGCTGAGTTGAAGTCGGCCAAGCCGGAGCTTCGCATTGCTATATTCAGCATTCTGGAATCGCGCCGCGCCGCCGACTGTGCTCCCGAGATCCTGGCCTTCGCTCAAGATTCCGATCCCCGAGTGCAAAAGGCCGCAATGGATGCCCTGGGCCGTTTGGCCAAGCCTGAACACGTGGCCGGCATGGTCATCGGCGTGTTGAAAGCAAAGCCCGGCGCGGAGCGTGAAGCTGCCGAAAAAGCCGTCATGTTCGTCTGCAATCGCGAGAAGGACGCCGAGCGCCGGGCAACGCCGTTGCTGGCCGTTTGGAATAATTATAACGACGACGAGGAAACCGCTTTGTTGCCTCTGCTCGGACGCATCGGCGGAAGCGAGGCGTTGAAAATCGTCGATGCCGCCATGGCCGACGCCGCTTTGCCGCGTCGCGAGGCCGGTCTTCGGGCGCTATGCAACTGGCCCGATGCTTCGATCGCCCCCAAACTCATCGAGTTGGTGAAAACGACCAAGGACGCGAACGTTCGCCGCTCGGCATTGCAGGCGTTGTCGCGCGTCGCGGCATTGCCCGACAAACGCTCGGCCGCCGAACGGCTGGAGACGCTGAAAACCGCCATGACGCTGGCCGCTGCCGACGATGAACGCAATTACGTTTTGAAGCGGGCGAAAGCGGTGCGGACGATAGAATCGCTCCGATTCGTTGCCCCGTATATGGACCAACCCGCCTATGCTCAGGAAGCCTGTGCGACGGTTGTCGAGTTGGCCCATCATCGCGAGTTGCGAGGGCCGAACAAAGCGGAATTCGACAAAGCGCTCGACATGGTGATTCGCACGAGCAAGGACGCCGACATCGTTGACCGTGCCCAACGCTACAAAAAAGGACAAACGCGCGGCTTGGGGCCCGTGAAATAAGGATTAAACATCCAATTCCCGGCGTCGTGTCACCAACAGCCAGAGGAAAAACGGGCCGCCGAGCAATGCCGTGATAATGCCGACCGGCAGTTCGGCCGTCATCACGGTGCGCGAGATCGTGTCGCAAATCACGAGGAACACGCCGCCGAAAACCAGCACGACCGGAAACAGGTAGCGGTGGTCGGGCCCCGTCTTCAAGCGGCAAATATGAGGAACCATCAGGCCCACAAAACCGATGGGGCCGCAAATGGCCACCACCGCGCCGACCATCAACGAGACGGCAAAAAACAGCAAGAGCTTCGACTGCTGGACATTGACGCCGCGGCTGAAGGCGAACTCTTCGCCCGTGCTAAGCAAATTCAGTTCCAG
>CAYWGR010000011.1:0-6323 GCA_964458015.1 uncultured Planctomycetaceae bacterium
ACGGTTGTGCAATCCGCGCATATTCCGGGAGCTGTTAGCTCCCGTCGAGACAGTTGTGGACTATGTGGTTTGCGGGCGCAACGCCATTATCTTTTCTTCGCGCACAACTCAGGGCTTTCTTATTTTAGCCCTTTGGACGATAAAGAATTGCTCGAAAAATTGGCGGGCCATCGCTTCGCTCGACCCCGCCCTACGGTTTTCTAGGAAGCAGGTAGTTTTACAGACCGAGAGGAATGACGCAATATCCAACAAGAAACCGGCTAAAGAGCAGAGTGAAGCGGGATTTAAGAATTCGGCGAAAAATGGCGGGCCATCGCTTCGCTTGACCCCGCCCTACGGTATTCCCACATTCAGCAATTGATCAGCCCTGGCAGGGGTTCAGCTTGCCTTGACAAGGGTCGATGCCCAAACCACGACAGGTTTTGTACCGCGATAGCCGACGAGGCTCGATCCTGGGTTATGCACAAGGACGCCCAGCACCAAGACCTGATCATTTACCTTGGCGGCAATCTCTTGGTCGAGCAGAACGCTGACCGTCTTGGATTGGCCTGCGAGCCGGACGACAACACCGGACAAACGTTGCTGCTTGCCAATGGCGGTTACCGTGCCGGAAAGAAGGATGCCGGCGGGTTTGTCGGATTTGGTCTCAATTTGTTTGTCTGCCAGACGGCCGAATTCCTCGAACCATTCTTTGTGAGTTGCAACTTTTTCCAACAAGGAACCGGCGGCGGCGATTCGATCGACCAATTTGGTATCCGAGGCATCGCCGTTGACAAACGTCACGGCTGCCGCCAAACGGCAAATCGTTTCGTAGGCGTTCGCCGGCACTGCCTCGCCGGCCTTCGCATCGGCCACCAGAGTGCTGACGCTCTTTAGCTCAGTGCCCAATTGATCGGAAGTAACGGCCGGAGCCATGCGCGGCCCCAGATAATCGGCAGAGCCTAGCTTGGGACGCAACGGTTTGGCGGGCGGTTGGGGAGCAACAGCGACAGGTTGAGGAGCAACGGCGGCCGGCTGGGCCGGCTGCGGCGCGGCGGCTTGTTGCGGCGGTTGAGCGACCTCGGGTTGCGCGGGTGGTTGGGCCGGGGCTTCCGTGGTCTTCGGCGGCGGCACGACGGGTTTCTCGATGTTCGGCTTTTCGCCATTGCCGTTGGTTTTTTCGGCAGTCGTGAGCCACGCAATGCCCGGCAGGGGTAGTTGCGGTAAGCCGACGTTTTTGAAGTCTGCCCGGAAATAGATGGCCAAGCCGTAGTAGGCGACCAAGCAACCAGCGACGCCGCCTGTAACCACCTCGATCAACGTTTGCAAGCCCGACTTGGGTGCCCGACGACGACGGCGGGAAGGCGCGGCTTGACTTGCGACCGCAGAGGCTTCGTTTTCTTCTTCCTCTTCGCCGCCGACGATGATGCCCTCCGCGGCGTGATCCTCGAAGGAAATCTCATGGGGCTCGCCATGCTCGGCCGATTCGCCGGCCAAGGGAAGCGAAACGGTGATATTGTCTTCGGTAGCCTGATCGTCGGCGGGAGATTCGCCCTCGATTTCGACAATCGGCTCAACCGCGCTGCCGCTCGACCACACCAAAGATGCGTTCGCAACCGCGCCTACGGGAATCAAGGCCGGCGGAAGGGCTTCGCTCAAGGGATATTCCGCATTGCAGAGCGGACACCGAACCAGCATCGACGCTTCGACGCCGGAAGGAATAGTTACTTGTTGTTGGCACCTTGGACAGGCGGAAAATACAAGCATTGCAGGACTCCAGGGAATTTAGGTAGACCTATTCTAGTGTAATTGCTACCGCCTGCAATTGCTAATAGATTACCCAAAACCGTAAAGAGGCCCCATTTTTGCTTGCAGATGCTTCATAAGACATGCCGCTGACAGGTGGGTGCCTGTCACCCGCGTGACAAGCTCCGCCGCCGACCATCGCTGGCCGTGGACATGGATATTTTGGCGCAACCAACTCCGCAGGGGTTGGAAATCGCCCTGGGCAATGGATTCGTCGAGGTCGCTCAGGTCGTGTTGGGCCTGAGCAAAAAACTGGGAAGCATAGAGGTTTCCGAGGGCGTAGGTGGGAAAGTATCCAACCAAGCCCGCGCTCCAATGAACGTCCTGCAAAACGCCCTCGCGATTGGTTGGCGGGGTGATTCCAAGATATTGCAGATATTTTTCGTTCCAAGCCCCGGGCAAGTCGGCGGCCTTTAAGTCGCCATCGAGCAGGGCGCGTTCCAACTCGAAACGGATGAGGATATGCAGGTTGTATGTGGCTTCGTCCGCCTCGACTCTGACAAGCGACGGCCGCACTTCATTGATGGCGAAATAAAACTCATCGAGCGGCGTATTGTGCAACGAAGCGGGGAAAACTTGCTGTGCCTTGGGGTAGAAATGGTCCCAAAAAGCCCGACTGCGGGCGACCAGATTTTCCCAGAGGCGGGATTGCGATTCGTGGATGCCCAAGGATATGGCCTCGCCCAGGGGCAGGCCATAATGTTCGGGCGGCAATCCTTGCTCATAGATTCCATGCCCTGCCTCGTGCAGAATGCCGAAAAACGCCGCATTGAAGAAGTGGTCGTCGAATCGCGTCGTGATGCGGCAATCGTGCGGTCCCAGGGTAGTGCAAAACGGGTGGGCCGTCACGTCGAGCCGTCCTCGCGTGAAGTCAAAACCAATCGCCTGGGCGGCTTCGCGTCCAAATTTATTCTGGGCATCGACCGGAAACGCCCTATGGAGCAAGGCGGAATTCGGTTTTTGATCGCTTTGCCGGATTTTTTCGACCAACGGGACCAATTCCTCGCGCAGGCTGGTCAATGCACGGCTGACGTTCGCCGTTCGCTCCTCCGGCTCGTAATCATCTAACAGGGCATCATAAGGACATTCGGGATATCCAAGTGCCTCGGCCTGCTGGCGTTTCAGCGCGAAGGTATTTTCCAGAAATGGCAGGAATGCGGGAAAATCGTCCTTTTCTCGGGCCTCTTGCCAAGCTTGCTGCCCGAGAATGGCGGCGCGCGCCAGTTCTTCGACCAACGTTTGGGGCAGCTTCAGCCTTTTTTCACGTTGACGTCGAAGCCGTCGCACCACGACGCCGGCGTCGCACTGGGGATCGGCAGCCAAGGAAGTATCGGCCAATTTTTCGAGTTGATCGCCGAACTTGGGATCAATCCATCGCTGATGGATCAAACCGGCCAACATAGTGGATTGCTCGGCCCGATACTCGCCGCCGGCGGGCGGCAATTGCGTGCGTTCGTCCCAGCCGAGTACGGCATCCACCGCAACCAAAACCGCGGTGCGCCGGGCATAATTGCACACTTCTTCGTAAAGCTTCGCAGTGTCGTGAGGCATGATGACTTTCTATTGCGGAGCCAAGTCGCGTTCGATTTGCCTGCCCTTCTCGCTAAAGCTCCAATAATTGACGTTTTTGTCCTTATCCTTGTCCTTATCCTTCTCTTTCGGATCGTCGGCGGATCGCGCCTGCCGAGCGGTATCCGATAGATCGTTGTTTTTTCGGAATCCCTCGTCTTGCATGTTCCAGCCCGCACAGCCGGAAAGACCGGCGGCTAAAAACAACATCACCATCGGCATCCAACGAGCGGGCCGAATCAGCGTGCCGCTAATGTGAAGAATATGCATCATGGCAGTACATACCCACGAAATTCCAGGAAGGATAGAGGCCAAAAGTTTCGCAAAATAGGGCGTCTAAGTCCAGGGCAATTCCTGCGATTCTAACCTGTTCTGGGTCCGTGAGTTACGTACATTCTCGCTAAAATCCATTCGCCGCCAAGCGGGGAAGAATCAGAGCAACTGTGGCAAGACCGGGGCGAGCTGCTCGTATTGGGCGGGGTAATTGTAGGCGTGGGCGCTGATCCGCAGAAGCATCTGGGGGGCGTTGGGCCAATAGAAAACCGGCACTTCGATGCCGAACCGGGAACGAAGCTCTTGGTTGATCCGTTCTTCTTCCATCGGTTGCGCAATTTCGGGCAGGCAGAAAGCCGCCATCGAACCGAGCATGGATTCTGGACCGACCGGGCTAAGCCACGGCTGTGTGCCGAGAATTTCTCTCGCCCGAATCGCCAACCGGCGGTTGCGATTCATCAGGGCATCAAGACCGCTGGGCAATAATCCTTGAAGAAATTCGATGGACGGCCCGATGCAAAGCCACGGCGTCGGGTCAAATGTGCCGGGCCAGTCGAAGGCGTCTTGAAAAGAAGAATGATCGGGCCGGGAACGATTCCAGCCGTGGCTGACGATGGTCGGCTGGATCCGCGATTGTCGATCCGGGCGAACGTGGAGAAAACCTACTGTTTTCGGCGTGCAAAGCCACTTGTGGCAATTGCCGGTATAGTAGGCCGCTCCAATTTTGCGGATATCCAGCGGGATCATGCCGGGGGCATGGGCGCCATCGACCAGCGTATCGACGCCGCGCCGATCCAGTTCTCGCACCAAGTCGTCGATGGGAAAAATTAAGGCCGTGGGGCTTGTCACATGATCAAGCATGGCTAGCCGGGTTCGCACGGTAACACGTTCCAGCACGGCATCCAAGACTTGCCGCGGCGATGTGATCGGCAGCGGCAAAGCCACTTCGATCACGACGGCGCCGGTCTGTTGTGCTCGGTAACGAATAACGTTGCGGCAAGCGTTGTAATCGTGGTTGGTGACCAGAATTTCATCGCCAGGCTTAAAATCCAGCGACCGGACCACGCTGTTGACGCCTGCCGTTGCATTTTGCACGAACACAAGATCGGCCGGATCAGACCCCAGCAAGGCGGCAAGTGTCGCACGTGATTGGTCGATCAGCGGCGTTAGTTTCCGCACGAGAAAATCAACCGGCTCGCGTTCCAATTTCTCGCGTAGCTCTTGCTGCCGCTCCAAGATAATCCTGGGACACGCACCAAACGAGCCGTGATTAAGAAAAGCAATTGCGGGATCCAACAACCATGCGTCCGGCTGGATGGCCGCCAAGTCGTCGGGCGGAGAAGAATCGCGCGGGGTAGGAGTCGCATGCATTATTTTTACTTCGCCCCTTCTCGCCTCAATTGATCCTGCCATTCGCCCAACAGCCGGAACGATTCCAACGGCGTCAGGTTGTTCAGGTCCAACTGGCGAATGTCCTCCAAGAGCGGATGATCGGCCGGGCCGAATAAGGTGAGCTGCAAATGCGTTTTTTTGGACTCTTTCGGTGCTGGACGTGCGATTTTCGCGCGGCCCGAGGCATCGAGGTGTTCTTCTTCCAGTTGGGCCAAAATTTCTTTCGAGCGCTCGATGACCTCGCGCGGCACGCCGGCCAAGCGAGCTACGTGGATGCCGTAGCTTTTGTCGGCGGCGCCGTCGATGATTTTGTGCAAAAAGATCACTTCATCTTGCCACTCACGCACCGCCACGTTCAGGTTTTTCACGCCGGCCAGTGATTTTTCCAAATCGGTCAGCTCGTGATAATGCGTGGCGAACAACGTGCGGCATCCCACATGCTCGTGCAGATATTCGACGACCGACCATGCCAGCGACATGCCGTCGTAGGTGCTGGTGCCGCGTCCGATCTCGTCGAGAATCACGAGGCTGCGAGCGGTGGCGGTGTTCAAAATCCGCGCGGTCTCGGTCATCTCGACCATGAACGTGCTTTGCCCGCGAGTCAATTCGTCGCTGGCTCCGACGCGGGCGAAAATGCGATCGGCGATGCCGATCACGGCCTTGCGAGCGGGGACAAAGCCGCCGATTTGGCCCATTACGGTCAGCAATGCCACTTGGCGAATGTAGGTGCTCTTGCCCGCCATGTTCGGGCCGGTAATCAAGAGGATGGAACCGTTACCGGTAGAGCCGTCGTTGCCGGCGGATACATCATTGGGAACGAACTTGCCCTCGGGCTCGACGACGTCAAGGACGGGGTGCCGCCCATCGACGATCTGCAACAGGGGCTCCTCAACCACTTCCGGCCGGCAGTAGTTGCGCCGCCGCGCGAGATCGGCCAACGAGGCGAGCACATCGACCTGGGCCAGGGCTGCGGCCGCCGACTGCATGCGCCGCCGTTGGGTTGCCACTTGATCGCGCAACTGCAAAAACAAGGCGTATTCCAGATCCTTTGCCTTTTCGTCGGCCGTTAGAACCTTTTCCTCGTATTCCTTCAGCTCCGGCGTAATGTAACGCTCGGCGTTTTTGATCGTCTGTTTGCGGATATAGTCGGCCGGAATTTTTTCGCGGTGAACGTTGGTGATTTCGATGTAATAGCCGAACACCTTGTTGAAGCCGACTTTCAGGTTCGGAATGCCGCTTCGCTCGGTCTCTTGGGCTTGGTAACGCGCGATCCATTGCTTGCCGCCGTGGGCCAGTTCTCGTAA
>CAYWGR010000011.1:6333-11928 GCA_964458015.1 uncultured Planctomycetaceae bacterium
AATGCGTCTAGGTCGGCGTTAAAGCCCTCGCGAATAAATCCGCCTTCACGGCTCAACAGCGGGCACTCGTCGGCCAAGGCTGCATCGAGCATGGCACAAAGTTCGGGGCAAAGGTCGATGGCATTGTTGATTGTCCGCAACAATGCACAACCGCAGACGGCTAGTTGAGCTTTAATCGCGGGCAAGGATCGCAATGTGCGGCCTAAAAAACTCAAATCACGCGGACTGGCGCGGCCGGTCGTCACGCGGGCCAGCAGTCGCTCGACATCGTAAACGCGGCGCAGGCTTTCGTGCAGATCATCGCACAACGCTTGATTGCCGACCAACTCCTCCACGGCATCCAGGCGTTGGTGAATCGCCGCGATGTCGCAAAGCGGATTGGCCACCCAATCGGCCAGCAATCGGGAGCCCATCGCCGTCACGGTTTGATCGAGGACCCATAACAGCGAACCCTCGCGGCGGGCATCTCGGATCGTCCGGCTGATCTCCAAACTGCGGCGGCTCGCCTCGTCGATTTCCAGCGTGCCCGAGGCGCGGTAGGGCGTCAGCCGGTCGATGTGTTCCAAGGAACTTTTTTGGGTTTCGGTGAGATAGTCGATCACGGCTCCCGCCGCGCGGATGGCCTGGAGGTCGGCCGCGTCGCCGGTGAATCCAAAACCTTCGAGATTCATCGTGCCGAAATGTTTGGCCAACGTCTGTTGTGCCGTTTGTTGCGAAAACGCCCAGGCGGGTCGCCGCGTGGTCATCATCCGCTCATTCAAGTGCGAAGGCAGCGGCGCGGCATCATCGCTCAGCAGGCATTCGGCCGGCGCGATGCGGGCCAGTTGATCGAGCATTTGCCGGGCCGGAAAGCCCGAGGCCGTAAACCGGCCGGTCGAAAGCTCGACCCAGGCCAACCCTACCGGATCGCCTGGCGCAAGAGCCGCTAAAAAATTGCTTTCGCGCGGGTCGAGCAAAGCATCGTCGGTCACCGTGCCGGGCGTAACGATGCGAGTTACTTCACGACGGACCAAGCCCTTGGCCAGCTTCGGGTCTTCAACTTGTTCACAGACGGCGGCACGGAAACCCGCTGCGATAAGCTTGGCCAAATAGCTTTCCAACTGATGGTGCGGAAAGCCTGCCATGGGAATGGCGTTTTCGTCTTTCGAGCGACTTGTAAGCGCCAAGTTGAGCACGCGGGCGGCCGTCTTGGCGTCGTCGTTGAACATCTCATAGAAGTCGCCCATGCGAAACAATAGAAGCGCATCGGGACACGCTCGTTTTGCTTCTTCATACTGTTTCATCATGGGGGTGACAGCCATCCCGCCATGCTAACAACCGAAAGGGCGGCATGGAAGGGGGAGCCGGCGAATTTCAACGCTACGACCGAATTTTGCAGCCGGGCAAGGCTTTGCGAAGTTGTTCGACGCCTTCTTTGGTAAAGTGCGTTTTCGTCACGGTAACCTGTTTGAGCGATGTGATCTTGGCAAGCGATTTGACCGCGGCGTCGGTGACGGCCGTTTGCGTAAGGACCAATTCCTCGAGTGGCATGGCTTCGAGTTTCGCAACGCCGGCATCGGTGACGTTGCAGTTTTCGAGGCTCAGCGACTTGAGACCTTTCATGCCGGCGACGATCGCGGCAAAGGAATCATCGACGGTCGAACCGCCGAGTTTCAAAACGCGGATCGTTTTGTTTTGCACGATATTTTCGACGCCTGCTTTCGTTACGCCGCGGCAATTGCGGACGTCCAGTTCGGAAATCGCCGGCATTTTGAGCAACGTGGCGACGCCGTTGTCGGTGACGTTGCCGCCGATCAAACGAACGGCCTTTAGCGTGGGAATCTTCACGAGCGACTCCATCGCCTTGTCGGTAATCAACGGCGACACGCGAAGGTCGATCACCTTGAGTGACTTCATGCCGGATAGCTGGGCGACTCCCTCGTCGTTGACCAAGGTGTTTTTCATGGTCAAGGAGGTGAGGTGGCTTTGCTCGGCGATCTTCGGAATCAACTGATTCGTAATGCCGGGGCCTTCAACGACCAGACTTTCGAGCTTCGGGAAAACCAAAATCTGGTTCATCTGATAGTCGTCGGCCCAGGTGCGACCGGCGGCCATGTCGATGGAAATCACATTGCCCTTGGCATCCTCTTTCATGCGTCCGCCGATCGAGGCCGCGAATTTTTTTGCCTCGGCGATTTGCTCGGGCGTCGCCGGCTTCGACGGTGCATCTTGGGCCGAAAGAGTTGATGTTTTTCCCGCAAGGGAAATCATCAACACCGCAAACAATCCCACTAATATCTGTTTGGTCATCCTTAGAGTTCCTCGTATAAAAGAAACAACGCAGGCCCCAGGTTTATGGCCGAGGGGCCTGCGCAATCGTTCAACCAATTCATACGTTGGGCAATTCATAACCCTTTCGACGCGGATAGGGATAATCGCGCCACTTGTTGGCTTCGTCGTTGCCGACGAATTCCCACTTTTGCGGATCCCACTTCAGCGACTTGCCGTCTAATTCCTTGCCGTGCAGATAGGCAATGTTGCCCAAGTGACAAACGGCAATCGTGCGCGCGCCGACTTCGGCGGGGCAGATAGGCGTTTTGCGGCTGCGAATGCAAGAGAGCCAATCCAATCGCTGGCCGTTCCAAGCGCCTTCCGGCGATTTATAAAGTTGGATCTCATTGTCGGCGATCGGTTTCTGGATAATCGTATCGGGCTTGCTGGTGAGCTGTCCGCGGTTGACAAATATCTCACCGTTTTCGCCGAAAAAGGTGATGCCGAACGGACCGTCGTGGATGACTTCCACGCCGTTGGCGTAGATAAACTTGACGCCGTGCCCCGATTTGTAATTCTTGGGAGGAACGATTTCGACAGGACCGGACTTGTCCATGTCCAAGGCCCATTGGGCGATGTCGAAATGATGGGCGCCCCAATCGGTCATGCCGCCGCCGCCGTATTCACAAAACGCACGCCACGAGGGGAAATGATTGTGGACGCCGCGAGGGCTAAGCACCGAACTGTAATCTCGCATGGGAGCGGGCCCAAGCCAACGGTCCCAATCCAAACCGGGCTCCATCGCTTCGCCGGGCAAATTACAGGGCATCGGAGGTCCGCCCACGCCGACAGTGACTCGCTTGATCTTGCCGATCCGGCCGTTGCGGACCAATTCGCAAGCATAGCGAAATTCACGGTCGGAACGCTGCTGGCTGCCGACCTGAAACACAATCTTCGCCTGGGCAACCGCGTCCATGACTCGCTTGGCCTCGGCCAGCGTGTTGGTCAACGGTTTTTCGCAGTACATGTCCTTGCTGGCCTTGCATGCATCCAAAATAATCTTGGCGTGCCAGTGATCGGGCGTGGCGCAGGCAATGGCGTTGATATCCTTGCGAGCGAGGATTTCCTGATAGTCGTTGCAGGCGACGCAGTCGCTATTGTGGTAGGCGTCGTCCACTCGCTTTTTAGCAGCCGTGCGGCGCGTTGTATCTACGTCGCAAACGGCGGCGACCTTGACGCCCTTGATCGAAAGGAAATGCGGCAGATGCGTGTCGCACATCTGCTTGCCCATGCCGATCAAACCAATGACGATTTTTTCATTGGCCGGATCGTTCTTATCGTCGCCCAAGACATGGCTGGGGATGAACATCGGCGCTGCCAAAGCCGCCGTCGTACCGAGGAAGCCGCGACGGGAAAGTCGCATACTTTTTTGGCTCATGAAGCGATTCCTTGAATGGGGTAGGTTGGGACTATGGGGATGCAACGAAAGCGACGGACGGCTGCCGCCCCAAATGCCGCCGATAGGCTGGATATTCAGTATAGCCGCAGTTTCGTGCAACTGCAACCGACGCAAAAACCGAAGATAGCGGAAGTTGGCGGGTTTGCCGGTCAGCTTTGGCTGACGCAGGCGTCGAAGACTCGAACCGTCTTCCAATTTCGCTCGTGTTTGCCGATGAATTCGACGTGTTTGGAAGCCGAACTGTACGCATCCAATGCGGGGCGATCCTGGAATACGACCACTAGCGCCACGTCGTAGTCGCGATCGCTCACGGGGCGAGCCACGTCGGAGCAGGTGCCGGCTGAATAAAATACGATGCCCGGCAATGCGGATAAATACTTGTGGCAATCCTGAACCATCGCTTTTATCGCGGCGGGGCTATTATCGTTGAGTGAAAAATATACGCTATGAGCAATCATCATCGTTCGGATCCTTTGAACTATAAATGCGGCAGCTTGCTTACGATGCGGCGGTTTGTTTGTAGACCGACGGACCGATCAATTTTTCAATATCTTCTTCATCCAAGGTTTCCGTCTCTTCGAGTCCTTTGGCCAATGCATCGAGCTTGTCGCGGTGTTCGGTCAACATCGCATTGGCATGGTCGGCGGCATCGCGCAATAATCGCGAAACTTCCTCGTCGATCACCTGGGCGGTGTGCTCGCTGTAACGGCGCGGCTCGGCCATTTCGCGCCCGAGGAAGGGATGATCCTCGCTGTCGCGGAAGGTGACCGGCCCAAGGCGTTCGCTCATGCCCCAATGGGTCACCATGCGACGGGCAAGATGCGTGGCTTTGTTCAAGTCATCCTCGGCTCCCGCGCTGTACTCGTCGAAAACGAGCTTCTCGGCCGCACGACCGCCCAGCAGGAAAAGCAGCCGCGTAAGCAATTCACTTTCGCCGATATTCATGCGATCTTCTTCGGGCAGCAATTGCGTAGCGCCCAAGGATCGGCCTCGCGGAATGATCGAAACTTTGTGGACGCGATCAATGCCCGCCACCATCCAAGCCAGCAGCGTGTGCCCCGACTCGTGATAGGCCGTCATCGACTTCTCTTTACCCGACAAGACGTCCTCGCGTTTCGCGCCCATCAGCACTCGATCGCGAGCGTAGTCGAAATCGGCCATATCGACATAATCCTTGTCGTGGCGGCTGGCCCACAGCGCGGCTTCGTTCACCAGATTGCGAATATCGGCGCCTGTGAGTCCCACGGTGCCGGCAGCCAAACGTTCGAGGTCCACGTCGATATCCAACGGAACGTCCTTGCTGTGAACCTCGAAAATGGCCAAGCGGCCTTTATAGGTCGGCCGATCCACCGTGATATGGCGGTCGAAACGCCCGGGACGCAACAGCGCCGGATCGAGCACGTCGGGCCGATTCGTGGCGGCCATCACAATGACCGACTCGGTCTGCGTAAAGCCGTCCATCTCGCTTAAAATCTGGTTGAGCGTTTGTTCGCGTTCATCGTGCCCGCCGCCCACGCCGGTTCCACGATGGCGGCCGACGGCGTCTACTTCATCAATGAAGAGGATAGCCGGCGCGTTTTCCTTGGCCGTGTTGAACAAATCGCGGACGCGGCCCGCGCCGACGCCGACGAACATCTGAATGAATTCTGAACCATTGATCGAGAAGAACGGCACTCCGGCCTCGCCGGCCACAGCGCGGCCGAGCAGGGTCTTGCCCGTGCCCGGAGGCCCCATCAGCAAAATGCCCTTGGGCACGCGCGCGCCCAGGCGTTGGAACTTGGCTGGATTGCGGAGAAATTCGACGACCTCCTGCAATTCGTTTTTGACGCCTTCCAAGCCGGCGACATCGGCGAAGGTGATCGGCTTGTCGCCGCCGTCGTAACGGC
>CAYWGR010000011.1:11938-21512 GCA_964458015.1 uncultured Planctomycetaceae bacterium
GCGCCGCTTTTCGAGAAACCGCCGGTCAAACCGCCGGAAAAAAACGAATCGCGGGCTTTGTGGAATAAAAACCATAACCCCGCGAAGAGCCCTACCGAAATCAACATGTAAACGAGCAATACCGCAAACGTGTTATCAACGGGCTCGACCACCTTGTAGTCGCGTTTTAACTGCTCCCGCAGCACCCGATCAAGCGAGGGATCGGAAAGTGCCATCTCGGGCAAGGTCGTCTCGAACTTGTCGCTCAATACCGCATAATTGCCGTCCAAGTTTTTTTCGGCATTCGGATCGACAGGCGCTTTTTTGAACTCTCCGTAGACTTTTGATCCTTGGATCGTCACGCTCTTGATGTTCTTGTCGTTCTCCAATTGATAGCGGAAGAAACCATAAGTGATTTCAGAGCGCGTACTGTGATTGCTGAATAGATACAGCACACCCGCCAAGACCACGATGATGACCAACATCCAACCGTTCGAGGCGGTAAGAAGGGGGTTGGGTCGCGGTCGTGCGGGCGGCGGTGTTTTTTGCGAAGACTGGTCTGGCATGGAGCCCCTCTTGTAGGTGACTGCTCCCGGTTCTAGGATAATGGTTCCGGTTGCTCGATAGTGCAATTATAGTTGACGGCCGACGAATTGGCGACCTAGGGCGAGCGTAAGAACGAAGAACAGGCCACCCCCCCTATGTGCCGCTTGATGAACTGGGCAGGAATAAGTTATACATGATGCATAATCCTCAATTATAATAAGAGTGGTTGCCCGTTTTCAAATTACATAAGGTCTGTATCGGGATGAAAAACGCCAAATTGCCGGAAAAAGACGATTCCTTATCGCGTGGTGCGTTGCGGCATGAACTTGTGAAGCGGTTGTTGACGGAAATTTTCGAGGGCAAGATGCCGGCGGGCACTCGATTGATCGTCATGAATCTGGCCGAGCGTTTCGGGCTGAGTTCGACTCCCATCCGCGAATCATTGCTCGAATTGGAAGCGAGCGGCGTGGTCCAGTTTTCCCATAATCGTGGGGCGGTGGTTAAGCCCTTTGGACGCGAGCAACTTCGCGAGATTTTCCAGTTGCGGAAGATATTAGAGACGGCGGCGACTCGAATGGCCTGCGGCAAAATCGATCCCGCCAAACTTGCTGAAATGCGGCAAAATTTGCGGGAGATTTCGGAAAAGGCTCGGGGCAAGGAATGGCTCGAATTGGAGCAGGCGGCCGACCGCAATTTGCATACCTTGATCGCGGCGGGCTGCAACAACGCTCGACTGGCCGAAGAAATTCGGCGCTACGATACCTTGGTGCAAGTCTTGCGCGATGTTGTCGGGAACGAGCGACATGCGGCCCATCAAGCTTTTGAAGAGCATGTAGCGATTGTGGAAGCATTGCTGGCCGGCGATGGGGATGCGGCCGCCGTGTTCATGGGAAATCACATCGACCGCGCTGCCCAATCGGCCGAATCGGCTCTATTTGCGAAATAACCGGTTTCTTGGCGATTCAGCTTGACGAAAGGCTTAGGATTATGCATAATGCGTCATCTTCTTCCTCGTTGTCCATCTAACCCGGGGATCTATCCATGAGGCTGCAAGGTAAAAAAGCCATTGTTACCGGCGGAGCAGCCGGCATCGGGCGCGCCATTGTCGAGGCATTCATCCGCGAAGGGGCCGAAGTGGCCATTTTCGATTTGCACCTCGAAAAGGCCCAAAAAGCCGCGGATGAAGTTGCCAAGCTGGGCGGCAAAGCCTACGCCGTCGCTTGCGACGTCGGTTTTTCCGATCAGGTTGCCCGAGCCTTTGATGAAGCCGAGCAGCGATTGGGAGGTCTCGACATTCTTGTGAATAACGCGGGGTTGATCCGGCAGTCGCCGATCGTCCACATGCTGGAGGAAGATTGGGACTTCATTATTCGCAATAATCTTAAAAGCGTATTCCTTTGTTCGCAGCAAGCGGCACGAAGGATGATCGCCCAGCGGCGCGGCGGTCGGATCATCGCCATATCGAGCATTCATGCCGTGTTGAGCGAACCGAACTGCGGCCATTACACGGCGGCCAAGGGCGGCATCGAGGCCTTCTGCCGCACGTTGGCCACCGAGTTGGCGCCCCATAAAGTCACGGTGAATTTTGTTCGCCCGGGCGCCACATTCACGGAACTGACCGTGCCGATGTACACCGAGTCGGTAAAACGAGCGTTGTTCGAGCGAGTGTCGCTCAAGGAGATTGCCGAGGCGGCGTGGATTGCCGCCGGCGTCGTCTTCTTGGCCAGCGACGACGCGCGGTATATGACCGGTCAGGATCTGACGATTGACGGCGGTTATGTGATGGACGGAAGTCTGCCCGGGGCAAAATACTGGGAGGAGTGATGCCAGAAACGCTGTTGCCAGGGATTATCGCCATCGTTTTCGCCGGCCTGATCATGGGCACAAGCCCTTGGCCGTTGAAACTGCTGCGGCACTTCCATTATGAGCATTTCGCGTTCCTCTCGATGCTCACCGCCTTAATCGTTTTGCCGTGGGGAATCACGTTATGGGGATGTCCTCAACCGTTCGCGGCTCTCGGCGAGGTTGAAAGCATCGTGCTCGTAAAGGCCAACGTGTTTGCCTTTTGTTGGGGAATCGCTCAAATCCTGGCGATGCTGTGCTTCGTGCGGATTGGTGTCAGCTTGACTTACGGCATCCTCTGTTCGGTCGGCGCGGCGGTCGGGGTAATCGTGCCGATGATCTTCAAGGCGTCGGGCGTATTCCAACAGGCCCCTGATTTGTTTTCGACGCCTGGTGCAATCGTGCTTGTCGGCGTGGTGGTGATGGTCGTCGGCGTTGTGTTCGCCTCGTTGGCGGGTGCAGGCCGCGAAAAACGGCAACAAGCGGCATCGAAAAAACCATCGGGCACCTTTGCCGTCGGGTTGATCATGGTCGTGTTGGCCGGAGTTCTTTCGGTCGGCTGGGGATTCGCGTTTACCTATAGCCAAGACACGATCATTCAGGCGATGAAAACACACGGCGCGGCCGATTTTCCGGCAGGGATCGCCGTTTGGGCCATCGCTTTGCTAGGCGCGGCATTGCCGAATGTTCTGTATCCGGCTTTGCTAATGACGCGCAACAGGTCTTGGGGGCTCTTGATCACACATCCCGGCGAAATCGGGTTATCCGTCATTTATGGAGTGCTTTTCTTCGCTCCTAGCGCATTATTGGGACAAGGGATGCTCTTGCTCGGTCCCCTGGGCGCTTCGGTCGGTTGGGGACTGGTGCAAGGCACGCTCATCTTGGGCGGCCAGATCCTCGGCTTTTTAACCGGCGAATGGCGCGGCGTGGAAGGCACGCCGCGGCGGCAAATTTACGCGGCTATTTTACTGCTGATCGCAGCCATGACGATCATGGCGTGCGCCAAAGCCGTGTAGCAGAATGCCGTGAAGAATATTCATCATTGCGAATGTCCAGCTTAAGGACCGCGAAGCTTACGCTGACGGTATTCCGTGGGAGTCAGGCGGAGACCTTTTTTGAATTGCTTGCTGAACTGGAAGGCATCGCAAAAGCCGCAGGTTCGCGCGATTTCTTTTAGGCCAAGTTTGCGGTCCTCAAGCATTTTACAGGCCATTTCCAAACGTCGAGCCATCACATACTTGGCCGGCGATGTTCCGGCGGCCTGCGCAAAGTTTTTCCGGAACCGGCCGTAGGAAAGCCCCATTTGCTCGGAAACCGCTTGCCAATCAATCGGTATTGCAAGCGGTTGCTTGTCTAACAACGCCGCGGCTTGGCTAAGCCATAGATTTTGAGGGCGTTGGTTCTTGCTGCGCCGTCCTTCGGTCAGAATATCCGCCAGCAGCATCTGCCACTGACAAATCTGCTTTAGTATGTTGCTTGGGCGGCGCGTTTGACGTTGCTGAACCAGTTGCTCGAAACGTTCCATCCATTGTTCGATCGGTTTCAGATGATAGATCGGTCGGACGGGATCCAAAATCTTCAATTCGCGCCAAAGGTCAAAAACCGGCCCCTGAAAATGCAGTGCAAACTCGCTCCAGGGATATCTTGGGTCGATATCGTAGTGATAGCCGTGGCCGGGAAACATCAACAACAGATCGCCGGGACGCATGGGCAAGCTTAGGCCCGTTTCATCGTGAAACCTTGCACGGCCATCGAGCACATACACAATGGCAAACGTATCCCAAAAGCGCATCGGCATGGGCCGGATCGTTTGTTCGCCAATAATAAAACCGGCTAAAGTAATGCGGCCAAGGGGGTGGGCGGCCGTCTGACGAAGGATTTCACCGGTTTTCCATTTTGCGGACATGGTTCACCTATTCAGCCCAAATTGCACATGGAATTATTACGGTTTTACTGGGAATTCCGTGCCATAGTGACGTACACACAACATTACCTTATCGAATCGGCTGTGCAACTAGGGCGCGACATGCATGGACAAAATACACATGAGATGACCATTCCGGCTATGGCAATAATTGTATCCGCGGCCATACTAGAAGAATGTGCTGAAACCGTGACGGCAGACCGTTGAAATGTGAATTGTCATGGGAGGGAGCTATGACAACTAGTTGGAAATGGCAACTTGCCGCGGCGTTGCTGCTGATTGTCGCAGGCTGTGGGCGCGGACATGACGGGCGTTGCTCGCTCGGCGGTTCCGTGTCGCTGGCGAGTCAACCGGTCGATGGCGGCCACATCCAATTTGCATCGCTTGCGGGTGATCGGTCCTCAAGCTCGGGGGCCGTGATTCATGCCGGGCGATATTCCATTCCCGCCGAAAAGGGCCTTACGCCCGGCAAGTATCGCGTCCGCATCTACTGGCCCGAGAAGATTGTCTTCAAGCCGGGGCCGAATCCGCTGCCGAAGGAGCGAATCCCCGCGAAGTACAACATTGGCTCGGAACTGACCGTGGAGGTGCAGCAAGGGCGTGCCAATAACTTTGATTTTGCCGTGGAACCATAATCGGCGGATATCATTATAATGTTCTATAACATTTCGCGACTATCTTGGAACCAAGAGGGGTTAAAACCGCGTCCTCCGCCAACATGCTGCATCGCCCGTAGCGTTCGACCAGCTTTGCCAAGATTTTCTTGAACTTCATGAGTGTTTACGACTTTTTAACTTTTCTGTTTACATACACAAGGAGATTGGCTGTGAAAATCACACTGAAGCTCGCACTGCTTTTCGCGATGATTGCACTGATGGTTCCCGTTACCCAGGCCGGATTGATCGGACACTGGACTTTCGATGAAGCAACCACAGGAATAGGTACGGGAATTGCCGTCGATTCGTCGGGAAAAGGTCACAACGGTGCGATCGGCGGGAGTGCCGTCTACATGGCGGGCCATATCGGCACGGGTGCTTTAACATTTGATGGAACTAACGACTATGTCGCGGTGCCATACAGCGCCGAGTTAGCGCTGGCCGGTTCCAAATACACTATCGCCTGGTGGAGCAAGTGGGATGCTAGTACCGATGCGGTAAAGTTCATGATCTCCAATAATAACAACACGGATTATTCGGGAGGAGGCTACGATCTCTATTACCACGAGGGCGCATTTAAGGCGACACAGTTAACTGGCGGATATGCCGATAGCCAGTCAGTCACAGTGCCGACAACAGAGTTTTCGCCGGTTGACTCTGTGGGCACTTGGGTACATCTGGCCGTGACCTACGACGGTACAGATCGCAATTTCTATGTAAACGGCGATCTCGCTTTGACTGCCGCCACCCCTGGTGCCCTGGCAGATATAGGCAGCAATCCATTGTACTTCGGAAACGGAGGCACCACATACTCTCAACATACGTGGTGGTTCAATGGTGTAATGGATGACATCCAGATCTACAACCAACCCTTAACGCTTAGTCAAGTGGGTACTGTGATGGGCGGTGGGGTCATCCCCGAGCCGTCAACACTTATTCTACTGGGAATCGGGCTTCTGAGCCTGTTGGCCTATGCATGGCGGAAGCAGGAATAATCAGGAACGCGTATAGCTTTTTGTCCTTACAACTCTCTATATCCCCTTTGGGATGAGGGCAGGGAGGTGAGGGCGGTTGACGAAACGATTGAGGCGACATATCCATTGCATCCTTAGTACAAACGTATCGAGCTCCGCCCTTACCTTTGCTTTCTCCTTCGATAATAACTACCCTTGGAACCGAACGGAAAGAAAATGCACGGACCTTGGTGGAATGTCATCCGCGGTTTTGCACTTATGATGAGCCTTGTTTCGGCGACCTCGCCGTCAGCAGCGGCAACGAAAGTGTTTCTGTTGGGCGGCCAGTCGAACATGGCCGGCCTTGGTGCATGGCCGGGACCGCCGGCGCAACCGGCCTGTCCGGCTCCTTACAATACCGAACAAACCGCAGTGCAATTTTGGAATTATGGAACACACCAGACCGTCAATGGGTTTGACTGCCCTGGGGTTGGCGACGGATGGGTCAACCTTCGGCCCGGCTACGGATATGACTATAACAATGAATTCGGCCCCGAGGTAAGCTTCGGATACCGACTCCACGAACGCTATCCCGACGATGACATCTACCTGGTGAAATTAGGCTTGACCGACCAGAGTTTGGCGGTCGGCTGGAATCCCGATGGGACTGGTACTGTATACAATGTTTTCAAAGCAAGAGTTAAAGCCGCGGTTGAAAACCTACGCCACGACGGCCATGACCCTGAAATTGCCGGCATGGTTTGGATGCAGGGCGAAAGCGATGCACTCAATGCCACGTATGCGGCCAACTATCAATCGAATTTAGAAACATTCATCAAAACAGTGCGAAACGAGTTTGACGCACCAAACATGCCGTTCGTCATCGGACGTATCTTGAACTATTATGATACGAATCCGGCTGGCAGCAATGCGCTGGTGCGGAAGGCACACGAGACCATTCCAACGCTGCCTGACATGAGCCGTGTTGCATACGTCAATACAGATGATCTGCAATGCGCTTATGGAGGACATTATGGAACACAAGGGCAGATTAATCTAGGGATTCGCTTTGCAAACGCGATACCCGAACCAGGAACTTTCGTTCTCCTGGGCGTAGGCACGATCTGCGCGTTAGCTTACGGTTGGTTTAGAAGAAACTAGTTTAAGCACTTCCCACCTCACACAATATCTGAATTTGGAGCCTCTGATGAAAACATCCTTGATTTTATACACGGCCTGCTTATTTCCATGCCTCGGTTCATTGTGCCAGTGCGCAGAGGCTCCGAAGAACGTCCGTGTCACCGTCAATGGCACGATGGCGGAGATGGCAGACCTGTTGCCGGCGGAGCAGTGGCATACGGTAACTGCACAATATCAATATGCGGGTGCCCCTGGCTTGTTGACGAATACCTATTTGGCCATCTCTAAAGACGGCAACCCACAAACCGGTCTGGATCTCGGCTATCATCTGCCGACCAATCAACTGGCGATCGTTAAGCATGGATGCTGGAACGAAACCGAAGCCGTCGGGCGGCCAGGCGAGGCTGGCAAGATCCTCGAAAATGATCAAGCCTTTCTCGATTGTGGAAATTCCAAAATTGAAAAGAATGCCGATACGATCACCGTTTCCTATCGGATAAAATTTAAAAAGGGCGTCTTGAGCGGCATCTGCAGCGTACTGCTTTATATTGAAGACAAAAACGGGAACCACGATGGTTTCGACAACGTCGGTTCGGTTGCGATTGATCACGACTCCTCGATTTGCCGCTCGGATATGCCCGAGGAATGGCATAATTCGCTGAAATCGAAGGGCAACGCCTCGGAAACGCTTCTTTTGGCCGACAGCGGCAAGACGGATTATGTTTTGGTTGTTCCGAAAGCCGCCAAGGCGATCGAAATAAAGGCGGCCAGTGATATTGCACGCTATTTCAAACTGATCAGCGGCGCATCGTATCCCCTTGTTGCCGACGATGCTCCCGAAGTGCAAAATCATCCTTATATCAGCCTTGGGCGAACAAAACTGCTGGAACAATCAGCCTGTCAATGGAAGAATTCGAAAATGGCTGCGGAAACGTATGCCGTTGAAGCGGTCGGCAAGAATGTCTTTGTTTATGGCGGCGCGGGGAGAGGGCTGATGCACGGAGTCTATTCACTGCTGGAAGAAGACTTGGGATGCCGTTGGTATTCGACGACCTCGATCGACACGCCAAAGATGGAGAAGTTCGCCGTCGGCATCGTCTCGCGAACTTATACGCCAGTCTTGGAGTTGCGGGATCCCTACATTATCAGCATGTTCGACTCGAACTGGTCGCTGCGCAACAAAACAAACACTCCGCACGCCCGGATCCCGATGGCCTGGGGCGGCAGCATCCGTTACCATCACATGGGCCACACCTATGCGACTTACTTTCCAACGGAGGAATACTTCGCCGCACATCCGGAATACTATTCGATGGTCAACGGCAAGCGGCAGGCCAGTCAACTGTGCCACACGAACGAAGACGTGATTCGGCTGAGCATCGAGAAAGCCTGTAAGATATTTCGCGAGAATCCCGATGTGACCGTTACAGCCATCGGCCCGAACGACGGCCGAGGATTCTGCGACTGCCCGAACTGCACGAAACTGAACGATGAAAACGGCGGCCGCTCTGGCAGCTTCTTTTATTTCGTCAACCGAATCGCCGAGGGCGTGAAGAAGGAGTTTCCCAACAATCATCTGATTTCGCTTGCTTATCTCGACTACGCACCTCCCCCGACGAAGCTGAAAGTCGATCCCTATATCATCATCCAGCTTTGCACGGATTCTCATGCCTGGAAATATCAATTCTGCAATATCTGGGAATCGCCGGAATTCCAGAAATGGCTCAAGGCATGGCATGAGGTGAATGCAAAGATTTATCTTTGGGACTATACCACGGATTATGTTCACTATCTCGTTCCGATGGCCAACTGGAATGTGGTTGCCGAGAACACGCGATTTAATATCAAGAACGGCGTGGCGGGCATTATGTACGAATCCGAGGCCAACGACATCGACGAGATGCGAGGCTGGGTTTGGGCGAAACAGTTGTGGAATCCGGATTTGGACGTCAAAACCTTGTTGAAGGATTTCGTGTTCGGATACTACAAGGAGTCAGCCCAGCCTATCTGGGATTTTGAGATGATGATGTGGGATTTCCGCGAGAAATGGCATAAAATGCCGCACCAATGCGGTGAGACATCCGACAATCCGCTGTTGAATAATCTTCAGTGTTCCTATGCGCCCGATGGGCCGATGTTCTCGCCGGAATTCATGGCCAAGATGCGGGCGGATTTTGATGCGGCGGAAAAACTTGCTAAAAGCGAAGCGGTTTTGGATCGCGTGAAGAAAGCAAAAATCTCATTGTTGTATCTTGAGCTATCGCAGCAGCTTGGCTACTACACCGAGTTCGGCGATTTCCGATACGGGAAGAGCATACGACTGCCGAAGGCCGAGAAAGAACCCTTCAAACAACGTCTCGAAGAGTTCGTTGCGTTGTGCAAAAAGAACGGACTAAAGGTATTCGGTATTCCGATCACGCTGGAAAAAATTGCGGCAAAGTGGCAAGCGTGCATCGATATGGACGGTGCGACACTGTCGAAATTGGATCTTCCGGCGGAATGGATTTTCACGACCGATCCGGATGACAAGGGCG
>CAYWGR010000011.1:21522-54583 GCA_964458015.1 uncultured Planctomycetaceae bacterium
TGAAAGAGAAATGGTATGCGAATCGCAAGTATTTCGACGCGGCCGTGCGAAAAACCAACGAGTTCAGCGGCGGCGCCGCCTCGGTTGCCCCTTTGGAAAAGGGATTAACGCGATTGCATGTCAATCGCGGCGTGGGCTGGGAACAGCAAGGTTTCCCGGGATTCGACAGGTACGGCTGGTATTTCCAGAACATTGAAATACCTGCCGATTTGTTCGCCAAACCGCATTTGTATTTGCATTTTTTGGGCGTGAATGAAGAGGCGTGGATCTACGTGAATGGCGAGCCTGTTTTTGAACGCACGTTCGCTTCAACCGGTAAAAAAACGGGAGCGATGGGCGGCCCGTTCAGTGCCGACATCAAAAAGTATTTGAAGCCGGATGTTGCCAACCAGATAGCCGTTCGTGTTTCCCATTCATCCGGCCTGGGCGGAATTTGGCTGCCTATTACATTGTTTGGAACCAACGAATCTTGCACGACGGAACAATTGGATAAATATCGGAATTAGATGTTTTGGTATGTTTAATAATAGGTTTGTGCCGACGGTCCTGGCTTGCGAAGCCGCAAGCGGCTTGTCGGGTGGCGGCAGAGACTTTGTGGAGCGTACTAGGAACAATAATAAGCAAGTTGTCCGCATGTGGAACTTTTCATAATCCGAGGTCTGTTGTTGACAAGGCGCAAATGCAATGACTCATTCACAGCAAAACAGAGGGTTCACGCTCGTGGAATTGCTTGTGGTCATCACGATCATCGGCATATTAATTTCACTGTTGTTGCCGGCGGTTCAAGCGGCGCGCGAGGCAGCGCGGAGAACGCAATGTTCCAACAATCTCAAGCAGCTTGCTTTGGCCATGCACGGTTTCCATGAACAGCGTGGCACCTTGCCTCCCGGGATGAACGACTGGTTCGGCGGCACTTGGATGGTTTATATCCTACCTTTCACCGAACAATACAATCTCTTCAATCAGTATGTGAACCTCGGCGGGAAGACGTGGAATCCTTCAACACATCCCGGCTATCGCGATGCGCCGAATAGCATCATAACAAGTAGTCGTCTGTCTACCGCCACTTGTCCAAGCGACACGGCCAACAAATATACCGCCTCGGGCTGGAATTTGACCAAGCACAATTATGCGGTGAACTATGGAAACACGGGGCAAGACAACGCCAACATCGGCGAAAACTATACGCCGCGTGCCGACCTTAACGGAGTCATTTTCCTAGGCGCGCCTTTTGCCAATCGAACCACGTTTACCTTCGCGCAGATCAAAGACGGCCTCAGCAATACATTGTTGATGGCGGAACTGATTCAAACCGAAGCGGCCGACGACGGTCGGGGGCTGACTTGGTGGGGCGACGGTGCGGGCTTTTCGGCCTATCTTGCACCGAACAGTTCCGAGCCCGATATTACCACGGCCTGCGGGGCGGATGTTGACGAGCCGCCCTGCGCATCGGTCAGTTCCACCATGCCGTCCATGTTCGGCTCTCGCAGCCGGCATCCGGGCGGCGTTCATGTGGCACTGGGCGACGGCAGCGTCCGATTCGTCAACAACTCGATCAACATCGACACGTGGCGAGCCCTTGCCACGACGCGTGGCAACGAACCAATCTCGGGAGATTTTTGAGGTAAAAACCATGCACCGACGTGATTTTCTAAAAACCAGCATTCAAACCGCCGCGGTCGGCGCCGCGGCAGCCGTGCCCACGAGTTCCTGCCTGGCCCAAGTTCAGCCGGCCGTCGCCGATTCCGCTTCGCCGGTGATGAAAAGTTACACGGCCGACGATCATCGTCAGCGCTTACTGAACATCGGCCTATGCACCCGCGAAATTCAGGACTGCATGCGCAAGCATCTTGTGACGAACTATCTGCCGGGCCAATGCTGCTACAATCTCGGCGAGTATCCTTGCCGAAAACCGTGGGAGATCGGGGAATATGATGAACGGGAATTGGATCGGCTGAAGGAACACGGCATCCAATTGATCCAGGTGTTCGACGACTGGAACGACTCGGTACGCTTGTGCGGCGGCGACAAGTATACAGCTTTGAATCCGGCTGGATTCCGCCGCTTCGTCGAGTTGGCCCACCAGCGTAACATGAAGGTGCTTGCTTATACTTCGACCGGCTTTTTGCAATGGACGGATCCTGACTTTCGTCAAGAATGGTCGCCGGTAGGATCGCATTGTTCGTTGGGATTTTGGGACATGGCGCGATGCGTGCCGGGAAGTCCCGGCTGGAGAGCCTATCTGTTGCCGCGGATGACTCGCATTTTGGAAGAGTACGGCGTGGATGGAATCTATATTGACGCAGGCTATATCACGAATGCAGGCAAGGCGTCAATGCCGAAGGACTCTCCGCTGGTGGCGCCGGCCAAGGACGAAATGACCGCTTTCGAGGAGACACCTCACTACGACGGAGCGCTGGCCGATATGCTCGCTTTGATCTATGGCGAGGTCAAGCGGAGGGGCGGAATCTTGAAGTTGCATGTCGACGGCGCTTTGGAGCCGCAGACCGCCGGGCTGAAGGTTTACGATTATCTTTGGGTCGGTGAAGGAGTAGGCAACGCCGACGGTCTTCGAGAAGCCGTGAAGAATCATACGCCTTATGTCATTCCTTGCATCGATATGAGTTATGCCAAGGTTGGCAATGAAGACGAGCAGTTCTTACATGCCATTCCTTACATGCAATTCCCTCTGCTTCATGCCGGGAAGCCTTTCACGGGCGAACGGGGAATGATTCCGGAAGTTCGTTACGTATCCCAGGATGATTTTTGGATGAAACGCTGCCGCGAGGTTTGGAAATTTTACCAGGAACATCCGAACGGTCCGTATGTCTATAGCGGTTGGGACGCCGTTCCTCCGAGCGCCGAAACGCGGCCCAAACATGCCGCATGGCTGAAACGGTACAGGCCGTTGGTTGAGGAAGGCACCTGGGCATGGCTGCAAATCGGCCGTTCAAGTCTCTTTACCCAACCGTTACCGGAGAAAGTCGTCGCCTCGGCGTTCGTGAACCGCCAATCGTATTTGGTGTTAGCCAACTATGGTTCGGTGCCGGCCACGATTGATACGACGGCGGATTACGCGCCAATCGACCAAGCTCCGGCCGCGCCGAACAAACATTGGGTTCTTACGCCGCGATCGTTGCAGATTTTGAAACGGTTGAGCTAGAAATATCGAGAATAAACAGTCCTCAAGGATCATACAGCAGGAGTTAAGTAATGCACCGACGTGATTTCCTCAAAACAGGCGTCCAAGCCGCTGCGGCTGGGGCTGCCGTTTCCATTCCCGTGAGTTCCAGCTTAGCCTCCGGCGAGGTTGCCGGTTCGACTTCTGCATCGGCCGTGATGAAAACGTACACGGCCGAGGATCATCGGCGGCGGCTTACGAACGTCGGTCTTTGCACGCGGGGAATCCGCACGTGTCTGCGCAAGCATCTGGTAACCAATTATCTGTACGGCCAATGTTGCTACAATCTAGGCGAATATCCGAGCCGAAAACCCTGGAATCCCGACGATTACGACGAACGTGAGTTGGATCGCTTGAAAGAACATGGAATCCAGCTTATTCAGGTGATGGATGAATGGAACGATCGCTACGGGATGTTCGGCGGGAACAAGTTCACGGCGGTAAATCCGGAGGGATTTCGCCGGTTCGTGGGAATGGTCCATAAACGCGGCATGAAGATCATCGCCTATGCGTCGAGCGGCTATTTTTCAGGCTGCGATCCAGACTTCCGCAAGGAATGGACTCGGCCGGGCGATGTGATCGGCGGCTGGTGGGATTTGCCTCGCTGCTCACCGGCCAGCCCTGGTTGGCGCGCTTATGCGCTGCCTCGCATGGTGCGCATCCTCGACGATTTCGGGGTGGACGGTTTATACAACGATTGGGGATATGTCCCCAACGTCGACAAGCAGATCAAAGAGCTTGCGAAAGACGAGGTCGCTGCTTTCAACGAGACTCCTCAGTGCGATGCGGCGGTGACAGATCTGTTGCACCTGATCTATTCCGAGGTGAAACGCCGCGGAGGCATCTACAAAGTTCATGCCGATTTCTCGAACGAACCACGGACGGGCGGCATTCCGGTGTACGACTATCTCTGGGTCGGTGAAAATGTCGACAATGCCGACGGATTGCGAGAATCCGTTAAGAATCATACTCCCTATGTCGTTCCCTGCATCCACGGAACGTTCGCCAAGGTGGAAAACGAAAACGAGCCGTTTTTGCACTCGATTCCGTATATGCAATTCCCCTTGCTCCTGGGGGGCCGTCCTCTGACCGGCGAACGCGGCGTGGTTCCGATTCCGCGATTGCCGGGCCTTAAAGAAGGCGGTTTCTATGAGCAAGCGTGGAAGTATCATCAGACCCATCCGAACGGTCCCTTTATTTACAGCGGCTGGGATTCGATTCCCCCGAATACGCAAACGCAGCCCACCCATGCACGATGGATCAAGCAATACAAGCAACTTGCGGAAGAAGGAACTTGGGCATGGCTTGAAATTGGCGACTCCAGTTTCTTTGCCCAGCCGCTTGCCAAGGGTATCGTGGCTTCGGCGTTTGCCAATCGTGAACTTTATTTGGTTTTAGCCAACTACAATAAGACACCTGTGGAAGTTACGACGTCGGACAACTACGTTGCCGCCGACGAGCAAAACAGTACGCCGAAAAAACAATGGAATCTTGCTCCCAGGTCGCTTCAAATTCTTCGGCGGACAAGTTGATAGGATAATTCGCTATTGGTTTGCCTATCGCCAACTGTTTCGCACTGCGCACTTACACTCCCCTACAACAATAAAACACGACTATGATTCCCCAAAAATCCTGCCTACTGAAAGTACATGTCCTTCGCTGTTTTTCGCGAAACCGGTCTGATCGTTTTTCCCTGCGCCGCATCCTTCCATTACAGCTTTCCGCACTATTGTTTGCGATTTTTGCTCCGGCACACGGCATGGCGGCCGGTCTCGATGCGAAGCTTTGCTACCTGTTTCAGAAAGAGGCCGTTCAGCTTGATGCAACGCGGGTTCTGGGACAAGTTCCCGCGGTCGTTTCAGCGGAACTTCGGGATAAAACCGGCACGGTCTTGCGCAAGGGCGAGTTGCAATTCGCCGATGGCGAGGTTGCCGCGTCGCTTCACTGGCCAGGCAAGGGGCTTTCGCCGGGCAAATACGTTCTTGTGCTTCGGACACCCAACGGGGCGAACATTACGGAGGAGAAGGCATGGGATTTGCCCGCACCGCCCTCATGGCTCGGCACGAAAGAGGGGGCATTCGATGATGAATGGGTTCCAGAGCCATGGACAACACTTGTGCTAGCGTCTGCTCAACCGCTGCAAATCCATTGTTGGGGCAGGCAATATACGTTCAACGCGGCGGGCTTGTTCGATTCCCTGAAAGCTCTCGATGCTGAATTGCTTTCGGGGCCCATGGTCTGGGAAGCCTCGGTGAATGGGAAGCTGGTCGCATGGAAACCGGAATTCGTAAAAATACGCACTCAACACCGTGGCGCCATGGAATTCGACTCTTGCCAACGGTCCGAACAGCTTCAGCTTACGTGCGCTGGCCGAATTGAATTCGATGGATTCGTGAAGCTTCATTTTCGGCTAAGCGGCATGGGTTCACCGGCAACGCTCGACAACCTGGCGTTGGTTATCCCGCTTCGTTCGGAAAATGCCTCTTTGATGCACAGTCATCCCAAGGTTCCGGTATGGTATGAAAGCGGAAATTCGATCCTGGCGAAGCTGAATGCGGGATCCGTTCCCACGGCAGGCTGGCGATCCGCATTCGTTCCGCATCTCTGGATTGGTGATGAATACAAAGGTTTGCAATGGCTGTGCGAAGGCGCCGAAGGCTGGCGGCCGTCGGACGAATCCAAGGCCCTGGAGATTCTACCGCAAGGAAAAACCACAGTGGTTCGGTTGAATGTCGTCGGTAAGCCGACTCCGTTGGACAAACCGAGAGAGTACACGTTTGCATTTCAGGCAAGTCCGGTTAAGCCGATGCCGTCGGAAAGGTACAAGTGGCACTATACCCATGCCGCGAATACGGAAACCCCACGCGACTGGTTCGACTCCGTGAAGGCCGCGGGTGTCCGGACGCTTGGAATCCATTGTTGGACGGATTGGTTGGGATACCCCCTGCCCTCGAATCCAGCCAATGCCGAGAAGTTGCGTTCGATCGTGGAGTATTGTCACAAGAACGGCATGAAGGTTTTGCCCTATCATGCGTTGCTAGCCTCGAATAAGTCGCCGGAATACTCCGCGTTCTTCCAGGAATGCAGGATTGTCGATAAAAGTGCGTTCAATTGCCCTGGATATTGCCAAGATACCGTATTTACGGTCTGCCCTCGAAGCATTTGGGCGGATTTCGAAGTCGATAGCATTGCGAAGTTGATTCGGAATTTCAATCTAGACGGCGTCTATTCCGACAGCATCACCTGCGTCGGCGATTGCAGCAATCAGCTTCACGGATGCGGCTATGTCGGCGAAGACGGCAAGATCCATCCCACGGTGATGATTTTCGCGGCGCGCGATATTGCGAAGCGTATCCGCCGAATTTTGGAGCTACAAGGCAAGGGGACGATGCTGGTTGGGCATACCTCTGCGTCGATTACTTTGCCGGCGCTCAGTTTTTGCGATGTTTATCTCGACATGGAACATCTTACGGGCTGCCCGAGGCCGTTTCGATTGCCGCTCGATGTGTTCCGCGCGGAATTCATGGGCCGCAATTTCGGAATCCCCGCCCAAAGCCTGAGTTACGGATGGAAAGGCACGGGCTTGACCGTGCAGGAGTGTCTCGCGATCAGTCTGCTGCACGATGTCGAAGAGCCCTGGGCCTACGACGTGATGCCGGCGATTTGGAAGGCATGGGATGCATTTGGCGTTGATAAGGCCGCGTTTCTGCCGTACTGGAAACCGTGGGGATGGCAAGCCCCGGACGGCGTTCAAGTGAGCGCTTACGCCAAGCCAACCGGTCAGAAGTTGTTGGTTGCCGTGAATCTTGGCGAGAAGGAAGTGCGAGGTGTGCTGCGGCTCCAATCGCCCATCAAAAATGCGACGGACGCACTAAGCGGTGCTGCTGTGAAAGTGGTTGATGGAGCCGTTGAAGACTTGTTTCCAGTTTGGCAGGCGAAATTGTATCGCGTGGAATAGGATTCCACGTATTTTTATGAGTTTTAACAAGGATAAAAGAGAATGTTGAATCAAAACGATGTGAAGCAACTCCGAGGCGGAGCGTGTGTTTGGTATTTCCCCGACGGCTATTTGCCCGAGAAAAAAGGCCCTGGCCCGATGGAGGCCCACGAGGCGCTCATGCTGTTGAATACAAGTTCCACGCCGGTGGATGTTCTTTTGGATTTTTACTTCGAGAATAAGCCGCCAGTGAAGGAAATTCCTTTCCATGTGCCTGCCGAGCGAATTCGCTGCTTGCGGTTGGATCATCCGCAGGACATCGGCGGTCTGGAAATTCCGCCGCTTACGCAGTATTCGATTCGCGTTCGTTCGACGGCGCCGATCGTGGCGCAGTTTGGGCGGCTCGATACGACACAAACCAACATGGCTTACTATAACGCACCTGGATTTTTTGAGTCATTATGAAAAATGTTCTTGTTTTAGCGGGACACGGCGACGATTCGGTGATTGCCATCGGCGGAACGCTGCGGGCGCTGGTCAACCAAGGTTGCCGCGTGTCGGTGGTCTGTTTCGGCAACGGCGACGAGGCGTTCGGCAAGCTGGAAGATCGCGACGGCATCGTCGCGCAATTCATGGCCCAATCCGTCGCGGCCTATCAAGTGCTCGGCATCGAGGATTTCCAATGTCTGAATCGCCCTGATTTCGATATCCGCGAGGGTCGCGAGACCTATCGCGACTGCATCGAAGCGATTCGCCGGGTTCAGCCGGAGGTGATTTTTTCGCATTATTGGCTCGAGTATTTTCAGCATCGCGCCATGGCCCGGCTTGCTTGCGACTCGTGGTGGCAAGCCGGCTGGCCTTGCAGTGCTGACCTGGGACAGCCTTGGAGCGCCAAGCGGCTTTATCACTTCGAGGTGCTCCACACCATGCCCGAACCGACGCATCTCGTCGATATCACCGACACGTTCGAAGCGAAATTAGCAGCCTGCCGAGAGTTTAAGGCCTCTCAAGAACTGCTCGGCGAGTTGCTGAATCAAGTGGAGGCGCGAGCGCGTTTTCACGGCAGCAAGATTGGCGTGAGATACGCCGAGGCTCTTTCCCGTTCGTTTTTTATTCCCGAAGCGATAACCGATGTTGCGAAAGGCATCTGAATAATGGAAGACGTAGTCTATTGTTTCACCGTTGATGATGTAGCGATGGAAGGCTACTCCTCCGAGGCGCACATGAACAATCTTTTGGATTTTTTCGCCGAGGAGGATGTGAAGGCGACTTTTTTTGTCGTGCCGCGGTTCAACGGCAAACCGTTGCAGCAGGGCGGCGAGTATTCGCAAGTCTTTGCCGATGCCCAAGCGGCCGGCCATGTGTTGGCCCAGCACGGATTGGACCACGACCGATTTCAGACGGGAATTCCGCCCAAGATGGTGTTGGATCTGCCACACGAAGGGCCTGCCCGGATGCATCTGGCCCGCCATCGCAAGGAAATCGAACAAGCCTTGACGGTCGAGAAGTTGCGGGAATGCCTGCGCGAAGGCCGGACGATTTTGGAAAACGCCGTGGGGAACGCCGTAGAAGGTTTTCGCGCGCCTTGCCTATCGACGTGCGACAATCTTTTCAAAGCATTGGTGGAAGAGCAGTATGCGTTTGATAGTTCGCAGTGCTTTCAAAAGGGCGCCTGGGATCTCATCAACGACAAGGAAAATCCTGTCATTTGTCCGATTACTCGTTCCTTGTTCGATTCCTACCAGACGCCTGGACGGATGAAGACATTCCCTTTGAGTGCGGAATACACATGGTATCTGACTCGCGGCAAGTACGATGCTTTCCTGCAATTGGCCAAGCACGATTTCGATGCTTGTGTGCGCGAGGGAATTCCCTTTGTGCCAGTGTGCCACGTTTCGCCCGTGCAAGAAGGCGAAGGCGATTGCGGATTCGATCTGCATCACGAACTGCTTGCCTATGCCCGCGAAACAGCGGCACGCATGGGAAAGCGTTTCGTCAGTACCACATTGGCCGAGGCAGGACGCACGTGGGATCAGCGCCGTGCCGGATAGTTTATTGATGCTCAGGTAAATAATGTCGGGTAATTCGTGGCCGGAAACTCCTGTTTACCGGCCTCCCGTTGGTTGGCCTCCCGACATTGCTTTTCTGAGACCCAATAGGAATGAACAACCCCAGGAAAACAACAATGAATCAGAATGTCACGTCTTTTGACGCAGTCGAACAAGGCGTTTTCGGCGATATCCTCACTCGTTCCGCGCGGAAAAATGGAAAGATCCGCGTCGGCATGATCGGGTGCGGCTACTTCGAGTATTGGCGGATGTATCCCGCCCTTCGCGAAAAGGCCGAGTCGGCCTTGTGCATCATTCACGATCGGCTTGCCCGGGATTGGGACGTCGTTTATCCCGGCATGATCGACACGCTCGATGCCGCCGAAGCTGCGGGCCAGGCCTTGGCGGCGGCCGGCGTGGATGTCGTGATCGTGGCCGAGGGAACCTATCTGCCCGATTTCATGGTGCTTTGTGCGTTGGAGCATGTTCCGAACGCTCACGTGATTCTTTTCGATTCACAATCGGGCGAAAACCTCGCAGGCGACGATGTCTATGAGAATACGTTGCGGAACAGCGCCTTGATCGGAATTGCCCAGCTATCGGGCACGTTTCGCAAAAGCAACCGGCCGTTCCAGGTCGTGGTCGGCGAAATTTCGGAGGAAAGCTGTTACCGTCAGCTTGCAGGTAAGATCCGCGGCTATGCCATCGCCAAGCAATTGCGGTCGTATAACATCGGTCTGGTCGGCCATGTATTTCGCGGCATGTACGATCTCGAATTCGACCGCGGCTCGGTGCGAGGATGTCTTGGCCCCGAGGTCATCACCATCCAGGCGGATCATCTCGTGGATATTTGGCGTGAAATATCCGAGGCCGAGGTCAGCGCGGTTGCCGAGGAGTATGCTCGGCGATTTTCTATGCGGATTATTACCGCCGACGACTTGAAGCGATCCGTCCGGCTGGGGTTGGCGATGCGCCAGCTCATCGACCGCTATCGGCTCGACGCCTTATGCTTCCTGGGCCAACATTATCTCGAAAAGATGACCCGTGCGCCGGCCCGGCTGGGCGCTTCGATGCTGCTGGAACGGGATCGCATCATGGCCGCCTGCGAAGGCGATGTCGGCGGATTGATCGCCATGCAGATTCTTTATCAACTGACCGGCAATGCACCCGTCCAGATGGAATGGGGCCAGTTCGACGCGAAAAACAACGCTTTGTTCTTAATCGGGCATGGCATCGCCAGTCCCGACGTAGCTGTTCATCCGCAACAAGTTACATTGACGCGAGCCCCGGAAGAATGGGGCTTCGAGGGGCACGGTGTCAACTGGGAAATGATCTTGCGTCCGGGGCCCGTGACCATGGCTCATTTTCTCGCAACGCCCGACGGCTGGCGAATGCTGATATCCCGGGGAGAATCGCTGGATCATCCCTGTTTGCCGTGCGATGAAATCCACGCACTCGTCCGCGTGAACATGCCGGTGCGCGAGTATCTCAAGACGTTGCTCGAACACGGCACGGCCCATCATGTTATCGTGGCGCACGGCGACGCCATTGATGACTTGGAAACGGCGGCCGACGCAATGTGTGTCCGAAAATTAGTCCTTCGATAAATGAACAACGCCATGACCGTGACAACGCATTGGATCGATTATGCAGTGATGGCGGCCTATGTGGCAATCCTGGCGGCTATCGGCGCGTACTTTGCGAAACGAGCCGGAAAAACGCAGGAAAGCTTTTTTACGGCCGGCCGGTCGTTGCCTTGGTATATTATCGCCGTGACGAGCGCCGTGGCCGTGATGGGCGGCCTGCCGATCAGCCTTTGCGTCTATTACACGCATGGCATTTCGACTCGCTGGATCGTCGATACGCAATTCATGGTGTTTGTGCCGGTGGTGGCCGTTTTTTTGACGCCGCTTTGGCATCGCCTCAATCTGCGGTCAACGCCCGAGTTTTTTCACCATCGTTACGGTCCCGACAGTAGCGCGTGCCGAACTTTTCGCGCCGTTTACGGATTGTTCATGGCCTTCGGCTGGGGCGCCATGCTGATGGGTTACATCCTGGGCTATACGTGCCAGTCGATCGCGGAACCGGTTTTCGGCATTCCTCCGTGGATGCTCGTCATCGTGCTTTGCTCGATTGTGGTGCTCTATTCGGCATTCAGCGGTTTTCATGGCGTGGCCTATGCGGGCGTCGTCCAGTTTGCGATCTACACCGTGGCATTTTTGGTCAGCGTGCCCATCGCCATCAGCGCCGCCGGCGGCTGGGACCGCATGTATGCATCGGTTGCCGTGGCGAATCCGAATTTTTTGGATCCGTTTCCCGGCACCAAGGGCATCAGTTGGTCGATGTGGTCGATCCTGCTCTTGCAGAGCTTGTTCTTGGGCGTGCATCCGAATTATGGCGAAGGATTCATCGCACAGCGTTTTCTGGCCGCAAAAAGCCCTGCCCACGCCAAGATCGGCTTGATTGTCAGCTGCGTGATTAGCGCGCTGTGCATTCTGCTTCCAACGGGACTTCTAGCAACCAGCCTTGTTGCCATTCATCCGAATTTGACGGAGGAAGCCGCCAAGGGAAATTATGCCAGGCTATTGTCGATGTTGCCCCCCGGCGTCGTGGGGCTTTTGATGACAGGCGAATTGGCGGTCGTCCTGGGCGGCGTGGCCAGTTTGATGAACTGGGGCGCTTCGATTGTCACCAACGATGTCTATCGCCTGCACCTTGTTCGCCGTGGATCGGAAAAGCATTATGTTCGGATGGGCATTTTTTTCGGGTTTCTGATGCTGACGAGCGGGGCTGTTATCGGCAGTTTGCTGGTCGATGAATTCTTCAGTTGGTTCGTTTTCATCAATACGGCAACGATGACCTTTCTTCTGCCGATCGGCTTTTTGCGCTATTTTTGGTGGCGATTCAACATTTGGGGTGAAATCGTCGGGATCGCCGTCGGCATTCCGTTCTGCATCCTGGTTTGGTTCGTTCTGGGCGGAAGTCAATGGCCGTTCTGGCAAGTATTCGGCACATT
This sequence comes from uncultured Planctomycetaceae bacterium, assembly GCA_964458015.1. Classification (GTDB taxonomy): domain Bacteria; phylum Planctomycetota; class Planctomycetia; order Pirellulales; family Thermoguttaceae; genus CAYWGR01. The sequence goes on from CAYWGR010000011.1 coordinate 33,705, forward strand.
GTTCGGATGCGGAGCCATCGTAATTACATTGACGACGCTCCTAACCCGACCAACCGAACACGAAGTTTTGCGAACTTTTTATCAAAATTGCAGGCCTGCCGGTTTTTGGGGGCCAATTAAGAATTCCTTGGCTGCGGACCAAGATGCCGACTGCTCGGGAACGGTTGACCGAAAATCGTTCGTAGAGTTTTCGGTTACGATTGCCGCTTTGGCCTGCATGTTTCTTGCAATGAACAGCTTTTTGGGCCATCAGATCTTTCTGGCCGCGATAGCTACCGCCGGCTTTTTGGTGTTTGGCGGGATTGTCGTGGCCATGTCCATTCGATCCTTGGCCGAAGATGAAAACATGGAACAATAGGAAATTTTTATCATGACTGCTATTGCACGTGAAGAGTTTATAGACCGCATCCGTCGCATCCAGGAGAAGATGGAAGCTGAACGATTGGACGCCGTCATGGTGTACGGCGACGAATATCGAAAAGAACAGTTGCGCTACGTCTGCAACTTCTGGCCGATTTTCGAACGAGGCGCCTGTTTCATTCCGCGGCGAGGTTTGCCCATTCTGGCCGGCGCGCCGGAGGGCGAGAAATTCGCGCGGGAAATGTCGGTTTGGGAGGATGTGCGGAACATCAAGGAATTCGCCTGTGTTTCCGTTCCCGAGGAAATTGATTATCCTTTGGCCCAATTTTCATCGTTGCACGAAGTTCTCCGCGAAACGCTCGGGGGCGGGAAACGGCTGGGATTGGTCGGACGGTGGGATATGTCCGAGCCGATTTGTCAGAGGGTTCGCAATGCGATAGAAGGTTTGGAAATCGTCGAGGCCGATCACATTCTTCGCGAGCTGCGGCTGACGAAATCGGCGGCCGAGATCGCTTGTCTGCGCAAGGCAGGGCAAATCGCTTGCATTGGCTACGAGCGACTTATTGCCGCGGCCATACCGGGCAATACGGAACTGTTCGTCGCGGGAGCCGGCGAAGGAGCGGCACGTCAGGCGGGAGCTGAAACCATAACTTTCATGGTCTTCGGCTCCGGTCCTCGTACCGCGACGATTATCGGCCGGCCCACGGAACGGGTCCTCCAAGATGGCGATATGATCATGGCCGCAATGGCCGTGCAGTATCAAGGCTACGTTGCAACTGTGGAATATCCTTTTGTGGCCGGCAAGCCGAGTGCGGATCAAAAGTGGTTTCTCGGCGCGCTGTTCGAAGCGGCCAACGTGCAACAGAATTATCTGCGAGAAGGAATCCCGATGGGTGAAATGGTACGCGCGGTCAAGGCGGTTTTCAAGAAACATTCGCTGGAACAGTACGACGTCTATCCTCCGATGCACGGCATCGGTCTGGCCGAGGCCGAGTCGCCCTATCCCGACGAGAATGCCACATCGCTGTTCCGCAGCGGAATGTGCGTGAACTCGGATATCAGTCTGTTTGGCCACCCCTGCGGATCGAACCGGATCGAAGAGGGATTTGTCGTAGGCACCGCTGGCCCAGAGTCGCTGACGCCCTACATTCGCAAATTATGCGAAATGCAGATCATCAGCAGCGACGAGCTAGCAGGACTTTCCGAATCTTCGGTAGCGAAATGCAAATGTGCATGATTACAATAAACGGCCGTCCGTTTCAATCATGCAGTTGTTACGGCCTTATTCCCCCGCGAAATCCAACAAGGTTGCGAACTCAGCGACCTCGTCAAGCCAGGCATCGTCAACATGCTTTAGTTGGTTTGGTTGCAAATGGATAAAAAGCCGCTTCGCACCTAGAAGTCGGCCGGGATGCAGGCTGTAGTAGCGGTCGAGATACGAGGTGGTGCGATAACAAGAGGCCATAAGCTGGCTGAGCGTCTCGATGCTCAGGCGGCGCGGATCGGTCGTCGGCTCTAAAACCACCTGCAACGTAATATGCGGATTTTCGGCCAAGACACGCTCGACTAATGCCGCGGCGTCATGCCGATGTCGGTGGAAATCGGAGGAACGCAGCAAGAGCATAAAACCTAACGTCGGCATCGCTGGCAATGCGGCCATGAGTTCATCGTTGCTTTGCACGGCGTCCAAGTCGATCCGGCAGACACGTCGCGAATCGCACTCATGTTCCAAACCATCAAGCCGTGGCAGAGGCAACGGATCGAATTCAATGCCGAACGCCTCCTGCGCCTCCTGCATGAGCTGGAACATCTGCTCAATGTCGAGCGTTGGCGTTTGCAATGCATAATAGGGCGGCCAGGGCTGATGCTTCAGTCCCAATTGTCCGGCTTCCAGGCGAAAAGCCGTGCCTGGCAAAATCGAAAGGTTGAATACTTGCACTTGGGCGTAGGCTTGCGTCTGTTGCAAAAAGTCGATCCCACGCCGGAAGGAGTCGGCCGTGTCGCCGGGCAATCCTAGAATCAAATCCACTTGCACCTTGATGCCTTCGGCCAGCAGGGCATGGACGCCTTCTTGGAATTTTGCTAAATCAACGGGCCGGCCCATCCGTCGCCAGGTGTCGGGCTCGACCGATTGAAGCCCGATTTCCACTTCGTGAAAGTTTGCTTGGTGCAACAAGCTCGCAATTTCTTTGTTGATTCCCTCGGCCCGCAACTCGCCGGAAAAGGTGAATTGCCGCTCACGATTGTTTTCGGCCAAGAGACGCAAAAAATCGGCAAAATGCGGACGCTGGTTGAGTGTCGGATCTAATAGCACGACTTCGCATGCGTTGCGCCGCGCTGCATAGCGCAGATGCGCGACAATCTGCTCGGTCGAGAGAAACCGCGGGATATGATGGCTTTTGGGATAGTAGCAATACTTGCAGCCATAGCGGCAGCCACGCGCAGTCTCGAAAAGCAACGACTGGCCTGCCGCGGCTTCGAGTATCCCCTCGAAATAAGGCGATGACACGTCATCCAGTTGAAAATCGCCGCCGACGCTGGATGATCCCATCACGACCGTCGATCGCGGCTTTGTCGAATTCCCTGCAAGCTGTTTCAGCAATGCAACGAACGTGGGCTCTCCTTCGCCGGTGATGGCATAGTCGATCACGGATTGTTGAAGCACCCATTGGTTGTCGGGCGTGATTTCCGGACCGCCGAGTAGGATGTGCAACTCGGGCTGCCGTCGCTTTAATTGATCGGCTACCCAAAGCGTGCGTTCAATGTTCCAGAGATAACAAGTGAACCCAACCATCCCGGGCTGCCGGGCGAGAATCTCCTCGACCAATCCCGCGTCGCCGAGCGTATTGGCCAGTTGTGCAGGCAATAGGTCCAGGTTGAAGTTTTTTTCCCATCCGCACCGGCGAGCGTATAATTTCAGATAAGCGGCCGCCAACGGCATGTTGCCTTCGACCGGTTCCATGCCCGGCGGCGGAATCGGCAATTGTACCAACAGCACGTTCATGGTGGTTTATTGTTCCAGTGCGAAGAAACCGACAATGTATTCTAGCCCGAGATAATTTCAGGCAGCAAGGGCGGACGATGGAATTTCGCATGGAGCGTATGTCAAAACAAGCCGGTTGCATTTCCGCGGTGCTCCAAACGAAAAATGCCCGCACCAGGGCATGGCACATTCGGGGGACTGGTAAAAAGCGGCGATCAATGGTACTCTGTCAAAGTTCTTGATCTAGTGAACTCCCACATAGAATGAAGGACGCAAGTACTTCAGCACCATGTTCCAGCTAGTAGCTCCGTTTGAACCCGCCGGCGATCAACCTCAGGCCATCGAGGCCCTGACCGGGGGCCTGCGCGAGGGAAAACGGCATCAGGTTTTGATGGGCGTTACCGGTTCGGGCAAGACCTTTACGATGGCCAACGTGATTCAGAATCTCCAGCGGCCGACGCTGGTGATGTCGCACAACAAAACGCTGGCTGCCCAGCTATACTCCGAATTCAAGGAATTTTTTCCCCACAACGCGGTTCACTATTTCGTCAGCTACTACGACTACTACCAGCCCGAAGCCTATATTCCCCAGCGCGACATCTACATCGAAAAAGACGCCGCGATCAACCAGCAGATCGAGCGGCTGCGGCTGGCTGCCACGAGCGCGTTGGTCAGCCGCCAGGACGTGATCGTCGTGGCCAGCGTTTCTTGCATCTATGGCCTTGGTTCGCCGGAAGATTATCGCGCGATGATGGTTGGGCTGGATGTCGGGCAGGTGATCGATCGCGACCATGTGCTTGCCAAGCTCGTCGATATCCAATACGAGCGGAACGACATCGAGTTTCAGCCGGGCAAATTCCGGGTGCGCGGCGATTGCGTCGAAATATGGCCCACCTACGAGCAACTCGCCTTCCGCGTGGAGCTTTGGGGCGACGAGGTCGAACAGCTTTCGATCATCAACCCCACGAGCGGCGAGGTTGTGGATCGTCTCGAACGCATGTTCATCTATCCCTCGAAGCATTTCGTTCTGCCCGAGGAACGCATTGCCAGCGCCGTGGATGAAATCAAGCGAGAGTTGAACGAGCGGCTTACCATCTTCAAGAATGAAGGCAAGCTGTTGGAGGCCCAGCGTCTGAGCGCCCGAACGCGGTTCGACATCGAGATGATGCAAGAGGTGGGCTATTGCCCCGGCATCGAGAATTACAGCCGTCCGCTCTCGGGCCGAAAACCCGGCTCGCCGCCCGACACGCTTTTCAGCTTTTTCCCCGATGATTTTCTGCTGTTTGTCGACGAATCCCACGTTAGCGTGCCACAGGTGCGCGGCATGTACTTTGGGGATCATAACCGCAAGGTGACGCTTGTCGAGCACGGTTTTCGACTGCCGTGCGCCTTGGACAACCGCCCGCTGCGGTTCGAGGAGTGGGAAGAGCGGATCAAGCAGGTGGTCTACGTGTCGGCCACGCCCGGCCCCTACGAACTCGGAAAAACCGACGGCCAGTACGTCGAGCAAATCATTCGACCCACGGGCCTACTCGATCCGGAAATCGAAGTGGCTCCCGCTCGAACGCAAGTGCCGCATCTGTTGGAACAAATCCGCGCCCGGGCCGCCGTCGGCGAGCGCGTGCTGGTGACAACGCTTACCAAACGGCTGGCCGAGGACTTGGCCGCCTATTTTGGGCAGCAAGAAGTTCGATGCAAGTGGTTGCACAGCGATTTAGACGCTTTCGAGCGCGTCGAATTGCTTCGTGATCTGCGTTTGGGGCATTTCGACGTTCTCGTCGGCGTGAATTTACTTCGCGAAGGGCTCGATTTGCCCGAGGTTTCGCTGGTTGCTATTCTCGATGCCGATAAGGAAGGCTTTTTACGCAGCGAAACGTCGTTGATGCAGACGATCGGCCGCTCGGCCCGCAACGTGAACGCCAAAGTGGTGCTGTATGCGGACAAGGTGACCGACTCGATGCAGCGAGCCATCACCGAAACCAACCGTCGCCGTGCCGTGCAACAGGCCTATAACGAAGCCCACGGCATTACGCCCGAAACGATCCGCAAAAGCATTCACAACGGCATTGAGGCCGAGGCCGCCGCCCATGCACAATCCAACGCCATGGTCGGCCGCAAGGAAGACACCCAGTACATCACGGAAGAGTATCTGAGCGAGTTGGAAGCGGAAATGCTCGCCGCCGCCGAGGAGTTGGAATTCGAGCGGGCCGCCGCCATTCGCGACCGTATTCAGCAGATGCGCGACCAAGTGGGCAAACCCCTGAAAGAAGCCGAGATCCATCACGCAACCCGAGCCGAACGCGGCAAACACCGAAAGCAACAACGCTCAGCCCGTAAAACTGAACCGAAAAAAAAGAAATAGCTTATGATACTTGCTTTGATAATGAACCGGCCAGTCAACCAATTTAGCCCTATTACCGGCCTTCCGTTGGTCGGCCTAGGTTCATTAACTGGGCAAACGTCATTAGGTCGTCAAATCATCCGGCGGTCCGACTTCGCTCAACATCCGCCGGAATTTATTTGTCGCGGAATCCGGCGCCAGATAAGGTACGATGTTGACATCAACCGCCACTTCGGAAGGTAATCCATGCTCTTGGAACATCTTCCGTAGCAGGGGTTGGCCGGTTTCCATCGTAAAGCCGCTATTCGGCAGCAGTTCCAAGCGAACTTCCAACCGATTCCGCTCGGTTTGAACGGCCTGCCACTCGCGAACCTCTCCCAAGGAGTCGATAACGCTGTGAAAAAGGGAGGCATGGACCATCCGATGCTTTGACCCATCGAAAACCCAGAAAATCTCGGCCGCACGCCCCTCGACATGCGCGATCTTCGGCAGCCGGCTTCCACATTCACAGTCGCCCTCGGTCACTTGAATCTGATCACCCACTTCGTACCGAATGAACGGCTGCACGGTGTTCGCCAGATTCGTGACCAGGATTTTTTTCCCTAATTGCCCCATCGGCACCGGCTGATAATGGTCGTCCACCACTTCAAGAATGGCCCAATCCGCGTTCACATGCGCGCCGCTGCCTGCTTGACAACCGTTTGTCAGCAACAAGCATTCGCCCACGGCGTAATGATCGGGCAATGGCACTCCGAAGGCCGTCTGCACGCGGTTCCGCGCCCTGGCGGTCAACTGCTCGCTGATATTCGCGATCTGCCGAAGACATTTCAGCGACAATTGCTCGGATCGCAAGGCGAGTGCCTCTAAAACGCTGGCATACGAGACCAACACGTTAGGCTGAAAGGCATTCAGCTTTTCGGCCAAATCCGCTTGCAGGGAAGACAAACACTTAATCTGCACGAATTTTCCCACCAATTCCGGCATGAATTCGATGGCGGAACCGGAAGGATACGAACCGCGCCGCATGGTTATGATTGCCACGCGCACGGGATGGATCAAACGGCTGATCCCTTGAAGTATGCCTGGCGTGCCGGCGGGATTAGCCCTGGAACACATCAGGGCGAAAAAGATCTCCAAGGCCTTTCGATCTTGAAGAATCAGCATCGGCTGGCCCTGGCTGCCCGACGTATGGCTTACCGCATAGCGACCCAAATACCATCGCCCTAGATTATCGGGATTCGCGACAAAGCTTTCGACTTCCGCTTGGCGAACGGCCCGATCGGTTACCATCCCGTCGAAATTCGCCATCAACTCTTGTTTACTGCAAGGCGGCAAGTCGGAGAGCTTGAAATTTTTCCGATCGATTCCCCGATACTTTTCACGATAGAACGGGGCGCGATCCATCGCCAAATTGACGATTTGGCGAAGCCGTTTTTGTTGCACGCGCTCCAGCTTTTCCTTGCTCCACCGAGGCGCGGGGAGAATGTTCGAGATACAGGCGGAAAAACGAAGCGTTTGCAAAAAGGACATAGCAATGATTCCTTAGCCGATTTCGGAGAGCGAATACTGAGGAATCGCGCCGCGGCGCGAGGCAACGAATCCGCCGACGCGGCAAGCAAAATCGCACGCTTCGTTCGGTGCAACGCCGGCATACAGCTTGCCGAGCATCGCGGCCGCGAAGGCATCACCCGAGCCGACGGTATCGACCACGTTGACCTTTGCCGCTGGACTGAAATGAAAGCCCTCGGGCGAGCAGATCCAGGCCCCTGCCGCGCCGCCGGTCAGGCAAACCCAGCGAATATCGAACTCTCGTCGTAATCGCTGGCAAAAATCCTCGTGCCCTTCTTCCGCAAAGCCGAGCATGCGTCCTATCGTAACCGCTTCATCCGTATTGAGCTTGACCGTATCGCTGCATCGGAACGACCACTCCAAAATTTCGCGATCGTAAAAATTCATACGCAGGTTAACATCGCAAAACACATGCTGGAAACCGCCGCCTTCGATCAATCGGTGCAAACTCGCTCGCGAAAGAGATCGGCGTTGCGCAATCGAGCCGAAATAGAAACAATCGAAATGCATCGCCCGGATGCGATCGATGTCTTCGTCCGATGCTTCGATAGCGTCGAAGGAAGTGGGGTCGGGAATGAAGAAGCTGGCATTTTTCGATTCGTCGAGCGTCACTTTCACTACGCAGGTGTCGGCATCGACGGTCTTTACGAACTCATCCCGCACCCTCGCCTGTCGAACGGCTTCTCGCGTTGCTTCCGCCAAAGGATCCCGCCCGACGGCGGAAAATAAATAGACTTCCTCAATGCCAAGAATTCGGGCGTGGGCCGCCACGTTGAATGGAGCGCCGCCGATGAACTGTTTTCCCTGGATCTCGTCCCAAACGATTTCGCCAAAGCAAAGCAATTTCATTTTTTTGTTACCAAGATACGACAGGATGCGCAAAACAAGAGAAATGGAGAATCTTCTATGATAACGACCTTCGTGGGGATTGCCAATGCCCACGGATGAGGCTAAGGGCTGATCCATTTTCGTAAAACGTCACCGAAAAACGTCATTCTGAGCGCAGCGAAGAATCTTCATGGTTTTAGGTAAACTATGACACGCCAACGAGATCCTTCGCTTCGCTCAGGATGACGGCCCTTTCATCACACAAGATTTCCCGACCCTGCTAAAAAAACTGATTGGCCCTGGGATGAAGCTCCGTCCGCCGTCCCCCGTTGCAAATATAAGGAGAACGGCTATTGTAAGGTTCGCCGCAACTTCCAGGAAAATCAGGACTGTGCCAAGGTTATCCGACCCTCGGAAAGTGCCGGTTGCTGCCTCTCCAGGCCATCGCTAGTTCGTCGTACGTCAGAAACATGAGCGAACGAACGAGCGTCCTGGATGCGGAGCCATAGATATGCTGCTTGCGGTTTCATAACCGCCAGGCAAACGACACCCAAGATAAAAAACCGAGCAAGGAGCAACTTCATGGGCGGATTTTTCGGCGTGGCCGCAAAAACGGATTGTGTCGCCGATTTGTTCTACGGCACCGACTACCACAGCCACCTGGGAACGATGCGCGGCGGTATGGCCGTTTACGGCAACTCCAGTTTCGTTCGCTTTATTCACGATATCAGCAACAGCCAGTTCCGTAGCAAATTCGAAGACGATATCCCCAAAATGCGGGGATCGCTGGGCATCGGGGTCATCAGCGATTATGAAGATCAGCCGCTGATTATTGCTTCTCATCTGGGCACCTATGTCATCGTTACGGTGGGACGTATCACGAACCTCGACAAATTGGCCGCCGAGGCATTTCGCGGACGGACGACCCACTTTTCGGAGATGGCCGGAGGGACCATCAACCCCACCGAGCTTGTTGCCACGCTGATCAACCGGGAAAACAGCTTTGTCGAAGGGATTCGATGTGCCCAAGAGGCGGTCGAAGGATCCTGCTCGTTGCTGCTGCTCACGGAGGACGCCGTCTATGCCGCCCGCGACCGTTGGGGCCGCACGCCCGTTGCGATTGGCCGGAAGGACGATGCCTTCTGCGCCACGATGGAGACTTGTGCCTTGCCCAACCTCGATTATGAGGTTGAGCGTTATCTAGGGCCAGGAGAGATCGTGCGCATTACGCCCGACGGCGTCGAGCAGCTTTCCGCCCCTCGCGAGGAAATGCAGATTTGCTCATTTCTTTGGGTTTACTACGGCTACCCGGCATCCTGCTATGAAGGGATCAATGTCGAGCAGGTTCGTTATCGCTGCGGAGCGGCACTGGCCAAGGGGGATGATTGTAAGGTCGATATGGCGGCCGGAATTCCGGACTCCGGCACCGGCCACGCCATCGGTTATGCCAATGCCTCGGGGATATCCTATGGGCGTCCCTTCGTCAAATACACTCCCACGTGGCCTCGCAGTTTCATGCCCCAAGAACAACGCATCCGTGATCTGGTAGCCCGGATGAAGTTGATCCCCATCCGGGAAATGATCCGCGGCAAACGGGTGTTGTTTTGCGATGATTCGATCGTCCGCGGCACCCAGTTGCGCGACACCATCCGCCGACTGTACGACTATGGCGCGCAAGAGGTTCACATGCGGCCGGCCTGCCCTCCGCTGGTCTACGGATGCAAATTTTTGAATTTTTCGCGGTCGAAATCGGAATTGGACCTGGCCGCCCGCAAGGCCATCAAGGAATTGGAAGGCAACGACAGCGCCCATTTGAGCGATTATGCCGATCCTACTTCGCATCGCCATGCAACCATGATAGATCGCATCCGCGGACAATTGGGTCTGACATCTTTGAAATATCAGAAACTCGGCGATTTGGTGTCGGCCATCGGTTTGCCGAAATGCCGTTTATGCACCTACTGTTGGGACGGCGTCGATTCGTCCCGCGCCCAACGTTCCTTATTGTCTTTGGACGCTGCGGCCGACGAGGCAACATCCAAGAAAAACGCTTGAAATCGGTTGGTTATGTATGGTGCTTCGTTACCTCGTACAAACATGGCTTCAGAACGCCGCGAAGAATAAGCTTCGTGATACGGTTCTTGATGCGGCACGTAAGCAACTTAACGAAACCCCGGAATTAAAGCACGCCGCCGCCCCGCAGCCGTGCCATCTTGGATTGGTGTTTGCGTTGGGAATTGAATCGGGCTGTACCGAAGACCTGCTGGAAGGCATGGTAACGATCGGCGGCGAGGGATTCGTCGCCCGAGAAGGCGGTCTCCAAGGGCGCAGGACGGTTCTGATTCGTTCCGGCCCCGGGCAGCCGAATGCCGCCCATGCCGCGCAGGTGTTGATCGACGGTCATAAGCCACGCCTCGTTATTTCGGCTGGATTTGCCGGAGCATTATGCCCTCAACTGAAGCGTAACGACATTCTCATTGCCGATCGTTTGCTCGACGCCAATGGGAATCAAGTGCCTGTTGAATTGCCCACCGCTCTTGCCTCTTTATTTACGCAATCAGGCATACACCGGGGGCCGTTGTTGACTAACGACCGCGTTGTTCGGACACCCGGCGAAAGGCGGCAATTGTTTGAACGTTGGGGGGCATCGGCCGTGGAAATGGAAACTTGGGCCATAGCCCAGGTTTGCCGGCAGCATCAAACGCCATTTATCTCGGTGCGGGTTATTAACGACACTTCCGACGAGACGTTGCCTGACGATATCGAACATCTCTTGTCGCAAAAAAGCGGCGCGGCTCAGTTGGGTGCTGCATTAGGCTCGATCTGGCGCAGGCCGGCCAGCGCGAAAGACATGTACCAAGTGCGCGAAAATGCGTTGGTTGCTTATCTACGATTGGCGAAATTCTTGGCCGCACTCCCGCTTGATACCCCCCCGTATTGAGTAAATACTAAAGCCTAGATGCTAAACCGATCGCGCCCTGCGGCATACTTAATAACACCACGGATGTACACACATTAGTGGATGTTCTTGTACCATTATAAACATAACCCTCTAGGGCCGCATTTCCACCTACATATACCACTGCGGGGTTATATTTAAGCCCGATCCATGATGTAGGCTTATTGTGGTATATTTTACCTAAATAACCATAAATTCCTTTGCAATCAGGAGTAAGGAAGTCTGCAAAGTTGGTCGGCTTGACACCCCTTGGGCTGACCGGTATGCTTACTTGATTGTCGAGGCCACTAACTTGTGTTCTCGTAAGATTTTGCAGCGTCTCGGCCGTTTTTTGGGGTCGAGCGGGGTGGGGAGCGTGTTTTTATAAGCAATCGAAAGTGAGAGCGAATGGATCCCAACGAACTCCTTCGTGTCGTGGATGCAATCCACCGCGACAAGAATATCGATAAGGAAATCGTCTTCGAGGGCATCGAAGCGGCGTTAATTTCTGCCGCCAAGAAGCACTATGGAGAGGACGAAGAGGTCGTTGTCCAGATCGACCGCTCGAATGGTTCGATTCAGGGCAGCCACAACGGCGTGCCCATGGATCCGGCCGAAATGGCCGAACGGATCGGCGCTCAAACCGCCAAGCAGGTGATGATTCAAAAGATTCGCGAGGCGGAGCGCGACGCCTTGTGTGCGGAATACGACGATCTGAAAGGTCAGTTGGTCACCGGCGTCATTCAGCGTTATGAAGGCGGAGCAGCCACGGTATCGCTGGCCAATGTCGAAGCGATACTGCCCAAGGGCGAACAAATACCCGGCGAATCGCACCATGCCAACGAGCGCGTCCGCGCCACGGTTTACGAGGTGAAGAAGTCGGGGAGCCGCGTCAAAGTCATTTTAAGCCGGACCAAGCCGCAGTTGGTCCAGCGGTTGTTTGAACAAGAAATTCCCGAAATCGCGGAAGGTGTGATCGAAATTCGCGCGATTTCGCGAGAGCCCGGTTATCGCACAAAAGTGGCCGTCAGCAGCACCGATCAGCGCGTCGATTGCGTCGGAGCCTGCGTCGGCGTTCGCGGTAACCGTATTAAAAATATCGTGGATGAGTTAGCCGGCGAACGGATCGACATCGTCCGCTATAGCGACGACATGCAAGTAATGATCCCCAATGCCCTGCAACCGGCCGAGGTCGAGGAAGTAATCCTCTGTCAGATGCTAGGGCGCGCGATCGTGCTTGTCCAAGAGGATCAGCTTTCGCTTGCCATCGGCCGGCGGGGCCAAAACGTCCGCTTGGCCAGCAAGCTCTGCGGTTGGGACATCGAAATCATGACCCGCGAGGAGTTGGACGAGCAGATCGAGCAAGCCGTCGGCGGCTTCTCCTCGCTCGACGGCGTCGAATCGGAATTGGCTGAACGTTTGGTCGGCGAAGGATTCCTTTCGTATGACGACCTTTCGGTGATCGAACCCGACGCGCTTATGGAGATGGGCGGTCTTACAGCCGAGCAGGTCGACGTGATTGTGCGTCAGGCCGAAATAAAAGCAGGCGAGGCCGAACGTGCCGCTGCCGATCAGCGGCGTCAGCAACGAGAACAAGAACGTCTGGAAGCAGCGGAAGTGGCGGAAGACGCCGCGGCCCAACCGGCGTATTATGCCGACGGTCAACCCGCGGAAGTCATCGAACAGGCCGCTGCTCCAGCGACAACCGATACAAACAAACAAACGGCCGAGGACCAGGCCGTGGAAAGCCCCGCGGAGTCGTCGCATGACACCGCTTCGTAAGGGAGAATCCACGCTCGACCGCGATTACCTACAGCCCGACGCAATTTACCACAGGGAGCGGCCCTTTGCCCATCCGCATCTACGCGCTAGCAAAACAACTGAAGCTCGACAGCAAGGTGTTGGTCGACATCTGCACCAAAGCAGGCGTCACGGGGAAAGGCTCCGCGCTGGCCAGCCTGACCGACGAGGAAATGGCCAAAGTAACGGCCTTTATGAACAGCGGCAAGGCTGGCCGTCTGGGTGGTCCAGCCCCCGGGCGACCATCTCCTTCAGGCCAGCCTGAAGCCTTGGCCGGCGGTGCAACGCCGGCATTCCGCCGTGAAGATTACATTGCGCCGGGCGGAGTATCGCATACGCGCATCCCCGTATTGCCGTCGCGGCCTGAAAAACCGCCCCTATTGAGAAAGAAGCCGGAAGAGCCGCCAGCGCCTCCCGCGGTCGTTGTTCCCGAACCGCCGGTCGTTAAGCCGGTCGAGGAAAAACCGGTCGAGGTCAAATTACCCGAGGTGATTCCGCCGCCCGTGGAGGCGAAGAAGCCCGAGGTAAAAGCGCCGGAGGAAAAGCCGTCGGAAGAAAAGAAGCCTCTGGATCGCAAGTTCGAATTCAAACTGCCCGAGGAAAAAAAGCCGCAGATCAAACGGCTTGAGACGAAAAGGCCCGAAACCAAGAGGCCGGAAGATCGGGTGCGCGAGAAAGAGCGTGGCCCGGCCGTTCGCTTGGCGCCGATGCCGACGTCGGGCAAGCAGCCTCTTCGCCGCAAGGCGTCGGAGCCGGCTCCGCAAAAGCCCGACCTCAGACTTCCCAAGGATGCCATTCGCGCCGGCAAGGCGGGCACCAAGCCGCTATCCGAGCATCTGCGCAAGCACGAGCAAAAGCGTATTGCCGCCGAACAGGCCGCCAAAGCCGGCCCGCGCGGCAAGGGCCCCGCGCCGGCTGCGCCGGATGGATTGCTCGAAGTGCCATTGCCGGCCGCCGGCCGCGAACGTTCGCGCCGCGCCAGCCGTTCGGTCATGTTGCCGGTTGAACGTGAGGAAGAAGGCGCGAGCGCCACGCTGGGCGGCCGCGAACAACGGCAGCTTAAACGCAAAAAAACGGCCACCGTGCATCGACGGAAACCAGAAGAAGGCGAGGAAGAGACTGCCGCTTCGCCGCTTCGGAAAAAAATCCGCATCAAGCGGACGGGCACCAATACGGCTGCCCCGCGCCGCGAAAACGTGACGCTCGAATTGCCCTGCACCGTCCGAAGTTTTTCCGAAGCCATCGGCGTTCCCGCTCGAACGATTCTCGGCAAGCTGCTTGAATTGGGCACGATGAGCAATATCGCAGCCACGCTCGATCCCGACATGGCCGAGCTTTTGGCCAGCGAACTCGGCGTATCGGTGAACTTCCAGCGGCCCGTCGATTTGGAGCAAAAAGTCATCGACTCGATTGAAGAAGCAGAGGATCCGTCGAAACTTCAGCCGCGTCCGCCGATCGTGACGTTCCTCGGGCACGTCGACCACGGGAAGACGTCGCTTTTGGATCGGATTATCGGCATTGACGTGGCGGCCCACGAAAAAGGCGGCATCACGCAACACATCCGCGCTTATCGGGTCACGAAGGATGGCCGAGCCATCGCTTTCGTGGATACACCCGGTCACGAAGCGTTTACGGAAATGCGTGCTCGCGGCGCCAATGTGACCGACATCGCCGTTTTGGTTGTCGCGGCCGACGACGGCGTCATGCCGCAAACGGAAGAAGCGATCAGCCATGCCCGCGCGGCCGGCGTACCCATCGTCGTGGCGCTCAATAAGATGGACTTGCCCGGCGCCAACGCCCAGCGCGCCTACGAACAATTGGCGGCCAACGAATTGCTGCCGAGCGAATGGGGCGGCGAAACCGAAGTGGTCAAATGCAGCGCCGCCACGGGCGAAGGCATCGATAAACTTCTCGAAACGCTGCTGACCGTCGCTGAGTTGCACGAATACAAAGCCAATCCCGACGGTCCCGCTCGCGGAACTTGCTTGGAAGCCTCGATGCACGAAGGCCGGGGCGTGGTCGGCAAAGTGCTGGTCCGCAATGGCACTCTGCACGTGGGCGATATCGTCGTTTGCGGCAGTGCCTATGGCCGCGTCAAGGCGATGTACGACACATTGGATCCGCAGACGAAGCATGAAACCGCGGGGCCGTCGATGCCGGTCAATCTCACGGGTTTGGATATCGCTCCCGGCGCCGGCGACCAATTCTATGTGCTCGACGACATTACGCGAGCCCGCGAACTGGCCGAGCACCGAGCAGCCGACGCACGGCAGCGAGAGCTTGGCGGCAGCCGTCCTCATGTTACCTTGGAAAACCTTTACGAGCGATTGGGCGAAGAAAGCCATATCCAAACGCTCAATATCATTCTTCGCGCCGATGTGCGAGGTTCGATCGAAGCCATCCGCAAGGAGCTGTCGAAGCTTCAACATGCAGAGGTGCAGGTCAAGGTGCTTCAAGCTACGGTGGGCGGCATCACCGAGGCCGACGTACATTTGGCCCACGCTTCCGACGCCGTGATTATCGGCTTCTCGGTTGTTCCCGATGAAAAAGCCCGCAGCTTGGCCGAAAACTTGGGCGTGCAAATTCGTCGTTACGACATTATCTACCAAGTTACCGACGATCTTCGGGCGGCCTTGGAAGGCATGCTCAAACCGGAAAAGCAAGAGAAAGACCTTGGCCGTGCCTTGGTGCAACAAGCGTTTCATATCACGCGCGTCGGAACGGTGGCCGGTTGCCGCGTTATGGCCGGAACGATCCAGCGCGATGCCCGTATTCGCCTCATCCGCGAAAGCCGCGTGATCGGCGATTACGGCGTGGATTCGCTCAAGCGGGGCAAGGACGACGCCCGTGAAGTCCGTGAAGGCTTCGAATGCGGCATTAAATTAGCCGGTTTCAACGACGTCAAGGAAGGCGACATTTTTGAAGCCTACAAGATCGAGGAAATTGCACGAACGTTCTAAATAAACCGCAGAAAATCGAAAGTGCCGCAAACCTGCAATTACGCAATTGCTTGTGGTCGTTGCCTCACCGGCACTTTCGCTATTATGTGGCCCTATTTAGCAGTTGTTAGGTTTCAGTTGGTATTGAGTCCACCATTGCCAAGGAACCGTTTTCCGGCCGGTCGAACGGCCGTGTTCGCGGCAGAACCAAGAATCGTTGGTCATGTCGGCGTCGATAAGATCGAAAAGAACCTGATGACTGTGAACTAATAACGGATAACTATGTCCTCACGACGCGTTGAAAAAGCCGCCGAAGCCATTCGGGGAGTCGTCAGCATGGCGATTCTGGCCGAGTTAAAAGATCCTCGCGTCCGGGACGTGACGGTGACCTATGTCGAGGTATCGGCCGACCTGCGACATGCCAAGGTGCATGTGTCGGTAATGGGCGACGAAACCCAACAGAATCTCAGCCTTCGCGGTCTTCAAAGCGCCGCGGGTTTTCTTCAATCCAAGATCGCCGAACGCATCGAAATCCGTTATACTCCGAAATTAACTTTTATCCTGGATCAAGGCGTTAAGCGATCGATCGCCGTGGCCAAAATTTTGCAAGAAGTTCTCCCCCCAGCAAAGCCGGCGGACGACGATTCCGAGGAAGCATCGCCCGACGACGAAAATTAGCGAGCCTGGATCATGACCGCCCCTAGTCGCAGCACGCAATTCACCAAACTGCACAAGGTACTGAAAAAGTACTACAAACCGCACGCTTGCAATGCAAGCCGCACGGTGATCGAGCATCTTTTGTTCGCCTGTTGTTTGGAAGACGCTCACCACGACGCCGCCGAAGAAGCGTTTGCAGCCTTGGTTCATACCTTCTTCGATTGGAACGAGGTTCGCGTCACGTCGATTTCGGAACTGTCGGAGGTCATGGCCTGCTTGCCGGATCCCCGCGCGGCCGCGAATCGCATCAAACGGGTATTACATGCCGTGTTCGAGGCCACCTTCAACTTCGACCTGGAAGATCGGCGGAAGAAGAATCTTGGCCCTACGGTTACATGGTTGGAAAAACTCGACGGCACGAGCCGCTTCACCGTGGCGTATGTGATTCAAGCAGCCTTGAGCGGACATGCCATTCCGATCGACGGCGGCACACTGGCCGTGCTACGTGTCTTGGATATGGCCACCGATAAGGATGTTACTGCGGGCGTCGTGCCTGGTCTGGAGCGAGCTATTCCCAAATCCAAGGGCATCGAGTTCGGCTCTTTGCTCCACGAACTTGGAGCCGATTACTCGGCCAATCCCTATTCGCCCGCCTTGCGGGATATCTTGACGCAAATCGAACCGGAATGCACAAGCCGGCTGCCGAAGCGCCGCGTCGAACGGGCCCAGCCCAAAGTCCACGAGACGGCGCACGCGGAAAAGCCAAGCAAGGAATCCAAAACGGCCGCGCCGTCCGCCGGTGCAAAAGGCAAGACGGCCGAGCACGCTCCCAAAGGTTCCGCTAAGAAAAAAGCCGCGGATACCCCTGAGATTTCCAAGAAAAAATCAGCCGAGCCGTCCAAGAAAGCACACTCTGCTGAAAAACCTTCCTCTCACGGCGATTCCGCGAAGAAACGTTCCGCGACCGAAGGGCTCTCGAAACGCAAGCCGCGGTAAGTTTTTTGAACTGAAGGCCGGGGGGAATGGGGATTCGAGATGAGTGATGAATTCGTCATGCACCGTCCCCAGGCGAGCAGTCTGATTGTCGTAATCGCGATCGCCGTCTGCTCGATGTCGTTGGGCGAGGAGATGAAATCGCCCGCCGCACCCTCGATCCCCGACTCGTTGATTCTCGACGATGCTCCCGAACTGCTGAAACCCCGGGCGCCCGTTTCCGCGTCGCATCGCGATCATTTACAGGCCGTTGCCTTGTATTCCGCGGGCCGCATGCACGAGCGTCGGGAAGAATATAAAGACGCGCTGCGATGCTACGAGCGTGCGTTGCGATGCGATCCGGAATCCTCGACGATCCTGCAATCCATCATCCCGATCGCGGTCCGTTTGAAGCGATATCCCGAGGCCGTTCGCTATACCTTGAAAGCGGCTGCCCAGGAGGAGGCCGACCCGATGTTGCTTCGGCGACTGGGCGTTTACCTTACCGAGGAAGGCGATTGGGCCGGGGCCGCGGCTCTTTTCGAGAAGGCCCAAGCCGCTCGGGGAAAAGCCAAGGAAACCGCTGCCGACATTTTGCTGCAGATGGAAATGGGCCGATTGTACTATTTGATGAATAAGCCCAAGCAGGCGGCGGACTGCATGGCTCGGGTACTTCATGCCATTGGTCATCCTAGTGAGTTCGCCTTGGATGAACAACTGGTCAAGGTATTGCTGGGCGAGTCGGGACGCACGTACCAATTCATGGGCGAATGTTTCCTGGCGGCGGATCGTCCTCAAGAAGCGCAAACGGTTTTTGAAAAGGCCGAGCAAGTCGCCCCCGACAAGGCTTTGCGGCAATACAACCTTGCAAGGGTGGCCGCAAAATCAAAAAAACCGGCCGAAGCCCTGGCCGCATTGGAAACGGCATTCGTCGAACGTTTGGGCGGCGAAGGCGTTGCCCCCTATGAATTGCTCGCCGAATTGCTCGATCAACTCGGCAAAAAAAACGAGTTGTTCGACCGGCTCGAAAAACTTCATGCGGCAGAGCCGAACAACGCCCAGCTTAGTTATTATCTGGCTTCGCGTTATCGCGAGGCGGGCAATCTCGATAAGGCCGAATTGCTCTACGTTGCCATGCTCAACAACAAGCCGACATTGGCCGGCTACCGCGATCTGGTTCAAATCCACCAAAAAGCCAAACGTTACGATGCTTTGCTGGCCGTCTTGGGCGAATCCTTGGAAAAGTTCAGCATCCTAGAGATGATGGCGGCCGAAGCCCAATCGGTATCGAATGATGCGGAGACGGTAAAAAGTATTGTCGAAACCGCTCGGGATAAAATGAAATCCGAGCCCGAGAAATTCGGCTTTGGAATGCGGTTGGCCGTTGCGATGATTACGCTTGAAGCCAAACAATACGATACGGCAAACGAGTTCTTTCGGCTTGCTTTGGAGTCAAAAATACCTCCTCGCACTCCGACGGCCGGAGCCCCTGTTGCTCTCCTTGACGCAGCGGACGGATTGCCTTCTCGCAAAGCCGAGGTTTTGATGGTCTGGGGCATCGGGCTTCTGACGGCGGATCGCGAAGCGGAAGCCGCCAAAGTGTTTCAGCGGGCAATTGATGAAAAAGCATTGCCCGAGGAAAATCCCTCGTTCTACTTCTATTTGGCCGGAGCGCTCGCCATGACCGAGCAACCTGATGCCGCACTAATGGCTGCCAAAGTTGCCGCGGAAAAGAAAACGGATTCGGTCCGCTATCGCGGCCGGCCGGCCTGGGTTCTCTACATCGCCAAGCGGTATGACGAGGCCGCGAAGGCTTACGAGGATTTGATTAAAGAGTTTGGCGACGACTATGATTCGCCGGAAACGCGAGACGCCTTGCGCGAGGCTCGGCTGGCGCTCTCGAATTTGGCGGTCATCCAGGGCGATATGGCGAAGGCTGAAGAACAATTGGAGTTAGTGCTCGACGAATATCCCGATGACGACAATGCCATGAACGATCTGGGATATCTTTGGGCCGACCAGAATAAGAACTTGGAACGGGCCAAGCGGATGATTGAAAAAGCGGTCGCCGCCGAGCCCGAGAACCTGGCCTACCGCGACAGCCTCGGCTGGTTGATGGTTCGCATGGGCAATGGCCCCGAAGCGGTCGCCGCGTTGGAAAAAGCAGCCTCGGCTGCCAAGCCCGACGGCGTCGTGCTCGATCATTTGGGCGACGCCTATCTGCTTGTTCATCAACGGGAAAAAGCCGTCGAAACGTGGCGCAAGGCTGCCGAAGCGATGCGGCAGAACAAGGAGCCGGAAAAAGCCGCCATCGTCGAAAAGAAAATCAAATCAAACCAATAACCGATCACTCAAAACTGATAACTGTTGGAGTATAACGCATGTCAGGTCATTCACATTGGGCAGGTATTAAACACAAAAAGGCTTTGGTGGACGCCAAACGCGGAAAGCTTTGGAGCAGGCTGGCCAAAGCAATTATTGTCGCGGCGAAGGCCGGCGGCGGCGATCCCGACATGAACCTGCGCCTTCGCTACGCCATCGACGACGCCAAGGCCGTCAGTATGCCCAAGGACAACATCCAGCGCGCGATCAAACGCGGCACCGGCGAACTCGACGGCGGCAACCTCGAAGAAGTGACCTACGAAGGTTATGGTTCCGGCGGCGTCGCCATCCTCTGCGAAGTGCTGACCGACAACCGCAACCGTACTGCCGGCGAAATTCGGAAAATCTTCGAGCTTTCCGACGGCAAGTTGGGCAGCACCAATTGCGTCGCGTGGATGTTCGACAACAAGGGCTTGTTCCTTGTTCCCGCGAATGCCTTGGAAGAAGAAAAACTGATGGAGTTGGCTTTGGAAGCAGGCGCCGACGACGTGCAACGCGTCGACGACAAGTTTGAAATTACTTGCGATCCCTCGATTTATCAAGATGTGGCCAAAGCGTTGGCCGGCGCCGGTATTACGCCCGAGGCAAGTCAGATTACGCGTATCGCAAAAAATACCGTCGATATCGACGACCCCGATGCAGCGCAGAAAATCCTTCGGCTGATGGACAATCTCGACGAACACGATGACGTGCAAAACGTGGCATCCAACTTCAACATCTCCGACGAGGTGATGAAGGCCATCGGCCAGAGTTAATGGGTGAACGAGGCAAAACGCCTCTTCCCGCCCTTCTCCTCGTAAAGAAAGCAACAGCGGACCGTGCGGTAACGGGCATTATTCCCGTAACGCGGATGGGAACACAAAACCCCGGTTAACCATGTGTTGGCCGGGGTTTTTCTACGATATTAGCTGAGCATTCCCCTCTGTGTGTGTATTTTTGGATTGCCGAGCGTATCGAATCTTCTCTATAATCAGTCCATAGGAAAATACGCTTATCTCTATGTTAGATAATGCTTTGCGAGTTCCTGAGGGTTGGTTCATTTCGTTGTTATCTAAGAAAACACAGTGAAAGTCTTGTCAAAACGAATCATTGTCGTATGATAGGATCTTA
>CAYWGR010000012.1:0-27609 GCA_964458015.1 uncultured Planctomycetaceae bacterium
CCCTCTCCCGTAAACGGGCGAGGGGAGACGCGAAAGGCGGACGATCTCTGAACGACCCTGACATGAGGCATGGTTGGAGAAACTTGGGTTCTTTGGCGTCCGTCATCCCGACGTAAACGCACGGGCCTAATACCGCCTGCGGCGGACAAGAGCCGTGAACGGCTCTAACGTTTGAATCGCCGAACGCCCTCAATTAAAATTGCCTTGAAAAATAGAATATCTCGTTCGGCAGCTACGGCTGCGGAACGCTAAGTAGCGTTGCCGAAGGTTCCCAAGCCGGAGCTTGGGAACCAGGGTTGTAAATTTGGAGTATCTTGTTCGGAAGCTACGGCTACGGAACGCTAAGTAGCGTTGCTAGAGGTTCCCAAGCCGGAGCTTGGGAACCAGGGTTGTAGACACAGCACTGGACAGAGCCAGCGGCACACAGCGTTTGCCGAAGGTTCCCAAGCCGGAGCTTGGGAACCAGGGTTGTAGGGATTGTAGACACAACACTGGCAGAGCCAGTGGCACACAGCGTTGCCGGTCGCATTTCACTGTGGAGCCGTAAGCGGCTTGTTTTCGGATTGATTGAGATAATGCCTGAGTTGCCGCCCATCAAAAGGTTCGTTTCCAATACCGGCGTTCGGATTTATCGGATTCCTTGTCAGGTGTTCGAATCGCTTTCTGGCCGGGTGTATTTGTTGTTGGGTGCAGGGCAGCCAACGCTGGTCGATGCGGGGAGCGGTTTGTGGTCGTCGACCAAGCATATTCTCGCCGGATTGCAGGCCGTGCGCGATGAATTCGGCGAGCCGATCTCGGTCGGCGACATTCAGCGGATCATCATCACCCACGGCCATGTGGATCATATCGGCGGCTTGCCGGAACTGCTCGAACTGATGCCGGCCCAAGTGGCGATCCACATTCTTGATCGGGGGCTTTTGGCCTCGCATCACGAGTACATCGCTATCACGGAAAATCGCTTGAGCGATTTCTTTCGGCAGGCGGGCGTCGATACGGTTCGTCGTGCCGAGTTGCTCAAGGCGTTTCATTATTCCGGCAAGCAGATCGGCAGCGTGCCCGTGGCAAAAACATTGGCCGACGGCGAGATGTTGGACGGGCTACGGATGATCCACACGCCGGGCCATTCACCGGGCCATGTTTGCATCGGCGTGGGCAACATTTTGCTGTCGGGCGATCACATCATGGCGCAGACCGTGCCACAGCAATGGCCCGAGCTTATGGCCCCCTTCACGGGCCTGGGGCATTATTTGGAGTCGCTTGCAAAAATCGAACGGATGCAGGGTTTCGAACTGACGCTGCCCGCCCACGAACAAGTGATTCAAGACGTTTATCGCCGGATCGAGTCGATACGCGCGGCGCACATGCGTCGGCTCGATCGTTTGTCGACCATGCTGGCCGCCGAACCGAAGCCGCTTTCGATTTACGAAATTTCGCAACGGCTTTATCCCGACGTCACGGGTTTTCGAGCCGTTTTGGCCGTGACCGACGTTGGCGCTCGCGTAGACTATCTGCATCAGCGATGTCAATTGTCGGTTGTGAACTACGATGAAATGCCGGGAACGGAAAATGCCGTGTATCGGTATTGCGTTCCGTAAAGAAGACCAGGCGGGAGGGCCACCAACCAATACGAGCTTCCGCTCGGTCGGCTTCGATTCGCTCCCGTTGGTCACTAGACTTTGTTAAAAATTTCACGATCTTTAGAGTTAGTAATACAGATGGATAATGAGCCGCGTTGCGAGTGCAAGCATGCAGTGAGAATTGACGACACCCTCACCCCCAGCCCCTCTCCCGCGTGCGGGCGAGGGGAGCTAGTTTCTTCTACCCTCACCTTTGCGAGCGGGCGAGGGGAGCTAGTTTCCTCCGCGTTCACCTCTGCGAGCGGGCAAGGGGAGTTGCAAGGGCGGCCTATGGCGTTGCTGCTATTAGGCCCCACGGGTTCGGGCAAGAGCCCGCTGGGACGGCAAATCGAAATCCACGGATTCGGGAGATGTCGTGCGGTGCATTTCGATTTTGGCGAAAATTTGCGTAAAACGGTCGTCAGAAACCAGTCTGACGAGAACATTTCGGCGGCCGATATCGAGTTTTTGCGCGGCGTGCTGGATTTGGGGGCGTTGTTGGAAGATTCGCAATTTCATCTGGCCGAAAAAATTCTTCGCTCGTTTTTAGCATCGCGCAAGGCAAGCGAAGATGTTTGGGTGGTTTTGAATGGATTGCCTCGGCATGTGGGCCAAGCGAAAGCCATCGACGCGCTGCTTGCCATTCAAGGTGTAGTTTGTCTGCATTGTTCGGCGGATGTCGTGCAAGCCCGGCTTGCAAACAACGTCGGCGGCGACCGCAGCAACCGATGCGATGACGATCTGGATCGAGTGCGGAAAAAACTGGAGATCTTCGACCAAAGGACCGCGCCCTTGGTGGACCACTATCGCCGACAAGGCGTGCGGATCATTTCGATCGAAGTAACGCCCTTGATGACGGCCGAAACAGCTTGGCAAAAGTTTGAAGAAGTTCTGCGGTAAGCTGCTCGGCACTGGAATTGCGATGGCTTACCGGTTGCCCTCGACCAATCGCGTCAGTTTCGTCACCTGAACGCGAACGCCCTCTAGATCGGGATTCAACCGCAAGGCTCGGCGAAAGCATTCCAAGGCGGAGACGGAGTTTTGCAGCTCCAGATAGGCTTGGCCCATGCTCGTGGCGGCAACAAAGTGGTAAGGATTGATCTCTAGTGCTTGATGGCAATCGCGAATCGAATCGACGAATCGCCCTTCGGCGAAATGCGCGACCGCTCGCTGATGCCACGCCTCGGCAAACCAAGGTGCGCGTTCGATCAGCACGGTTGCTCGCAGGATTGCATCTCGATGGAGTTGTGCGGCGTTAAGACGAACGACCACGTTGATTTCTTGTCGATCGGCTTCACTGCCTACCCTGGTCCACAGGGTACGAATGCCGTTTTCGGCAAGGGTGCGAACGGTGCGATCTTGATCATGCAGAGCGCAACCCAGGGTATGGTTCGAATCGTAATCGCCCATAAATCCTAGCGCGAGCACGGCCGCCCGACGAGTTTCGCGGGCTGAATGACGTGTAAGACGCTGCAACGTTCCCGCGGCATAGCGTTTCGAGACTTGGGCGACGAAATCGGTCGCATCCTGGTTTTCCAGGTACTGTTGGTACAGTTCCATCAACAACGGCGACCGGGCGGAATTGGTGCTCACGCGACTCTCTCCCAAAAAACAAAGCCACACCCCTTTGAGCTATTCTCCGATTGTAATCACAAACCACAGCGAACTCCAATAAATTTCCGATTTCTCGGCAAACGTTTTTGGGGGGGGCGAAAGAAAAGAGTAATATAGAAGAAGTGAATCACTTTCCAGCATCCCCGCCATTGAGGGGACTAATGAAATCCCGTAGCTCAAAATTATTTCCACTTTTTCAGGCAGTCGCCCTAACGGTGGCGGGCTATTTCCTTGTATTTCAAGGGGATTTGCCGGCTGCCGAAAAAGCGCCCTGGGTCACGGGCACGGAACTTCAACAGCGACTCGGCCAGTCGGTTGATATTTTGTGGTCGGGCACTCCCCTGCGTGACGCCCTTACGAGCCTTTCTCGCGCCCAGCATGTTGCCATACTGCTCGACCGTCGAGTAGACCCCGGTCAGAAATTGGATTTGACCATTCGGAACGTGCCCATGAAGCAGGCCTTGCAAATGGTCGCAGATCGCTGCAACTTAGGCATCGCTCGTTTGGGATCCGTGGTTTATCTTGGCCCTGCGACGTCAGCCCAACGGTTGCGTCCGCTGTCGCAAGCATTTCAGCAAACATCCCGGCATTTGTCGCCCGCCATTCAACAGAAACTTCTTCTGAGAAAAACGACGGTTTGGGAAGACCTGGTAACGCCGGGAGAGTTATTGACACAATTAAGTGAAAAAAACGGGGTGGAAATCGTCGGGCTGGACCAAATTCCCCACGATCTTTGGGCGGCAGCCGAGTTGCCTTCGCTTTCGCTGGCCGACCGACTCACGTTGATTGCAATTCAATTCGACTTGAGCTTCAAAGCATCGGCCGATGGCAATCAGCTTGAACTTGCGCCCATTCCCGAGGATCTCCGTCCGGTGACGGCCGACAAGGACGGTTTTGGCCCCTTGCGTCCAATGACGCCGACGCCCCGGACCAAGAAAGCCGCGAACCTCGACCGCACCCGTATTCAGCGTATGGCGGTGCAATCGGAGCCGTTGGGCCCAGTTCTTCGACAGTTGGCTGAACGGTTGGGCCTGGAATTGCATTTGAACGAACAGGCCATCGCCAAGGCCGGCATTTCTCTCGACCAGCGGGTGTCGGTGAAGGTTGAAAACGCAACCATTGATGAGCTATTCGGTGAATTGCTGAAATCCACGGGGCTAACATTCCACCGACGTCAAAGGGTCGTTGAAATCGCACCCGCAAAGTAGGGGCCTAACGACAAGCCGATCGGGATCACGTTTTTACATGGGCGCAGCAATTTCTTGTGGTCAAGTTGGATAAGCTGTGTTGTTTAGCTACCTCGGTCTGGCGATTTGGCAGCAGGGCCGCCGTACCGGCGGCCGCTAAACTTGGGGACGACGTACCGGCGGCCGCTAAACGAGGGTTGGACGTTACCGATGACCGCTAAACTGTGGTGCTATCTGAGCACATCCCGGGAGCTGTTAGCTCCCGGCTATTCTGAACTTTTTGTGCAATTTGCGCGTATCCCGGGAGTTGTTCGCTCCCGGCTAAACTAAACTAGGGGCTGACGTACCGGCGGCGGCTTAACTGTTGTGGATTTTGCGGTCTGCGGACAAACCGCCAAAATCCGTTACGGCACCCTTTTGGCATCCCCCCCCTTGCTTCTCAACGATGGTTGAGGTACCGTCCATCGTTTACTCGACATTGTTATTATTCGGAACAGCAGACTCCATGCGCAGCTATCGCAGAATTGATCCGGTATTTTTAGCCGTCCTTATCGGGGGCTTGTTGCTTTTTTCGTCTTATATGGGTTGCTCGCGAAAAACGAAGCAGCCGGCCGCGGATTCTAAGCGACCGGCTTCGGGCGTTCCCGCTCGCCCTGCCGGCAACCCCAAAGAGCAACGCGCCGCGGAAATTCCAACAACGGTCGAGCCGTTTACGCTTGCCGAGAAGGAATACAAAATCGAACTGGCCCCGGGCATCGCGATGGAATTCGTCGGCATTCCGGCAGGAAGCTTTATGATGGGCAACAATCGGCTCGGCATCCGCCGGCATGAAGAAAAGATTGCCAAACCGTTTTATCTTGGCAAGTACGAAGTAACCCAGGAGCAATGGCAGGCCGTGATGGGCACAACCCCCAGCCTGCACAAAGGGCCGCCGAAGCGACCGGTCGAACGCATTAACTGGGACGACTGCCAAACGTTCCTGCAAAAGCTTAATGAAAAATTCGGCAGCACCGGGATGCGGTTTGGGCTTCCGACCGAAGCACAATGGGAATGGGCTTGCCGCGCCGGCACAACGATGCGCATCGACTCGACCGACAATCCGGATAAGATCGAGGAATATGCATGGCTGGGGACGAATTCCGGTTTGGAAACGCATCCGGTCGGAGAAAAGAAAGCGAACAAGTGGGGCCTTTACGACATGCACGGGAACGTGGCCGAATGGTGCGCCGATAACGCCACGAACATGACCGACGCTCAATTGCCCGAAGGCGCGGGCCCGGGCGGTGATTTTCATGTCGTGCGAGGCGGCGCATGGCGAGACGCCGCGCGCGAGGCGACTTCGATGACCCGCGTTTTGCGCCGCGATACGGTTTCGTTGCGTTTCGACGGTTTCCGCGTGCTCTGCGAACCCAAATAAATGTATGACCCCGTATGGCGCATCAACCTTCGCCACTTGCCGCTCCTTCCCCGCCCAAGGTGGTTTTCGCCTGGGCGATGTACGATTGGGCGAATAGCGCCTATTCCACGCTGCTGATTACGGTGGTGTTGCATTATTTGCAAGAAATCGTGTTGCCCGGGCGGCGGGGACCGGCCGTATTTGCCTGGGGCATCGGCGCGGCAATGCTGGCGGCGGCCGTGCTTTCGCCCATCATCGGCGCGGTGGCCGACGCCAATCGCAGCAAACGGCGATGGCTGGCGGGCACGGCTTTTTCGGGCGCCAGCGCCGCCGTGGCAATGGCGCTGCTGCCGCCCAACCAAGTCGGCGCCATTATCGCCGCATTCGTTCTGATGGGCATTTGTTTCGAGCTGTCGCTTGTGCCTTACAACGGATTTCTGCCCGAAATCACGACCGAGGAAACGATCAACCGCGTTTCGGCCTGGGGCTTTGCTTTGGGCTACGTGGGCGGGTCGATTCCGCTGGTACTCGCCTGGTTGATCGTTCACTTCGGACAGAATCTCGACTGGCTTGGCGAAGCGGCTCAACACCGGGCAGGCATTTTATTGCTGGGGCTTTGGTGGGGACTTTTTACCGTGCCGACCGTGCTAATCCTTCGCGACCGCGGCCCTGTGCCCGACCGACGCGAACCGCCCTGGCGAGCCGTGCGGCAAGCCATGGGCGAAGTCGCCCGCTCGTTGGCCAACGTGCGTCGGTTTCCGATCCTCGCGATGTTTCTGGTTGCCTTTCTTTTTTATAACGACGGCATGCAGACCGTGATTACCCAGGCCATGACATTGGCAAATAAAGAGATGCGATTCTCGGTCGATCAGATGTTTCTGTTGGTCCTGGTAATTCAATTGGTTGCGTTGCCCGGCTCGCTGTTGATTGGCCGCCTTTCCGACCTTCTCGGACAAAAAACAACTCTGCTGGTTTGCCTTGCGGTTTGGGTCGGACTGCTGGCGGCGATCTATTTCGTCGAGAGCAAAACCTCTTTCTGGATCATGGGCATGATCCTAGCCTTGGTTTTAGGCGGAACGCAATCGGTCAGCCGGGCGATGATGGGCGTGATGACGCCCGCGCGACATGCCGCCGAATTTTTCGGGTTCTTCAACTTTTCCGGCAAGGCGGCAAGCATACTCGGCCCCACACTGTTCGGCGCGATCATTTATGCGACCGGCAATTCGCGTTGGGCCGCCGTCAGTCTGTCGATCTTCTTCCTGGTCGGCATCGTCGTTCTCATGCGGATCGACGTCGCCGAAGGCCGGCGGCAAGCGTCGGAAAGCTGAACACTCTTCCGACCGCTGCTTGGGAAAAAATCAAATTTCGACCGGCGGAGTCGTGGGAGTGATCGGGGTCTTCACCAACGGCATCCCGACCATACTATCGGTCGGCGCGCCGGTGGCGACGCCCTTTGTCTTTTCCTGCGTCGGTTTCTTGCCATTCTCGACGGCATCGTGGTTTTTCGACGCGATACTGTCTTCCGGCTTTCGATCGGGATACTGCTGGGCAATCCGACGCATATCGGGCAGCCGTCGGACGAAAGCCGACAACAACATAGGATCGAATTGCTTGCCCGACTCTTTTTCCATCATCGCCAAGGCTTCACTTTCCGACAACGCAGGCCGTCCCGGAGCATCGTGGGTTAGATAATCATAGGTGTCGATGATGGCCAGGATGCGCGCGCTTTCGGGAATGGCTTTGCCGACCAATCCCTGGGGATATCCCTTTCCGTCCCAACGCTCATGGTGGAACTGGGCGATCTCCCAAGCCATGCGCAACATGGGGACTTTCGAGCCGGCAAAAACTTCGGCCCCGATATTGGTGTGGGTCATCATGACCTCATTTACAGCGGGCGTAAGATTCTCGGATTTGAGAAGAATCGCATCGGGAATGCCGATCTTGCCGATATCGTGCATCGGCGCGGCGCGGCGAATCGCTTCCACATCTTCGCCATACCAATCGGCGGCCCGGGCCAAGGCCTGGCTCATTAGCCCGATGCGACGCGCTCGCATCCCTTCCTCACCCGCGGTCAATCGCGCCGCCGACATCAACCGGCAAAACACCTCTTCCTGAGCGGCACGAATATCGGCGGTTTGCTCGCGTACTTTCTCTTCCAAATGAAGGCGATTATCAATGCTCATCCACACATATCCCGCTATCATCACGGTGAACAAGATTCCAATCCCCAGCACGGTGGTCGGCCACCATGTCGTATGAGCTTGCTGAAAGGCCGGCGAAGGCTTGCAGATGATCGTCCACGGATGTCCGACCACATTAAGCCGCGCTTCGTAATACTCGCCCGTCGGGCTTAGAAAACGTTGCGAAGCGGCCACCTTTCCTTCGCCCTCGCGAGAGCGCGAGGCATGAAACTGGAGTGATTTCGGATCCGACGCATCATACAACCCGATGTCGATTCCTTCCGGCTGGAGGCGGGACAACGCCGATTCCAACATCTGGTCGGGCCGGAACACGCCCATGATAAACCCAATGTGATACTTGCTTCGATCTTCGACGGTTTTAAGCGGTTTGTGTTTTTCATAGACGGGCATACAGACTAAGAAACCGCTGTTGCCGTCCGTGGATTTTTCATCTTGCAGAAAGGAAATGCGTCCGCTGGCCACCGTCTTTCCCAAGTCACGAGTCTTTTCCAACGCCTCGCGGCGAGTTTCCTCGGAGGCCACATCGTAGCCGAACGCCTTCCGGTTTCCCGCCTGGGGGCCGACATAATAGATGGGGTAGTATTCATCGCGACGTGGCGCCGCGACAAGCTGTCCGTCTTTCCCTAGCTCGGTGAACTGGAATCCCTTGATGCCATCGCGCTGTGCGGCAGCTTCGTACTCCGCTCGTTTGCTATCGGGCACACGGGGTATCCATTCAACAGCAGCAATGCTATTGGCCCGAGCCATAAACGGCACAAGCGTATCGTTGAACTCTTGCCTCTCGATACGTCCGTCGCTGCTTAAGGACGATCGCACCAATTCCAACATGGCCATCTCGGTATCGAATGCCCCTTTGACGGCATTTGCACGTTCCTCGGCCGCCAGACGAAACGCCTTCTCGGCATCTTTATGTTCCCACGAACGAAGAAGCCCAAAGATCGCCAGGGAAAATAATACTCCCAAACATGCGATGACCGCGACGGGCCAATAGTGGTGACGTCTTGGTTCGGAGGAATACTTTTTTTCCGACGGCAGTATCTGATCCATAATTCCGGCTTTCCAACTGATTTTAGAAAACACCCTTCCTGGAAAATATAGGCCTCAGTCTACGAATAACCCCCCGCGGAACGAGAAAATTCATGCCCGATTTTCGCAGGGACAAGCACTACCCCCCACTACCGGCGTGGTCCGCAAAGAGTGTTACCTGCACCGGTGGATTTCCACCCTCGCAAAATCGTTAAAAAACGCCCCGAACACCCCCCTGGTGGATTTCGGAGGGTTTTTGTGATGAATCGCCACGGGGCGGTATTTAGTATGGAAGGTGGGCACCTTTTTCTCCTACTGCACGATCAACATGGACCGCAATGACGCTGAACGCACCGAACGGTTTGTGCAGCAGCTCACCGGCTGTCAGAACAGGGTCTATGCCTACATTCTGATGCTGCTGTCGAACCATGATGATGCGGCCGACGTGCTTCAGGAAACCAATTTGGTGCTATGGCGCAAGGCCGACGAATTCGTCGAGGGGACGGATTTTGGGGCCTGGGCTTGCCGCATCGCCTATTATCAGGTTCTTGCCCGGCTGCGCGATGCCCAACGCGATCGGTTGGTATTCGACCCCTTGCTGCTCGACCAACTGGCCACGGAAGCGGAATTGCTTAGCGCCGAGATGGACGACCGCCGCCATGCCTTGCGGTTGTGCATGCTCCGATTGAGTGAACACGAACGGCGGCTGCTCGGCCGCCGCTATGACCAGGGCTGGTCGATCAAGCAGATTTCCACCGAATGCGGTCAGACGCCGGGCGCGGTCGCCACGAGTCTCTACCGCATCCGCAACGAGCTTATGCAGTGCATTCAAAAAAATCTTAACGACAAGGACCGGCCGTGATCGACGAACGCCGCCAATTCGAAGCCTTGCGCCCACTGTTGATCGGCTTGACCGACGATCAACTCGACGGTGAGCAGCGCGAGCAATTGGCCGATCTCTTGCGTAACGATCCGGCGGCGCGAACGTACTATCTTCAATACATGCTGACCGACGCCATGTTGCATCTGGAGCATGGCGGGAGAGAGGAGTGGGAAGAGAGAAGAGGGGAGAGAGTGGCTAGTGAAGCAAATCCTAAACCCCAAATCAACAAATCCCAAATTTCTAATCTTCCGCCCCCCGTTTCAATTATTCTTGACGATTCCTCTGCCCCCACTCCCCTTTCCTCTCTACCCTCGCCCCTATACGTTACGCATCCGTTTTTGTTCTCCAATTTATTTGCTCTCGCCGTGTTGTGCCTCGGGATCTTCGGCGCGTGGATGTATCAGATCGACATTCCGGGGCCGATTGCCCGAAGTGACCGCTCGCCGGCATTCGCGCATACGGCATCGACGGCCGTAACGGCCGAATATATCGGGCAAATCACGGGCATATCCAACACGACCACATGGCAGGACGAGTCCACATCCACGGTAAGCGGAGCACGAGTTCCGTTGGGCCGCCGCTATGCCTTGGCCTCCGGATTGTTGGAAATCACCTATGACAGCGGCGCGAAAGTCGTCCTGCAAGGCCCTGCAACCTATGAAGTCGAAACCCGCGACGGCGGATTTCTCTCGCGCGGCAAGCTGACGGCTAGGTTGGCAAAAGGGAGCGAGGGATTGGGGACGGGGGGCGGGAAAGGGGCCGGTGGCCAGTGGCCGGTGGCCAGTGAAAGGTGTGCAAAATCCCGAAATCCCGAAATCTCCAAATCCCCAATTTCTAATCCCCAATCCCTAATCCCTAATCCCTTGCTTCCTCCCGCCCTCTGCCTCCAATCTCCCGCCCCAGTGTTCACCGTGCGAACGCCTAGTGCCACGGTGACGGACCTGGGGACGGAGTTCGGCGTTTACGTTCAGGATGAAGCCACGTGCAACGTGCATGTGTTCGAGGGCAAGGTGCAGGTGGCCGTGCCTTCGGTGAATGGTACGCGGGGTTTTGTTCGCCAGTTGACGGCGGGCCAGATTACGCAAGTTAGCGGCGGCAAAGTCCAATCCATCACGGCCTCGGGCTTGCACCCCATGAAGGTCGTGTACCAACAGCTTCATCCCAACGGTTTCCATGTAGGCATGAACGACGGCTTCGATAACATCATGCTGCGGGATGCCGCCCTTTGCGTCGAACGGTCGCTCGGCGCATCACAGCGATTGCGGCTAAGCTGGAACGATTTCGGCCATATCGGCTCGGCTTGGCACAGCCAAAAACAATCCGTCGCGCAAGGTTTCAGCACCGGATTTCAATTCCAGTTCGCCTATCCACAAGGCGTGGGCGGCGACGGCTTGGCTTTTATCGTGCAGAACACTGCACAAGCGGAAAAGTTGCGAGTTGGAGTCGCCGGCTCGAAAACCAATGCCTTGAATGTTTCGATCCACAGCTACCAGAACGCCGGCGATCCGAGCAATGCATTCCTAGCCATCCGCGACGGTTCCAAAACATTGGCCATCTGCGATTTGCATCAACGCATCGGCTTGGCGAGTCTGACCGACGGCCGGATTCATACGTTGCAGGTCGATTATTCGCCGGGAAGCTTGGACGTGCATTTCGATTACGTGCAAGTGATCAAGAACCTCAAGGTGGACTTGACCAAACTTGAAAACGGCGGGGCGATTGATAGCGAAGGCAAGGCGTGGCTCGGATTCTCGGCCAGCACGGGCGAAATGGCCAAGTTCGCAAGCAAAAACCATACAGAGAATCACGACATCCTGTCTTGGACGTTTCTTCCGATCCGGCTGAGTGCTGCGCCCAACACCAACACAAAGCCCTAGCAAGAAAGGAGTTGATTTCCAAGATTTGAGAGGTTGTTGCATATTGTTGAACGTTTTTATCATCTTCGAGAAAGGTAGGTTGAACATGTTATGTTATCGCGGCTTTAGAACCGGCAGTCTACTGATGATTGCCTTAACGGCGGTTGGCGCAATTGCATTTTTTGCAACTGCGGCCAGTGCCGAACCGATCGTGGTCTTCAACGGCACCACGGGATCGCAGACGTTGTACAGCTATCGTACTACTACGACGACTCAGGATCCTAATGGGGAGGGCAACACGAAATTCGTCAACGACACGACGCACGACAATTTCGAGTGGGCATTTGATAACTATGAAGGCGGAGCGGCAGCGTGGCTGCAATCCACCAATCTGAACCAAGCAGGAACCGTCACCTGGCATTTTCAGGCGGCCTCGGGCTATACGATGGCCAACGATTTGGCCGTCAAATGGAATGTGCATTTTATCCAATGGGGCGACAATCCCGACACCACGGCCGACTATCTCAAGGCCGAGTGGAGTACGAACGGGACGGATTGGTCATCCTTCGTCAACGTAACAGGTAGTCAGCAAAATTGGACCGGACTTGGCGACACGAGAAGTCTGGCCAACTCAGGTTATTCCGGAGGCACCGATTTGTACGTCCGTTTCACCATGTACCGCGTCGGTGAGGCCCAGCTTTTCAGGGGCTACAAAGATGATCCCGCACCGTTTAGCATCTCAGGCACGGTATCTGCGATACCTGAACCAACAACGGCAATCCTTTTGGGGAGCGGGGTCTTGGGACTCATGGCTTATGCTTGGCGAAAACGTAAATAGGGTGTAAACTATAGAGAAGGCAACGCTAAGGGCGCAAAGCCGCGAAGCTTCGCGTCCTTGGCCGCCTCCTCTTCACAAAAAAGCCTAGGAGCATTTACCAATGTCTCCCAACTTCGCACGTTGTTGGTTAGGCCTGTGGATGATCGCGGCAGTCTGCCTTCTGGCGGCCGGCTGCGGCGGTTCTCAGAAGAAATCGTTAGCCCGGGAACAATCGGGACTGAAGAAGCTGACCGTCGTCTATGGGCGATACTTGGCCCAGCATCGCGGCCAACCGCCTGCGAACGAAGCGGAGTTCAAGAAGTTCGTGCAATCGCTCCCCCCGGCCGATCGTGCTTCGTTGGGGATTGCTGATTCCGAGGATCTGTTTCTTTCGAACCGTGACAACAAACCCTATGTGGTTATTTACGGCCGCCCCAAGGGGCCTCCGGGCCCCGGCGGCGCGCCGGTGATCGCTTACGAACAGGAAGGCAAATCCGGCAAGCGTTGGGTCGCCAGCGCCCTCGGCGCCATCGAGGAAGTTGACGACGCTCGCTTCCAACAGCTTACGCAAACGGCGAAACATTGAGCAGAGGCACTCACGGTAATGAGACGAACGATTCTAGGCATCATTCTTATTTTTGGGGAGTTCGTGCCATGTCTCGACGTGATATTTTTCTCCGCTGGCGATCTGTATTGAAACATCAGGGTTTCACCTTGGTGGAACTTTTGGTCGTGATCACGATCATCGGGATCTTGATCTCGCTTCTGCTGCCGGCCGTGCAATCGGCGCGCGAGGCCGCGCGGCGGCTTCAATGCTCGAACAATCTGAAGCAGATGGCGTTGGCGGTGCATAACTTGGTTCAAGCCCGGGGTATTTTTCCAACCGGCGGCACGGTGCCATGGCCTATGATTGAAAGCTATTCGACGGATGGCGTTCCGTGGGGTCCGGAGAAGCAAGGGCTCGGCTGGCACTATCAGATTTTGCCGTACATGGAACAGCAGGCAATCTATAACACAACCTCGCAAGTTACGCTTCAGAAATTTGCCATCAGCCAGTATTTTTGTCCTTCCCGTCGCCCCGTTACGCTCTATTCCGGCAGCAACGTTCTGAATGATTATGCCGGCATCACCGCGGGTGATCCGCCCAGCATTACCAAGGACGATTCGACAACGCTGGATAATGCTTATTGGCAAGGCGACCATTGGAAGGTTCCCAGCGGCGTGCAATGGCATGGAATAATTGTGCGTTGTAATTGGGATATTTCGAGTACGCCGGCAAAGGCCGTGAGTTCGACGCCACCGATTGGATTTGCCGCCGTTAAGGACGGCACGAGCAACACCCTGATGCTCGCGGAAAAAAGGCTGCATCCATGCAACTACCAGTCGGGCGATTGGCACGACGACCGCGGCTGGACAGACGGCTGGGATCCGGACACCATTCGATCGACTTCTTATCCCCCTGGCCCGGATACCGACCAAAGCGCGGTGGGAGTCGGCGGGCAGGCTCTCGATCTTGCTTATAGCGTCGGTTCGGCACATTCGAGCGGTTTTAACGCCGCTTTTGCCGACGGATCGATCCACTCGCTCAGCTATAGCATTGATCGGGAAGTCTTCAGCTACCTTGGCAATCGCCACGACGGCAAGGTCGTCGACGGCAACAAGTTCTGATGCGACTGGCATTGGGTGCAGTAATTTCTTATGGTCGAGCTGGATAAGCTGGCATATTGCTTAGCTCTCATTGGTACGGCGGGTTGATAGCAGGGCCGCCGTGCCGGCGGCAGCTAAACGAGGGTATGACGTACCGGCGGCCGCTAAACGGTTATACAATCCGCACACATTCCGGGAGCTGTTAGCTCCCGGCTAACTATTAGCTCCCGACTAAGCTGTTAGTTCCCGGCTGTGCTGTTAGCTCCCGGCTATAGTATTGTGCATTTTGTGGTCTGTGGACAAACCACTGTAATCCGTTACTGCACACGGGGCGGGGTTATGCCTGTACAATCGATAGGGTGTGCATTAAACTATTCTTTCTTGCGTCTGCCGGTATATTCCCATGTTTTCTTCAGGCATCTGCACCTATGCGTTCTTCTGCTCCCACGGATTCGTCTGACGATGCCCGGCGGTTCCTCTTGGATCGGATCAACTATGAGCGGGCACAGTCGATGCCATGCTCGGAAGAGGCATTCAAGCTCGACCGAATGCGCGAGCTGCTCAACCGGCTGGGCAATCCGCAGCAAGGAATGCCGATTATTCATATCGCCGGCACCAAGGGCAAAGGTTCGACGTCGGCGATGTTAGCAGCCATGCTGTCGGCGGCCGGTTTTCGCACAGGGCTCTTCACTTCTCCCCATCTCACGCATATCGAAGAACGCATCACGCTTGACGCCAAGCCTTGCGCGGCCTTGGAACTGACCGCCTTGCTCGAACAGATTCGTCCCGTCGTGGAGACGATGGATCGAGCAGCGGCAGAAAAAAAGCCGTCCGAATACGGTCCCACGTACTTTGAAATCATCACGGCGGCGGCGTTGCTCTACTTCGCCCAACACCGAGCCGATATGGCCGTGCTCGAGGTTGGTTTGGGCGGCCGCCTCGATTCGACCAACGTTTGCACGCCGGTCGTCTCGCTGATCACCAGCATCAGCTTCGACCACATGAAGCAGTTGGGCACTACCCTGGCGGCCATCGCTGCTGAAAAAGCAGGCATTATTAAACCGGGCGTGCCGGTCATCAGCGGCGTGACGAACGATGAACCGCGGGAGGTAATCCGCACCATCGCCGAGCAAAAAGGCTGCCGGTTGATCGAGCAAGGCATCGATTTTGATTTTGCCTACCGCCCGCCGCTCCATCTGGAGCAGGCCGACGCACCGGCTCGGATCGATTTTCGCCATTTGCAGAGAGATACGGAAAAAATGAAAGAAAAAGGGGAGGAAGCAATTGCTCTCGAAATGCACATTGCATCTCCTCGAATTTGTCATCCTGAGCGTAGCGAAGGATCTGCCGTAAACGCGGAGGAGATCCTTCGCTACGCTCAGGATGACAAAAATACCGCTTACGACAACCTTGCCATCGGGCTGCTCGGCCGACATCAAGCAGCCAACGCCGCAATGGCATTGGCAACCATCGAACAACTGCGGCACCTGGGTTGGAAGATCCCCGAGGCGGCCATCCGGCGTGGATTGGCGGAAGTGAAATGGCCGGCACGGGTCGAAGTTGTCGCACGCAGGCCCGCCGTCGTGCTCGACGCCGCCCACAATGCCGCCTCCATCGGCGCGCTCGTCGAAACGCTGACTGAAAGTTTTTCCGTTGAAAAGCGATGGCTCGTTTTTGCCACGACGCAGGAAAAGGATCTACGCGGGATGCTGTCGCAGTTGCTGGTCTCCTTCGACCATATCATCTTCACCCGCTATCAAAACAATCCGCGCGGCGTTCCGCCGGAACAACTACAGACGCTGGCCATCGAGTAGCAAGAGGGAGGAGAAGCACGCGGAAGAGCCGTGGAAACCCGGGATGTCGCAACACCCGGCGAGGCTTGGAGTGAAGTGCAGCAATTGGCCAATCCGGCGGATCTGATTTGCATCACCGGCTCGTTCTTCATCGCCGCCGAGATGCAGGAGCTGATTAAACGCCAGAATCACAATACTGGTCAATCGTCAGGATCATAATATCGAGAGATAATAGCCGGGAGCTAACAGATCCCGGAAAATCGCTTTCAATATCAAACACATTCCGGGAGCTGTTAGCTCCCGGCTATTTTTCATTTTCGACGTCAGGCAAATTTTGGGAGCTGTTAGCTCTCGGCTATCTTTCATTTTCGACGTCAGGCACATTTTGGGAGTTGTTAGCTCTCGGCTATCTTTTTCTTCGAGGTCGAGCACATTCCGGGAGCGTTAGGCCTCGGCTGTTTTGCATCCAACTGTTGCAGAAGGGGCGGGGAATGGCAATTATCCTCTGGCCTTGCGGATCTCGGTCGAGGAAATATCCTCGCGAAAAACTTCCAGCGGCACTTCGCGACAAATCGCCCGCAGGGTTTCAGGCATGGTTAAATCGCCAAGCTGCATAAAATTGCCGTCGAGCGAACGTCCGTAGACCAAAAAACGGCAACTTCGCCCGGCAATTCGCTCCAAGGCTGCTTGGCAGGCGGCCATGCTGTTGGCGTAATACTTCGGATCGGCGATGCGTTGTAGGGTGTCGGCCCCAACGACGAACGTCGATCCGGGAAACAGCCGCGACTTTTCTTCAAACGTGGCCGCTCGGGTTAGATAGACGATATCGTCGGAGGAGAATTGCATGAGCCGATGCTCGATTTCCATATAGTCCAAAGGCGGCTTATCGACGTTGCAAACCGCAATCTCCCATGTCGCGGGCTTCTGCAACCACTGCTGGGCGATCTCGGCCATGCGTCGATGCCCGGCATGGCAGGGATTGAACGCTCCGGGGAAGACAACCAGCGGTTGTTCGTTGGTCGGCCTCATGGCAACCGAATCGACGCGCCCGAGCATAAGATCTTGCCAAGCGATCGGCGCGGAAATTTCGGATTCTTCGATCGTCTCGTTCTCTAGGAGTTCGAGCGTCAAGCCGTCGGCAATGCCGCATGCTTCGGCCAAAACATTCAACAACAATCGGCCGGCAAGCCGTTCTTCTTCGAGGCGGCTGCGGCGTTCCTTGAGCAATTGCCAATGCCAGGCAGCGGTTACCCCTTGCGTTTGCAGGGCAACATGGATGCGGTGCGGCCCATGCTTGGGCCGATCGGAAGCCAAGCTAGCAGTGCAAGCAGCGCCGATCGGCAAGGTGGCCGTGGGATCGAGTTTTCGAACTCGTTGAAACGCAGCCATCGCCATAGCGCGGGCCGCGACAGCGGAACAGAACTCGGCGGGCTCTCCGCCGAGCCAATCCGACATTGCCTGAGACGAATAGGGGACGACGGCCTCTAACAACGTCCGCGAAGCCCCCGGCACTTCCAACAAATCGGCAATTGCACGGCTTCCGCCGCCGCTTATGGCCAACACGATGCGCCCAGGCGAATTGTGGATCTGCTCGACAAGTTGTTCAGGATAAGGAAGCATGAATGGTTTTGATTCTACACTCCTGTACAGTATCAGGAAAGGTGTCAAAAAAGCTGCCATCACCCCCATCTCGGGTGAACTTTTCGAAAAAAGCCGTTCTTCTCCCAATAGTCGCCTGTCTTCGGCGAACAACTCTCCAGCGGCTTATCGAATACAAAATTTTAGCATAATCCTTTGGAGGCTTGGCAATGTTCCGAAAAACACTCATTATCGGCGGCGGAGCGATCCTGACAGGCATGGTTTTGGCCGGCGGCAGCGCCTGGAGCTATTTACGCACTTCGGCAGGCTATGTAACCGATGCCGTGCAAGAATCGGTGCCCATCGAGTTCCAGATCGACCGTGCGCGAGGCATGGTGCAAGACCTTGTGCCCGAGGTCCGGAAGAACATGCACGTGATCGCCAAGGAAGAAGTCGAAGTGCAACGACTCGACGAGCAAATCGCCGAAAGTCAGACAAAGCTCGGCAAGGAAAAAGAGCAATTGTTGCGATTGAAAACGGATCTGGCGACCGGCAAAACCGAATTCCAATACGCCGGGCGCACCTATACCGCGGAGGAAGTTCGCACCGACCTGGCTGCCAGGTTCGACCGTTTCAAAACGGGCGAAGCCACCTTGGCCAGCCTACAAGAGATCCGTGCCGCGCGGCAGAAGAGCTTGGTTGCCGCTCGGCAGAAGCTTGAAGGCATGTTGGCCTCGAAACGGCAGTTGCAAGTCGATGTCGAAAATCTGGAAGCCCGGCTTCAAATGATCACTGCCGCCCAGGCGACGAGCAACTACCAGTTCGACGACAGCCGCCTGGGCCGGGTGAAAGAACTGGTTTCCAATCTGCGCGGTCGGCTGGAAGTGGCCGAAAATCTGGTCAATGCCGAAGTCTACTACCACGACGAGATTCCGCTGGATAAAGCCGCACCGGCAAATATCGTCGAGCAGGTGTCGGAACATTTTGCGAAGACGCCGGGGGAGAAAATCGTTAAGAAATAACGGAATATCGGGCGTATTCTTGTTCACAAGCTCGGGAATGTTACGATTGCGTTCCGAAGCCGGAGCTTCGGAACGAGGTGAATGACCAAGGTTCAAGGACCACGGACAAAGGTTTTTGCCGTGCTGCGGCGCGTTGGATATGGCCCCTAGTCTCTAACCCCTTGTGCCTGTTATCATGATTCGCATCGCCAATATATTTCGGAGACGTTTTGCGATGGAATCACGCAATGAGAGGTTATTTAATCGGTTCATGCTATGGATCGATTCCGTGGGAGGCTATTGGGTTTGCCGGGGCGAAGCAATTACGATCGGCCAGCCGAATCATCCCGAGGCGGTCGACGTTCCGATCTTGGGCGATATTGCCCGACGCCACGTTCAACTGCGCCGCGACGGTGAAAACATATTGATCGAAGCGATCGGAGAAACACAGGTAGACGGTCGTCCGGTGCGAGGATGCACATGGTTGCGCGACGGCAGCCGCATCCAGTTAGGCTCCTCGGTTTGTTTGTTGTTTCGGCGGCCTCATGCGCTAAGCGGCACGGTGCGGTTGGAATATTTGAGCCGGCATCGCACGCAACCTTCCTCGGACGGCGTTTTATGGATGGCCGACACGTGCATCCTCGGTCCGAAGCCGAATAGCCATGTGGTGTGCCGTAATTGGACGAGGGAAGTGGTGCTTTTCCGAGATGCCGAACGGATGGTTTGCCGTGCTCTCGGTCCGCTGGTGATCGACGGCGTCGATTGTGTGGGCCAAGGCCCGCTTTCTGGGCATTCCCGCGTTGTGGGCGATGGGTTTTCCTTCAATTTGGAAGCGATTACAATATAAGCTATGGCTTTGGAACCGAATGCACTCGACACGCTGTCCCACCCTTCCGCACAAGCGGCGGGCGTGCCACGGTCTGCGCCCGGGCGATTCCAATACGCCGGCGGCGATCATCCTTTGGCCGGCTATACCATCAAACGCGGCGTCGGCCAGGGCGGCTTCGGCGAGATTTATTATGCCACGAGTGATGCCGGCAAGGATGTGGCGCTGAAGTTGATCCGCCGCAATTTGGAAGTCGAGCTGCGCGGAATCCGCCAGTGCCTCAACTTAAAACATCCCCATTTGTTAGACCTCTACGACATCCGCCAAGATGATCTCGGCGACACATGGGTCGTGATGGAGTATGTCTCTGATCCGAGCTTGGAAAATGTGCTCGCCACGCAACCTAACGGTTTGCCGCCGCAAGAAGCGCTGGCCTGGATTCACGGCATCGGCCAGGGCGTGGCCTATCTGCACGATCATGGCATCGTTCACCGCGATCTGAAGCCAGGCAATATCTTTCGCGACGAAGGCGTTGTGAAGGTGGGCGACTACGGACTGTCGAAGTTCATTTCATGCAGCCGCCGCAGCGGACACACCGAAAGCATCGGGACGGTCCATTACATGGCGCCGGAGGTGGCCAACGGCCGCTACGGCAAAGAGATCGACGTTTACGCCCTGGGCGTGATTCTTTACGAGCTATTGACAGGCCGCGTGCCTTTCGAGGGCGAAAGCATCGGCGAGGTGCTGATGAAGCACCTGACGGCCAAGCCCGACGTGTCGATGATTTCAGAGCCGTATCGCGGCATTGTCGCCAGGGCGTTGGAGAAAGATCCTGCCTTGCGATTCGCGTCGGCCGCCGAGCTATTGGCGGCGTTGCCCGCACCCGAGGCCAACCCTTTGCTGTTCACCAATGGCAACAGAGAGTTTGCAGCCAACAGCCAGGAGCGGCCAACGGGCGGAGCCTCGGCCGACAGCTTCTCCAGCAATGCTCCCGCAGCTAAGAGTCCCTTGAATCGGAGCGAAGGATCGCTTGTCAAACTAAAAGAAATGCTCTTGGGCCCGCCTCGTCCCAGGCCGTTGCCGGTTCGCGAAAAATCCATTTCCGCGCTCGTGTTGAAGCCGCCTCGGGAACGCACGGCGGAACTGCTGGGTTCGCTGCTGCTGAGTTCGTTCGTAGCGGCCGCGATGTGTGTGGTTTTGATGCTGGTCAACGCTTTTTTGACCGATGCCGAACGTTATTTCAGGCCGGAGCAATTCACTTGGCTTCTGTTGGTCGGCATCGCCGGGGCCTGGGCAGTGCTTATTCCCACAAAACTTTGGGAAGGCACTCGCGGCGATCCGTTAATACGTCGCTGTTTTCTGTTGATCGTCGGCATGGGGGTGGGGCTATTTGCTTCCACCTTGGCCGATTGGCTGATGGTCGGCCTGCCGCCGGCGGCCGGCTATCCGCAGCCGTTTGCCTACAAATTGCCTCAAAACTTTTATGCCGTGGACGGCCGGCCGCTTTTGATGGCCTATGTGGTTTGCTTCGGCACGCTGTTCTTCGTTGTTCGCTGGTGGCTGCAAGCCGAGCCGATGCGAACGCGACGACTGAGCCTCTGGAAATTATTCGCAAGCGTAGTTCTGGCAGGCACGGCGGCCTGCGCGTGGCAATTTCCGCAGCCTTGGTTGCCGATGGCCGCCGCCGTTACCTCGATGTCGGTGCAGTTGTCGGCCCCGTGGCGGCGACGTGTCAAACCGTGGCGGTGGTAGGAACAGGCGTCTGAGGAGCACATTCGCATGATGAGCGTAACATGGGCAATGCTGATACCGATGTTCCTTGCGATCATTGTGTTGCTGCTTATCGACAACTACAAGCGGAGGGCCACCGTTCAACAAAACTCTCGCACAACGCCATGGGTTATCGTGGCACTTGTGGTTTTTCCCATCTTGTTTTTAGGAACATTGGGAGGCGGTTGGTTTGTCGTTTCCCACATCAGCACGGATTCGCAGACGGACATTTCCCCGACGAAAACAACATCCACCACTGTTCCGCAATTATCGGCAATCCCGGGATTGCCTGCTCCGCAAGAAAAT
This sequence comes from uncultured Planctomycetaceae bacterium, assembly GCA_964458015.1. Classification (GTDB taxonomy): domain Bacteria; phylum Planctomycetota; class Planctomycetia; order Pirellulales; family Thermoguttaceae; genus CAYWGR01. Next base: position 21,518 of record CAYWGR010000012.1, read on the forward strand.
CCCTCGGGCGAGACCGCCGAAAAGGGAGATGACGAGTATTCCCAAGCGGTCGCCACGAAAACCGTGGGAATGCTTCGGGCGATGGTTCGAGCATTAGGACGGGCTCTGGTCGAGGAAGAGAAGAGCTTGGCCGAGAAGAAAGGCACAGCCAAGCCAGCGACGGTCGCGCCGGTTGCCGCCAAACCTGCTTGGGTGAATGCCACACCATGCTTGGTCGGCGATGTTTACCGGATGAGCATCAGCGTCGGCCCTTACACGAGCCGGGCGGAATGCGACGCCCAACTGCCGGAGGCCTTGCAGAAAGCATTGGACCAATATGTCGAAGCGTGTTTGGGCGATCAGACCTCGGAAGAAGTGCGGTTGCCCAGCGAAGAGTTACGGCAGAAGGTTGTCAAAGACGTTTGGCAAGAGACCCGGCAATACTCCGTCGGTCCCATGATTCAGCTTTATGCTCTGCTGGAATTCGACCGCCCGATGAAAGACCGCGTGCTTGATGCGCATCGGCAAGCCCTCGTTGATCGACGGCTTCAAATGGTTGCCATTTGGGCATCGCTCGGGCTTTCGGCACTCGCCATCATGTTCGGATACTTGAAAACCGATCTCGCAACCGGCGGCACGTACCGGAACCGCTTGCGATTGATCGCTCTTACCATTCTCCTGGGGGTAGTTGCCGTCGCAGCAGCCGTGGGATATTGTTAGGGATTAGGAATAGGGGATTTTGGGATTTCGGGATTTGGGGATTTGGAATTCGCTTCACTGACCACTGGCCACTCTTCCTGCACCCTGCCCCCTCTTGCTGGCCACTAACCACTTTCTTTGCCCCCTGACCGCTGAATTTCCATGTCTCAAGCTGAAGCTTTGCTGATCCGTCGAATTCGCGAAGGTGACGCGGAGGCGTGGAATGATTTGATCGCTCATTTCGAGGGCCGGCTGCTGGCTTACGTCGAAAGCCGGATCCGCAACCGAGCGGCGGCCGAGGATCTCGTCCAGGAAACGTTTATCGGGCTGCTGACCAGCCTGCCGAATTTCGACGGCGGCCGACCGCTGGAAGGATATCTGTTTTCGATTGCCGCCCATAAGTTGACCGACTATTTGCGACGTGAAGGCCGGCGCCCCACGCTGCCGTTGTTGCCGTCGCGCAGCGATTCCAGCGATTTGGAAATCATCGGCAGCGCCCGACCGGCAAGCAGCATCGCGCGCAGCAGTGAACGGCGCCATTTAGAGGAAAAAGCCTTGGTCGAGGCCATCCGTCGGCAAATCGACCATTTCCGCCGCCAAGGGCAATGGGATCGGCTTGAATGTGCCGAGCTGCTGTTTATTCGAGGCCGGTCGAACAAAGAAGCCGCGGCGTTGTTAAAAACAACCGAGCAGACGGTTGCCAACTACAAGTTCGAGTTCCTGGCCAAGTTACGCACCGCGGTCCGGTCGCAAAAATTGCCGGAAGAGGTTTTTCCCGAATTATACGACTAATCGCCCGCAGCCACTAACTACTATGTATCGTCAATCCGATCTTGAAGCCTATCTCGACGAGGCCTTGCCGCCGGAAGAAATGACGCGGATCGAGAAGGCCGCGCGCGGCGATCCAGAACTAACCAAACAATTGGCGTTGGTCCAAGCCCGGCGCAGCGCGGGCGTCCATTCGTTGGGCGATATTTGGCGACGGCATCGACTAAGTTGCCCCACGCGGGAACAGCTCGGCAGTTATCTGCTGGGCGCGCTGCCGGAAGCATTGGCCGCCTACATCACGTTCCACATCGAGGTGACCGGCTGCCGTTATTGCCAAGCCAATCTGGCGGACCTGCAATCACAACAATCCGATGCGGAACAGACCGCGCAAGTGCGTCGGCGGAAGTATTTTCAGTCGAGCGCGGGCTATTTGAAGAAAAAATAGCCTGGATGGATGCTCTATGCCCGATAATGCAAACCGAAAACTCCTGTTTACCGGCCTTCCGAGGGTCGGCCTCCGGACAGGAGTTGTCGGACTCGCAGTTATTTTCGCTTCTCTAAGTCCCACCGAGCGATAATCACTTCGCTGCCGGGCGTTAAGGCACGAAGCTTCTCGGCAATGACTGCTTTTTCCGAGACCGTGGCCTTTTCCAGTTTACGGGCGAAAATGGACAGCTTTTTACGGCGATGACGACGCCGCCGAAGTTCTCTCTGGCGCTCGCTGCAACTCACCTAGTGACTCCTTAAAAACAAGTGGCTTATCCGCTTAGAACATATCCTTATATCAGACTAAGCGTGAAAGGTCAACGCCTCGGTCTGACACAAAATTTGTGGCAAATAGTCATTCCGAGCGAGGCGAAGAATCTCGCCGGAAGCACGGAGATTCTTCACTTCCATTAGGATGATCGCAAAACATGGGAATTCTCCCACCTGCTGGGGCAAAGTACTTTCTTGTGGTCAAGTTGGATAAGCTGTGTTGTTTAACTACTACCGGTCTGGCGGCGCGACAGTAGAGCCGCCGTACCGGCGGCCGCTAAACGGTTGTGCAATCGGCTGCTAAACTACTATGTAATTCGTACACATTCCGGGAGCTGTTAGCTCCCGGCTATACTAAACTATTGTGCAATTTGCGCGTATTCCGAGAACTGCTAGCTCCCAACTAAACGGTTGTGGATTTTGCGGCCTATGGATAAACCGCCAAAAACCGTTGCTGTCCCCAAAGCCCTTTGACAACCAGCCCCGCTACAGGGTAGAGTCAGAGTGAGAGAAACGTTTTTTATCGCTTTCTATCTCGGCCCCCCCCCCGGTTTTGGGGGCGGTGGCGAGGGGCCGCCCGGGTTTTTGGTTACGGGGGTTTGCTGTTGTGGGGGGGTTATTGGTGGATGTATCCTTGGCTGCGGCCGCCAAAGTAACCGTGGAACTTGGCAAAGCCCAGGGGGTGACGATGGTGGGTGCAATCCACCGCTGGGACCAAGACGGCAACCATTGCAAATTGCCCGACCAAGCGGCAAAAATCGACGCCCCCTATGTGGATGCTCGCGCCACGGATGACGGAAAAGGCCGTTGGGTGTTCAAAAATCTGCCCAAGGGGAGATACGATCTTATTATCCTGGCCGAGGGACGCCGGCGCGTGGAAGGGTTTCAATACATCAACATCAAAGAATTCGACCCGATTCTTTCGCCTAAAAGCGTGCCGGAGGAAGAGGCCGCTGAATTCGTTTTGGATGACATTAAAAAGTCGCAGCACTACGAAAACAAGGTGGTGCCATTGTATCTAGCCGGCAACGACAAGGTCATTCGCGTGCTGATGATGCTTCTCCGCGACAAGCCGACCACGTATGAAGAAATCAAGAACGCGGCAACGTTTCGCCATGAAATCTGGCAATACACCTGGAACTACGGCGGTTGGGAAAAAGAAAAACGCACCAAAGTGATGGACCGCGTCATTATGAACGGCGATGAGCTGCGCAAATGGACTTGGCTTTGGGATTCCAAGCTTGGCGGGATCAAGGTCGGCAGTAAAGACGTTACGATCCAATACGACTTGCCCAAGTCGAGCGAGAAGACCCTCAAAGGGCTTTATCCGTATTGAGATCGTTCTTGGGCCATGGCCGGCAAGACGTTGAATATTGGATAACCAGTGATTATTCGACTTTGCGCACCACGCCGACAACGACGCCCAGCACCCGGGCGTCTTTCACGAAAATCGGCTTCATCGTCGAGTTGGCAGGTTCCAGACGAATGCGGTTTTTTTCGGGAAACCAGCGTTTCAACGTAGCGTCGCCCTCGTCGGTAATCGCGACGACGATCTGCCCTTTGCGTGCCGTGCGTTGTTTTTGCACGACTACATAATCGCCATCGGCAATCTGATCCTCGATCATCGACTCACCGCTGACCTTGAGCACGAAGAGATTCTTCGAGCCGGGATCAAAAAATTCCTGGAAATCAACCCGCTCGTTCTGCTCGATGGCCTCATGTAAAACGCCCGCGGCGATGGTGCCGGCCAAGGGCAAGCTACGTTCGTCGACCGGTTCGGCCACAAGCTGGATTGCCCGCGACATATTGGGCTCGCGTGTAATCAGCCCCTTTTTCTCGAGCGCTTTCAGATGGCAGACCACGCCATTGGGCGAATTGATATTGAATTGCGTAGCGATTTCCCTCACCGTCGGCCCATAGCCTCGGCTGCGGATTTTATCGCGAATAAACTTGTAGACCTCTTCCTGCCGCTCGGTAAGATGGTCGAACAATCCCATACGATTCCCCTTTATGACAGGCAATTACCTCGGTCACCGGCCCTACATCCTGAACAATCGTACAATATACGGACGTACATAGTCAAGGGGATTCCCTCGTGGGTGCAATAACGGATTTTGGCGGTTTGGCGATGGGTTCCCAAGCCGGAGCTTGGGAACCAGAAAAAACGAAGGTGAAACGGGTTATCTACGCTCACGGTAAACAACTGCTCACCAACACGGCGGGCAAGCCCGCCCGCTTCACAGTCTATCTATTTTGACCATAGAAAATTACTACGTCCCCCCGTTTTTTACGGCAGGTAGGCATCCAGTAAAACGGTCTTTGCGCGGGGACTCAAGCGAACCGCCCCGCAAGATGCCGGCAGCAGGGCCGTTGCTCCGCGCGGCAACAAGGTGCCTGCCGGGTCGCCTTCCACAAGTACCGCACCGTCAAGCACCACAATAATATGAAATCGACCGTCGCCCCCCGCCGACAAGGGCAAGTCGAACGTCCAGCGATCCAAAATAAATTTCTCGCAATCCACCAACCGGCCGACTTGCGGCCGATCGGTTGCCAAAAGTTGCCGCGGTTCGACCGGTCCCCGTTGGTAATCAATCGCCTCTAATCCCAGTTCGACATGCAACGGCCGAGGATGACCGTCCGGGCCTACGCGATTCCAATCGAACAGCCGATGCGTGACATCGCTTGCCTGCTGGATTTCGGCAACCAAAACGCCTTTACCGAACGTGTGAACAGTGCCGGCGGGCAAAAAGATGCAATCGCCCGGCACGGGATGAAAACCATGCAAACAATCGTGGCAACGCCCTTGAAGAATCGCCTCGGCCAACATCGTCCGGTCCACGCCCGGCTTCAAACCGGCATAAACGACACTGTCAGGCTCCGACTCTAGAACCACCCAAACCTCCGTCTTGCCCAAGTCGGGCGGAGTCAGCTTTGCCGCGCGGGCATCGTCGGGGTGAACCTGCACCGAAAGCAACTCATTGGCGTCTAAAAACTTCACCAAAAGGGGAAATCGCGGCTGGGGATTGTGCCGGCCCAATAGTTCGGCGCCATATCGAGCCGTAAGTTGCGCGAGGGGGGTTCCGGCAAGCGGCCCGAACTCGACCACGCTTTGATCGGAGCCATGATCGCAAATTTCCCAGCTTTCGGCCCAATGGTTGCCCGAGCCTAGCGGCTTTCCGAGGGCGGTCTCCAGTCGTCGCCCCCCCCAGAGATACGGCCGGAATATCGGGCGAAATCGAAGCGGATAGAGTGCTGTCATCGGTGTGCTAATCCTCCCTAACATAAGATTACGTAAGGATTTTACCCATCGGAGCGTTTTTTATAAATCACCCCCTCTCCCGTTCGTAGGAGATGGGACGGTATGAATCGCCACACAATCCCGGCATAACTCACCAACTCGCCCTCACCCTAACCCTCACCCGGTGGGAGAGGGGATAATTGTTCTAAGACGCCAAGCCGCAAGGGTTTTTGTTGCGACAACGCAAAATTGCTGTTAAACTGAATTGTTTGGCAGTAGTGTGTTGCTATCGAGTAGGAATTCCATGCCCCCGACCGGCGAAGACGATCTGTTCCGCGAAAGCACGATGACCTTCGGGCAACACCTCGAAGAGCTGCGCACTTGCTTGTTCAAGTCCGTCATCGGGTTGTTCATGGGGTTTGTCGTGGGGCTTACGATCGGAGGATATGTCGTTTCCTTCATCCAGCGTCCACTCTCCAAAGCCCTGACAACCTACTACCAGAAAGAATCCGTCGACCGGGTCCAAGGCGAGGTGGCAAAGCTTGAGGGATCGGGCAAAGCACTGCCCTGGACGGCCAAGCAGGTGGAAGATCGGGTGCTGAACGAAAACCTCCTGGCCGACGAGATTTATATCGACCCCGCCCAGATGTTC
>CAYWGR010000012.1:27619-52960 GCA_964458015.1 uncultured Planctomycetaceae bacterium
AAAAACGCCTACCCCGAGCAGTTCAAAGGAATCAAAACACCGCAACCAGTGGAAAAGCCCGAGGGCAACGCAGAGGAGAAGCTCGATAGTGATTCGGGCAAGCTCATCCGGCTGTTTCTCTGGCATCGTAGCGAAGACGACACCCGCGTAAGGACTAAGAGCCTCAACGCCCAGGAGGCGTTTGGTGTTTACGTCAAGGCTTCCCTGTTGGTCGGCATACTGCTGTCCAGTCCATGGGTCTTCTACCAGATATGGCACTTTATCGCGGCAGGTCTCTATCCGCACGAACGGCATTATGTTCAATTGTACCTGCCGTTCAGCTTGGGACTGTTTTTGACGGGCGCCTCGCTGGCGTTTTTCGTCGTGTTCGAGCCGGTTTTGAACTTCCTGTTCAGCTTCAACCGCAGCCTGGGCATCGATCCCGATCCTCGTATCAACGAGTGGCTGGGCTTCGTGCTGCTGCTGCCGGTCGGCTTTGGCGTTGCATTCCAGCTACCGCTGGTGATGCTGTTTTTAGAACGGATCGGCGTCTTCACCCTAAAGAGCTACATGACGCAATGGCGCATCGCCGTGCTTGTGATTTTCGTGCTCGCTGCCTTACTGACACCGCCCGACCCCTATAGCATGTTGCTGATGGCATTCCCGCTGTCGTTGCTGTATTTCGGCGGCATCATCCTTTGCAAACTGATGCCGCGCAAGCCTAATCCGTACGGCAACGCAAACTCGCAATAGACTATCATCACGAAAGCCCGAAGGCGCAAAGAATTCAAAAAATATCTTTGCAACTTTGCGTGAGTCTTTGTTGGTAATTGCCCCTTGATCCTAAGGATTTCCAATACCAATCCTAATTTGTAACTGCGCGACCTATAGCCCAACGGGCTTACGGAAGATAGCCTAGGGTTGCCGCACCGAGCGGCTACCCTGGGGAACGTGAGATATCATACAATGAACCCTGCAAGGGTTTCGTAGTATAACGGCGTTCTCCGAAACCCCGTTGAGGTTTGGAGTTGAGAGAAACATCGGTTCCTAGGGTAGTCGCTGCGCGACAACCCTAGGCTTTCTTGTTGAAGCCCTTCGGGCTATAGGACAGGAAGGTTTGCTAAACGAGAGCCAAAACGTAAGCATGGTAATATCCGCGCAATATCAAATTAGAATCCGTATGAAGGATATGTAGATACCAATGGGCTTGCCAATGCCGTCTTCGTACCTTCTCAGAAGAGTTTTGAACGGGCAGATTACGGTTCTCTTTCCGCCTTTTCGCCGCCATTAACCGTCAGCATGGCTTTGACGAGTTGTGGATTGTAAGACTTCGATAACAACCGCACGGAACCGTCGCAGAAAGCGACATTCGCACCCGATGGATGATTGCTGCTGATTCCCTGCCGCTTGGATGTGTTGATGCCGAAATTCATTTTGTTGAAATCCAAATCGACTGGCTCGGCCCAACGCACTGCGGAATCGGCCACTTCGACCAGCAAGATGGTGTTAGCGACGCCATCGGTGATCTCGTCGATTTTTTTCGATTCGCTCCCATTGGTCACCGTATGCGGCCCGACAACCAGCATGTAATTCGTCGTGGGTTCGCTGGTGGCTGTTCTACTGGGGCATTGAAATAAATCGAGCGTCAAATCGCTTACCGCGCGATTATTGGGGCTATCCCAAGACTCGTTGAAACGGTAGCGGTCGAATAAGTCTTGCCGGCCGAGATATGGTAACAACAACACACGCCAACTATGCATCGGCTTGCCGTCTTTGTCGGCGATGTAGGCCGGTGGAAAGCAACCGTTGGCGGACTCGTATTGCATCAAGGCCAATGCAATCTGGTTCATGTTGTTGACGCACATGGCGCGCCGGGCGGCTTCCCGGGCGCTGGATACAGCCGGCAACAACAAAGCCGCCAAGACGCTGATACATACCAGGGCAACAACCAACGCTCCCGCTAAAATCAAAATGATGATTTTCGCATTGCCGCGATGCGGAACAGGCGAGCCCCCTTCTGCTGCGGGGATCGTGATCGACTTTCCACAATGGGCACAGGGACCAGTTTGGCCGGCGTATTTCTCGGCGACATCGGTTGCAGCGGCACAATGGGGGCAAATAAAACGGATCGGCATGCGTTATACTCCTTGCGATTTACCCATCTTCTCTGCCGATTTTCCGTCCGATCCCCGCGACATTCGGGGGGGTAACCAACAAACCTAAGAATAGAGAACTCCCGAAGCTCTGTCAATTCGATAAATAAAAATATGGGGGAAATTATTTTCTTTTCAAATGTATCAATTATGGCGGTTAGTTGCTGGACTCTCTTTTATATCCCGGGCATAATGAAGGCTGTGCAATATCCAATCGCTTTTGGATTTCTCACAGACGGGGCAACGGCTGACGGCAGCATGGAACGATTCTGGGACTCCAACCCCGAATGGCTCGTTCTATGGATTGCCGTTTTGGCGATCTTGACGGCAGTTGCTTGGTACGTCCTTGGGAAAATCCACCCCAAAACGATACAGAAGGAACTTTCGGCAAATAAGTGGTTGTCAAAATGTCGTGATTTGCATTCTCAGGGTGGCCTAAGCGACGAAGAATTCCGAACAATTAAGACTACGTTGGCAACGCAACTCCAGGATGAGTTAAAAGATAACGGCGATAAAGGTTAAAACGGATTACGCCAACCGCGCCGTTGCGGTCGGCTTGATCGGTTCTAACAACCCGGTGGGATTCGGGTGAATGCCGGCAAACCAAGGCCGTTCACCGGTCGTAGATAAAAGAACATCGCGACTATTTCAGACGCGACCCGGAAAGGGAATAGGCATGCCGTCAGGACGTGACTTCAATGGTGGGCGTCGCGGAACAGGCCCCACCAAAAAAAACGCTTTCTGCTCCTTCTGCCGTAAAAGCTATCGCGACGTCGGCCCCCTTGTGGAGGGGCCGGGCGATGTCTATATATGCGGCGAATGCATCGATCTGTGCCAGTCGATCCTGGAACAAGAACGACGACGACGCGGCGCCAGCAAACCGCTGTTCAACAAAGTTCTCACGCCGCGACAAATCGTCTCTCAGCTAGATCAATATGTCATCGGCCAGGAACACGCTAAAAAAGTGCTGGCCGTGGCTGTCCATAGCCACTACAAACGGCTTATGCACGGCGCTAGCGGCTCGGACGTCGAGCTCGATAAATCGAACATTCTATTGATCGGTCCGACCGGCTCGGGCAAAACGTTGCTTGCCCAAACTCTGGCCCGCATCCTCGACGTGCCCTTCGCGATCGGCGACGCCACGACGCTGACGGAAGCGGGCTATGTCGGCGAAGACGTTGAAAACCTGCTTTTGAAGCTGCTTCACGCCGCGGACTTCGATATCGAAGCGGCCCAGCGCGGCGTTCTCTACATCGACGAAATCGACAAGATCGGCAAGACGAGCCAGAACGTGTCGATCACGCGCGACGTTTCGGGCGAAGGCGTGCAACAAGCCTTGTTGAAAATGCTTGAAGGCACCGTGGCCAACGTTCCGCCTCAAGGCGGCCGCAAGCATCCCGAGCAGCAGTACATCCAGATGGACACTTCGAACATTTTGTTCATCTGCGGCGGCACGTTCGTCGGACTCGACGACATCATCGGCCGGCGTTTGGGTAAACGCACGATCGGTTTCTCCCAGGAAGGCGTCGGCCACGATCAAATGGAGCTGGGCGATTTGCTCCAGCAAGTCACGAGCGACGACATCCTTCAGTTCGGCATGATCCCCGAGTTGGTCGGCCGGTTGCCCGTGTTTTCGGCATTGCGGCCCTTGGACATCAACACCATGGTCCGCGTGTTGACCGAGCCGAAAAACGCCCTGATCAAACAATACCAAACGTTGTTCGGGATGGAAAACGCCGAATTGGGCTTCACTGACGCCGCATTGCGGTTAATCGCCGAGCGTGCGTTGGACAAAGACACCGGCGCCCGCGCTTTGCGTTCGGTCATCGAGGAAGTGATGCTCGACATCATGTTCGAGTTGCCCGACCAACCCGCCGGCAGCCGCTATTTGGTCAACGAAGACGTAGTTAGCGGGCGCGAACAACTGGTGCCGTTGCCGCTGCCTGTCGAGGCGCAAACAAAAACCGCCTAGAAAAACATCGGCGGTTATAGAACACCGGTCACGGATACGATAAAAGCCGAGAGCAATTTGCTCTCGGCTTTTTTGTTTTTTGAGGAGGCTATCGGTTCTCAGGAAAGCGATAGCATAGTAACCTGGTGCGAATAGCTCCCTGGAATGTGCGTATGCTTGCAAGCACTCTCCGGGAGCTGTTAGCTCCCGGCTATTTTCTATTTTCTATTTTTCTGCTTTTCTATCTTTCTACATCTACATTTACATCTACATCCGAAGTTATCCGGGCCGTAAGATATTCGGCAATCAAAAAACATACCCAAGCCGCGCCTTTGGGAACTATTTCATTTTCGACGGCACTTCCACCGTCCGGCCGGCGATCATGAAACTCGTCTTGCCGAGATGGTGGATCGTCTTGGCGGGCAGCATCGTGGGATCGATCCACGCCTTCACGGCTTCGAGGATGAAAAAGTTGTACTTTTTCGCCAGTTTGGCATCGACCAGCTTGCATTCGATATTGGCATAGCATTCGGCGATCAAGGGGGCCTCGACAAGGGATGCCGGCTGTCGCGTCAGCTTGAATTGCGAAAACTTATCCACTGTCCGCCCGGAGACATTGCCGCAGGCGACCATTTTTTCGAGTAATTTGACCGTCGGGATGTTGAACACGCATTGCTTTGTCGTTTTCAGGGCAACGAATGTTTGACTTTGCTCGCCGATTACGCAACCGATCAACGGCGGCTCGAAGTCGATCATCGTATGCCACGACATGCTCATCACATCAGTCTGCCCCTTATACAAGGTGCTTACCATCACGACCGGCCCCGATTCGAGCAGACTGTAGACTTTCGCCAAAGGAAAATTCTTTTTCGCGGTATTCGCCATGATAAACTCCCATTAAGCTTCGGTGAAAATGCAAAGTGCCATGCCCACGACAAGCATGAGCATGGCACAAAAAATCTATTTATCCCAATCTGCTACGAACAGCCCATGCTCGTGCCGCAGTTGTAGCAGAGATAGCAGTTGCCGTTGCGGACGGTGATTGCTCCGCAGTTGTCGCAGGTTGGCGCATCGGTTTGGAACGAAGCGAATTGATCGCTACGCGAGACGGCCGACGTAGGCTGCTCGGCTAAAACCGTCACGGCCACGCGGTCCATCGCCACGGCGCCGGCGGGCGTGCCGTTGCGTTTCGAGGCCTGTTTTGGCCCACCGTGTCCATTGCTTCCCGCGGAACCGTTGGATCCGTTGGGCGAGGCAACCGTCTTGGCCGATCCTTGGGCCGGACCCAGCCCGCCAGCCGTCGTGGCGGCGGGCTTTCGCTCTGTTTCGACACCGCCTGCCCCCGGGTCGGCAACCGGCGACGTCGGCACCGCCTTGTTGGCCTCGCGATAGCCGGGCAAGAACGTGATGCCCAACCATCGGAAGATGTAATCGACCAGGCTCTTCGCGATTTTGATATCGGGGTTCTTCGTGAAGCCTTGCGGCTCGAACCGGGTGTGCGAGAATTTATTGACGTACACTTCCAACGGCACGCCATATTGCATGCTCATCGAAACGGCCGTACCGAAGCAATCCATCAGACCGCCGATCGTGCTGCCTTCTTTGGCCATGGTAATGAAGAGTTCGCCGGGCCGGCCGTCGGGATAAAGCCCCACGGTAATGTAGCCTTCGTGCCCCGAGATGCTGAATTTGTGCGTGATCGACTTGCGTGTGTCGGGCAATCGCTCGCGACGCGGTGCGGCGACCACTTTTTCGGCCGCCTTGTCCGATTTGGTCTGCGTCGAAAGCGGCTGCACCTCTTTCGACCCGTCGCGGTAAATCGCCAATGCCTTCAGACCAAGCCGCCAGCCTTCCATAAAAGCGTCAGCCACGTCTTCCGGCGTGCTGTCTTTCGGCATGTTGACCGTTTTCGAGATCGCTCCCGAAATAAACGGCTGGGCGGCTGCCATCATGCGGATATGGGCCTGCCATACGATCGAACGCCGTCCGTTCTTCGGTGGGAACGCACAATCGAACACCGACAAATGCTCGGGCTTCAACTCGGGAGCACCCTCGATCGTGTCGTGCTTGTCGATATAGGCCACGATCGCCTCGACCTGGGCATCATCATAGCCGAGCGTTCGCAATGCCAACGGCACGGTCTGATTGACGATCTTCAACATGCCGCCGCCGGCCAACTGTTTGTATTTCACCAGTGCGATATCGGGCTCGATGCCGGTCGTGTCGCAGTCCATCATGAAACTGATCGTGCCGGTGGGCGCCAAAACCGTGGCCTGGGCATTGCGGAAACCGTAACGCTTACCGTGGACCAGCACTTGGTCCCACAGGTCGCGGGCGTGCTGCTGAAGCTGCTTCGGACAGCCCTTGACCTCCTCGACCTTCTGCCAGTGCATCCCCATCACGTTCAGCATCGGCTCGCGGTTCTTTTCGTATTCGTCGAAAGTCCCAACCGCCGCGGCCAACTCGGTGCTGGTATGGCAGGCAGATCCGTGCAGAATCGCAGTAATCGCGCCGCAAAGGCCGCGGGCTTCGTCCGAATCGTAGGCAAAGCCCGAGGTCATGATCAAACTGCCAAGGTTCGAGTAGCCGAGCCCCAGCGGGCGGAATCGGTGACTGTTCTCGGCAATCCGCTTCGTGGGATAGCTGGCATGATCGACCAGAATATCCTGGGCAATAAACACCAGCCGGCACGCCGCCTGGAATCGCTCGGCGTCGAACGAACCGTCGTCTTGCCGGAACTTCATCAGGTTGATGCTCGCCAGATTACATGCCGAATCGTCGACGAACATATATTCCGAACACGGATTGCTGGCGTTAATACGGCCCGAGTTCGGGCAAGTGTGCCAGCGGTTGATCGTCGTGTCGTATTGCACGCCCGGATCGCCGCAGCACCAAGTGGATTGCGACATTTTCTTAAACACATCGCGCGCCGGATAGGTTGGCCCGGCCTTGCTCGGATCGGTGACCCAATGGGTCGTCCAAGGCCGGTCGCCTTCGACCGCTTTCATGAAGTTGTCGCTCAGGCGAACCGAAAGGTTGGCGTTTTGGAACAAGACGGTGTCGTAGGCCTCTTGCGGGTCGTAGCCCTGCTCGACCAGCGTGCGAACCTTCTTTTCCTCGCGGCTCTTGCACTCGATGAATTCCATCACGTCGGGATGCCAGTCTTTGAGCGACTGCATTTTGGCGGCTCGGCGCGTCTTGCCGCCGCTTTTGACCACGGCCGCAATCTGGTCGTACACCCGCATGAACGACAACGGCCCCGAAGGCTTGCCGCCGCCGGAGAGCTTCTCGCGCTGGGATCGCAACGTCGAGAGATCGGTGCCCGTGCCCGAGCCGAACTTGAACAACATGGCCTCGCTGCGAGCGAGTTCCATGATGTCTTCCATGTTGTCTTGCACACTTTGGATGAAGCAGGCCGAGGCTTGGGGGTATTCGTAGGGGTTCTCGGGCTGAACCGCACGGCCGGCAGCCTGGCTCCAATGCCAGTTGCACATCGCCCCTTTGATACCGTATTGATGGTATAACCCCACGTTGAACCAGACCGGCGAATTGAACGAGGCATATTGGTGCAAGCATAGCCAGCACAACTCGCGGTAGAACCGTTGGCCGGCGACGGCGTCAACGAAGTAGCCGTCTTCGATGCCCCAGTCGGCAATCGTGCGGCAAACGCGATGGACCAATTGGCGGACACCCTTCTCGCGCTCTTCGGTGCCAACTTCGCCATAGAAATATTTGTTGCCGACGACGTTGGTAGCCAACTGCGACCAAGTGGAAGGAATTTCGCACTCGGTCTGCTCGAACAATACCTCGCCCCCTTCGCCCTTGATGGCCGCTGTGCGAAGATCCCATTCCACGGTGGCGAACGGATCGGTCCCGTCGTCGGGACAGAAAGTCGCCGGAATGGAGAGGCCGGTAATCGACGATTTAACTTTATCGGGCATCGGCTGGTCAGCCGCTAGGGGAGACGATCCCACGGTCTCGCGCTCGAGCTTATCCATGGCTAGAATCCTTATTCCGTTAGGAGTCAAGAAGCGGGTATCCCTTCCACCATATATTGTATTAGAGGGTCGAACGACCACAACATACAGTTGAGATCGTCCAAGTTTAATGATTTCTTCGCTCGGGTCAATCACCAGCCAAAAAGTTGTTCTAAGATCCAATCCACAAGGAGGTTGCGCCGACGACCCCCTGCTAGCGTTGCTAGCATCGAAGAGGTATTAGAATTCTGTAAGCTCCTTATTTATCAAGCGGTTGGGAGTTTTCGGACACTTCCATGAACAAGACTTCCCGAAAGCCGCCAGAAAAATATCTCAAGCGGCCCTGGAGAAGCAGCGAAAGATGGGCAAGCACCTTGTCGAAAAAAAGAACGAGAAACGTTATACTGCGCAACCCTCTCCGCTATAAGAATTCATGAAGCAATACAAAAATCCCTGGGTCGTCATGGCGACGGTCGTAATAATGGCCGTCGGTCTGTTGCATCTTCAGGGCCGGCAGTTGTGGTGTTCTTGCGGTGGTTTCTTGCCTTGGGCCGGCGATATCTGGAGTTCTCACTGTTCGCAACACTTTTTGGACCCGTACAGCTTCACCCACATGCTCCACGGGCTGCTGCTTTACGGTATCTTGGCGTTGGGATGCCCTAAGATACCGTTGCCTTGGCGGCTTTGTCTGGCAATTTCGATGGAAGCCGGCTGGGAGGTGTTCGAGAATTCCGACTTCACGATTGAACGTTATCGCGCCATGACGATGGCTTTGGATTACCAGGGAGACACCATCGCCAATTCGCTCGGCGACATTATTTGCTGCACCGGCGGATTTTTGTTGGCGTGGCGCTTCAGCGTTTGGTATTCGATAGGACTCTTTATCGCAACAGAAAGCTTGCTGTTGCTCTGCTGTCACGACAGCCTGTTGCTGAACGTCATTATGTTGACATGCCCCATCGATGCGATCAAGGGATGGCAAATGTTGCACTGATCAGTTGCCGGCCAGCGTTTTAGCTCGCTCGGCCAACAGTTTGCCAGCCTCGCGGCATTCGGCCAGGATTTCCGGCGTGGGGCGATAACGAGAGCGAATCGGTTCGCGAATGATTTCCCACTCCATGCGGCGCAATGCTTGATCGACGGCCTCGGCCCCGCCGCGTCCCCAGCCGTAAGAGCCAAACGCCACGGCGGCACGTCCCAGGGGGCGAAGACCTTCCAAATAATTCAACGCCGCGGCGGCCATCGGCATCATGCCTCGGTTAAGCGTCGCAGACCCAAAGGCTACGGCCGCCGCGTCGAGCATGGCGGCCGCGATGCGCGTTAAATTCGACCGGCGAATATGGATCAATTCCACGCTAACGCCCGGCTGCGAGGCTCCCTCCAAGATCGCCTCGGCCATCGTGCCGGTGCTTTCCCACATGGTATCATAAATCGCTACGACGCGCGGCCGCAGCTTGTTGTTCGCCCAGTGTTGGTAAGCCCCGAGGATTTCCGCCAAATGAGTGCGCCAAATCAGTCCGTGACTGGGGGCAATCATGCGGATATCCATTTTGGCGGCCTGCTCCAAACATGCCACGACCGGTTTGCCATAGGGCATTACGATGTTGGCGTAATACGTTCGGGCTTCGTCCAGAATGGTCGGCAAATCGTTCTCGTCGTCAAACCGCTCGCCGGAGGCGTAATGCTGGCCAAAGGCATCCATCGAGAACAGCAGCTTTTCCTCGGGCACGTAGGTAAACATCGACTCGGGCCAGTGGACCATCGGTGTTTCGAGAAATTGCAGCGTGCGGCGTCCTAGGGAAATCGAATCGCCGGTGGCAACCTGTTGGATTTTCCAACCGGATGTGTCGCAATGTTCGCTCAGTGCGACCGCGCATTTTTTGTCGCACACGAGCGTAGCCTGGGGCATGGCCGCCATGACCGACGGCAGCGAGCCGGCATGGTCTAACTCGGCATGGTTGCATACCACGTAGTCGATCCGCGAAAGATCGATGTGCGAAGCGATGTTTCGCAGCAATTCGTCGGCAAAGGCCGGCTTGACCGTGTCGATCAGCGCGTTTTTCTCGTCGCGCACAAGATAGGCGTTGTAGCTGGTTCCGTTGACAACGTCATAGCTATGAAAATCGCGAATATTCCAATCGACGACGCCGACCCAATCAATGTTGTCGCAAAGTTTTGTATTCATGCTTTATTGATACCGATCCGCAGAAAAAAACATTAACTATGCAAGGCAAGAATAGAGGATACACGTTTGAAGTTCACTTGGCAACGGCCGCGGCTTGATATCCGGGGCCAATCAATTGTTGAATTTGGGAAAAGTGTAGGGCGGGTCAAGCAAATCCATGGCCCCCCCTTTTTCCAAGAAATCAAGCCCCGACATCAATTAGCAAGACCCCCCCGAACAAAAACTGATTGGTCCTGGCTTGATATCCGGCCGCAACCACGGCGGCAATCAACAATTCCGCGTTCAACGACTCTCCGACGACGACAGCACGGCTGGCCTTTCGATCGACGTGAACGGATTCGACGCCTTTGCAAGATCGCAATGCACCGGCAACCGCCTCGGCACAATGGTTGCAGGTCATGCCGGCAATCGAAAGCTCCAGGCGATGCCCCGGCGTGAATTCGTCTCCGGCAAGATCCCCTTCCAACATCGTTTCCGCCGCTTCCGCTTGCGGTTTCAAAAAATACGAGAACACCATAACAGTTAGCAGCAAGACGGCCCAAAACGTAGACCATGATCCCACCATTGTTTCATGGATGTGCCCTGCCTCGCATGACGGCAAGATGCTGGGCATCGAGACAGACAACAAATCAAGCATCCATCCTCCGCCGATGGCGCTGATGGCGATGGTAAAAAGATACAACAAGGCAGTACGGCGGCCCAGCAGTTTCCAAATGGTCGTAATTGTGGCGGCATTCGATGCCGGTCCGGCGATCAAAAAGGCCAACGCCGTGCCGGGCGACGCCCCCAAATGAATCAGCCCAACGGCAATCGGCACGGAAGCCGACGCACAGACGTAGAGCGGAATGCCGATGGCCACCGCAATCACGAGCGACCAAAAACCACCGCCTAAATAGGGCTGCAATTCATTCGGCTTGACGACCGCGGAAATCACTCCGGCAATCAGGACTCCCAACAGCAAGGCCGGGCCAATGTCGCGCGGCAATGTTATGAATCCGTATTCCAACACTCTGGCCAGGATGTTCCGCCGTCCACGATCGGCGCAACAGCTTTCGGTACACTTACTGTGATCGGATTGGTCCTTGGCCGGATCGTCCTCTTGTTGTGCGAAGAGCATGACCAACAAACCGCCAAGAAGCCCTGCGACCAAAGCCACGACCGGCCGATAGACGGCAAACGCGGCCCCCAACAAAGCATAGGTAACGGCAATGCTGTCGATGCCGGTTTCAGGGGTTGAAATTAAAAAGGAAACGGTGGCAGCTCGGCTGGCTCCATGACGTCGAAACGATGCCGAGACCGGAATCACGCCGCAGGAACACAACGGCAAAGGAACGCCCAGCATCGCCGCTTTGAATACCGGCAGGAAACCTCGACCGCCCAAATGCCGTTCGACGAACGACGGCGGAAAACATACGGAAAGAATGCCTGCCACGAGGAAGCCGAACAGCAGATACGGCGACATCTCGCCCACCACGGTCCAGCATTCGTAAGCGACACGGAAAATAACATCCATGACAGCAGACTTTCGAGAAAAAACACTCGAAACCCGAGCGGTAAACATAACCGCCGGCTTTCGCCGGCGGTTATGAGAGTTAATGATAACCGCGTTTTTCCGAAATCCATCACATTCTTTCGGAAAGACGACGAACAACAGCTACGAGCCGTGCTTTGCCAAGTAGGCGGCCACACCCTCGGCGCTCGGCTTCATGGCTTCTTCGCCCTGATGCCAATTGGCGGGGCAGACATCGCCATGTTCCTCATGGAATTTCAAAGCATCGAGCATTCGCAATGCTTCGTCAACACTGCGTCCCAAAGGCAAGTCGTTGATCAACGCATGACGGACCACGCCTTGCTTGTCGATCAAAAACAGACCTCGTAGAGCAACGCCCGCATCGAGCAACACGCCGAAATTGCGTGCGATGCTCTTATCGAGGTCGGCCACCAATGGATACTTAATGGGCCCGATGCCGCCTTGATTAGGAGGCGTATTGCGCCAGGCCCAATGCGTATATTGGGAATCCACGGAAACTCCGATGACCGCTGCATTCCTCTCCTGGAACTTCGCGACCGCCGCGTCGAAGGCAATGATCTCCGAGGGACAGACAAACGTGAAGTCCAGGGGGTAGAAGAACAACACCACGTACTTGCCGCGATAGGATGAAAGTTTTAGTTCCTCGAATGTGCCGTTTGGCATCACGGCCTGAGCGGCAAAATCGGGGGCTTCCTTGGTTACTAAAGTACACATGAATCATCTCCTGAATTACTGTTTTTCAATCTTCTGAATAAAACCGCGGGACATCGAAAGTGCCGCAGCATCAATTCGCGGCGGCAGATGCCGGAGCCGAGGGGCTCGACATGCGCCGGCTTAACTGCTGATCGAGCATGAACAAGCCGACGCCGCTATCGCCGACTAACTTGAGATGCTCGACGATCAATTGGGCCGCCGATTCCTCTTCGACCTGCTCCTTGACGAACCATTCGAGGAAGTCATGGGCGGCATGGTCCTTTTCGGCCACCGTGAGGTTCATCAAGTCATTGATCATTCCGGTGATCTTCAACTCGTGCTTGTAGGCATCCTCGAAGGCGTCCAATGCCGACTTCCATTCGGTCTTGGGCGTTTCGATTTGCGTCAGCGTCACGCGGCTGCCTCGGTCGTTTATAAAATCGTAGAACTTCATGGCATGGATATGCTCTTCGCCCGCTTGGATTTGCATCCAATTGGCCATGCCCTTGAGGTTCAGCGACTCGAAATAGGCGGCCATCGACAAGTAGAGATACGACGAAAACAATTCGGCGTTGATCTGCTTATTGAAGGCTTCCTGCATTCTTGGATTCAGCATGACTAACACTCCTTAACGAGGTTGTGGAGAAAGTGGTTGATTTATCTCTTGTTTGCCCCTGCATAGGGGGCAAAGGCCATAATATTCCAGCCTATACCCTTGGATCTGGTATCCGCCCCAATCATTGGTCGCACTCGCGGGGAGGTCAAGCAATCGGGCGGAAACATCTTCTAATCGGCCGCACTGGACACAGCGTACATGGTCGTGGCGATCCACATTACCGTCAAAACGCGCCTCACTGCCGGCCTGATCCAACTTCAGGATCGAACCGTTTCCGGCCAACAGCTCCAAATTTCGATACACGGTCCCCAAACTGATTTTTGGCAGCCGGCAACGGACAATCTCATACAACCCCACCGCAGTGGGATGAGAAGTGAGCTTCCGCAGCTCTTCCAAGATGACTTCCCGTTGCTGAGTATTGCGTTGTAACTTTCGGTATGCCATAGATCACCTATCACTAAGAGTAATTATTACTGATAGATTCTGAATGTCAATACCTTTTTTACATATTCAGCTAAAATAATTCGGCGGTGCCATACTGCCCGACAGAATTCAGAAGAATTCTGATTAGATCAAGAAAAAAGCGGGGCGCGATCAGCGCTCCGCTTTTCGAGATTTGCGATTATTTAAGGCGACTTTCAATCACCCTGCGTCGATCTTGCTGATCTTTACGCGGGTGTAGAGCTGGCGATGGCCGGTTTTGCGGCGATAGTTCTTACGACGCCGGGCCTTTTGGATGACCAGCTTTTCGCCCTGTTCGACGGAAACCACTTCCGCGGTAACACTGGCACCGACGAGAACAGGCTGCCCGATGCGGAGGGAATTTTCATCCCGATAGGCCAAAACCCGCTCAAACTTAACCTGCTCGCCCGCCGAGAGGTCGCGGTAATCGATGTCCAGCACTTGGCCTTCTTCGACTTTGAACTGATGTCCATCTTCCGAGATGATTGCGTACATGGAGATTCCTACGTGCTCACCGAGTAATTTAGCAAACCAATGAGTGTAACAGATGGGGCCCCTCTTATTCAAGAGGGGATGCAGCACGCATTTTCATCAAAGCTGCGCCGTAAAGCCACCCCCACCACCGAAAAAACAGCACCCCACGTTAGGGGAACCTTACTTCTCGTCCATCGGCATCGCGGCATTCGACCGTCAGATGTTCCGGCGCAACTCCTTTATCGCCAATGATTTGCATCGTCATCTCGCCTTCTTGCTCGAGACGAGCCAGCTCGATCCTTTTTCGATTATTGAGATAATCGGCAACATCTTCGGCCACCGTGATAATCACCCGATGAACCTGGGGACGCTGACTTGCGAGAATAAGCAGGCGAACGACATCGATCGACATGCTTTCCGGCGTTTTGACCACGCCGGAGCCGCCGCAACTGGGACACTCGGAATAAGCGCTGCGTTTCGGGTTGGTGCGAATGCGTTGGCGCGTCATCTCGATCAGTCCGAAGGGGCTTGTGCGAAGGATTTTCGTGCGAGCCCTATCGCGTCGGACGGCATCGCGCAGCGCTCGCTCGACGCCCCGGCGATGTTTTTCCATGCGCATATCAATGAAGTCGTTGACGATCACGCCGCCGAGGTCGCGAAGTCGCAATTGCCGGGCGATTTCTTTCGCGGCATGGATATTCATTTGATAGGCGGTTTCCTCGGCCGAATCCTCGGCGCGGAAACTGCCGCTGTTGACATCGATGGCGACGAGGGCTTCGGTTTGGTCGATGACGATCGACCCGCCCGAACGCAGCGGGACGCGGCGACGATGGATTTTGGCGATCTCCTCGTCGAGATTGTATTTGCAGAACAGCGGCTCCTTGCCTTCGAACAACTGAAGCCGGTTCACGTAGCGAGGCATGACCAGTTGTAGAAATTCCTTGGCCCGTTTATAGGCGGTGGGTTCGTCAATGTAGATGGAATCGACATCGGCCGTAAAGATATCGCGGATGGTGCGGATGATCATGTCGCTTTCTTCGTAGATATCGCACGGCCCCGGTTGTTTCTTAATGCGGCGCGCGATGACCTTCCAAAGGCGAAGCAAATAGGCCATGTCGCGAGAAAGTTCGCGTTTGGTGCGGTCGCTGCCGGCGGTGCGCACGATGAAGCCCACGCCCTTCGGCGGATTCAGCTCGAGCATGATGTCGCGCAGACGGCGGCGCGTGGATTCGTCCTCGATTTTGCGCGAGACCCCGATGCGGCCCAAGGCGGGCATGAGCACCAGATAGCGGCCGGGGATGCTGATGTACGTTGAAAGGGTCGGCCCTTTTGTTCCGATGCCTTCCTTGATGACCTGAACGAGCAACTCGTCGCCGCGGCGAAGGATGTCTTGGATCGGGGGTTTGAAACGGGGCCAGCCGCCGAAACGATGCCCACGCTGTTTTTGTTGATCGTACACGGATACATCGTGGAATTCATCCCCCACGGCCGAATCGGCGGCATTTTGCGCGGCGCGACGTGAATCGGCATGGCTTACTGCCTTGACGGGATCATGGCCGCCTTGGCGGAAGTATTCAGGTTCGATGTCGCTGATGTGGAGGAAGCCGTTGCGTCCGACGCCGAAATCGACGAAGGCCGCCTGGATACTGGGTTCCAGATTGACCACGACTCCCTTGTAGATGTTTCCTACGTAATTGTCCTGTCCGGCCCGTTCTACATACAGTTCCTCAAGGACTCCGTCCTCAACGATCGCGATGCGGCATTCTTCCGGCTGAGCGACGTTGATCAGCATTTCCTGTTTCATGTTGTTGCTTTCTTGTTCGGCAATACCGACCAATACGCATTCGTTCCGAGCAGGGGAAGCAGCATGTGGGGTGGCGGCGCGTCGTCATGCGAGAATCTCCACGGCGGTGCGACGAAGCGAAACGCCCTGTTGTTCGATGTCGGCGACCCCAAGGGCGGCCAACACGTCGCGAGGGCCGACGCTGCCTTGACTATCCACCCGCAGCCGCATTTCCAGCACGCCCTCCTCGCCGTATGCCAGCCCTAAAACGTTCGGCCGCAAGTCGATCGGCGCGCGACCGTGCGTGCGCTCGATCGGCCGCGACGACGCGGCCAGCAATTCCTCGATGCGTCCGCGCAAGCCGGCTCGGCTCGGCGAGGGAATCGGGACTGAGTAGGAGACGCTTCGGACTTGGGCTTTTTTCGCGCCGTCGGGAAGGACTTCGATGGAGCGGAATTCAAGTCCCGGGGGTGCTTGCGGCGACAGACGTCGCTGCAACTCCTCGGCGGTGTAGCTTTCGGCCAACTCGAATTCCATGACTTCCTCGACTCCTTCGATCCCGACCGCGAGGGCCAGGGGAAACGTCATCCGCGGTTTGGGGTGAAATCCTTGACTGAAACTCAATGTCAGCCCTGCGCGGCGGAATAAACGCTCCATGCATCGCATCAAATCGCGATGCCCGATAAACCGCAAGTCTCCTTGCTTGGAAAAACGAATACGTACTCGTAATCGAACCATATGTTCGACTTCTTCCGCCGCTGCCGAAGCAGGCGGAAAACCTTTTTCTTACGCCCGTTGCGTCCGTCGCAACGGGAACCCATGTTTCATGTTCCCGCCGCGACCGTCGCAACGAGAAACCCAAATTTTGCTCTTACCGCATCCATCGCGGCAAGACATTTTTTGCACAGTTCGGTAAACGGCTCCCTAGCCTTTTGCGGCAGGGGATTTTTACTCCGTCACCTCCTGAACGTGTTTCTTCAACTCCTCCTTGAGAAAACTCTTCACATCGCGGGCGTTTTCCATTCCCAGGGCTCGCTCCGAAACGGCTTGGCACTCGGCAAGCGTGACATTGCGAATGATATTTTTCACCTCGGGGATAGCGCTGGGAGTCACGCTGAATCGGCGTAACCCCATGCCGAGCAGCAGCATCGTATAAAGGGGGCTGCCGCTCATTTGCCCGCACATATTGATCGGCACCTGCTTCCGCTGGGCCGCTTGTATCGACATCAAAATAAGCTTCAACACGGCCGGATCGGCGGGATTATACAAACCCACGACGTCTTTGTTGCTGCGATCGACGGCCAAGGTATATTGCACAAGGTCGTTGGTGCCGATGCTCAAGAAATCGACCTCCTCGACAAATCGGTCGATCATCATGACGGCCGCCGGGGTTTCCACCATCATGCCCACCGGCAAATTGCGGTTGAACGGCACGTTGCGTTCCTGGAGGTCTTCCATCACGTCGGCCAAGACCATTTTCGCTTGCCGTAGCTCCATCAACGTGGAAACCAGGGGGAACATGATGCGGACGTCGCCCAGGGCCGAGGCCCGCAATGCCGCGCGCAATTGTGTTCGAAACGCCGGCAAGTTGCGCAACGCCAGACGAATGCTCCGCAATCCCAAGAAGGGGTTTCGCTCGTCGTCGGGACGCGACATATTCGGCATCTTGTCGGCGCCCATGTCGAATGTGCGAATCACCACCGGCTTATCGCTCATCGCCTGAAGGACGCGGGTATAAGCTTGCAGATGAACTTCCTCAGTGGGCTCGTTTTCGGCCCCGAGGTAGAGGAATTCGGTTCGATAAAGCCCGACGCCGTCCGCCCCGCGATCGACGCAGTGATCGACCTCGTAGGGAAACTCGATATTGCCTAACAGTTGAACCCGCACGCCGTCGAGCGTTTCGGCGGGCAAATCGCGCAACGGCTCGAGCTTGGCCGCCATCGTGCGAAGCTCTTCCGCCTCGTGGCGATACCGGGCGAGCGTTTCTTCGTCCGGCTGGAGAATCACCAGGCCCTTGTCGCCGTCGATAATGACGCGGTCGCCGCCAGAGACTTCCGTCAAGAACGGGCCCGTGCCCACGACAGCGGGAATCTCGAGCGCTTCGGCCACAATGGCCGTATGGCTTCCAGGACCGCCGATCTCGGTTACAAAACCGCGCACGAAACGGCGATCGAGGTTGGCCGTTTCACTGGGCGTGAGATTATGGGCCAACACCAACACCGGCGATGTAAGATGGGCGATCCCTTCGCGCCGACGCCCCAGCAAATGGCGCAGCAACCGCTTTTCGATGTCGAAAATATCGTTCGCCCGCTCGGCCAGATAAGAACTTTCCAAACGCTGGAACACCTGGGCATAGCGGCGCAACGTGCGGCTCACGGCATATTCGGGCGAATAATGCCGCTGGCGGATCATCTCCTCCAGCTCGCTGCGTAAACGCGAATCCTGCAACATTTGCAGGTGCGCCTCGAAGATGGCGCCGTATTTTTCGCCCAATTCCGCAGAAACGGTTTCGCGGTGATGCGCAATTTCAGAGGCCGCGGCGGCCACGGCCTTGTCGAGCCGCTCCAACTCATCGACGACGGCATCGCGCGCAACGAAACGCCGGGGGATCCGAAATCCCTCGTTGTCCATCACCAGCGCCTCGCCGATGGCTACGCCGGGCGAAACGGCAATACCTTGTAATTTCTGCATCTGCGATTACGCGGATTTTTGGGCTTCCCCGCCAAATCTGCCGGCAAACAACGGCTCAAGGGCGATCAAGACCTCTTCGGCATCCGGCCCGACGACTTCGAGCGTAACGATTTCGCCCTGATCGGCCACCATGGTCATGATCTGCAACACATCGGTCCCCTGAACCGGGCGTCCGCCCTTGACCAACGTCACGCGCGATTTGCCGCGCCGCACGGTTTCGGCAATGGCGACGGCAGTGCGAGCATGAACGCCGGACGGGTCGGTAACGACCACGTTGCGGGTTAGTTTAGTCTCCGGCATAGCGGTTTCACGATCCGAACTGATTGTTATCGGCCTCGTTCAACAATAGCTGAATATCCTCAACCGTTTTAGCCTGCTTTAAGAAGCGGCAAAACGTTTCATCGCGAAGTTGACGCGAAATGTTTTCCAATGCCCGAAGATGGTCTCCAGGCCGATCGGGCGGTGAAACCAAGAGAAAGAACAGGTGTACGACTTCGCCGTCGAGACTGGCAAAATCGACGCCCAGGTTGCTGACCGCGACCGTCCCCACCAGGCGTTCGACGCTTGGGTGTTTGGTATGCGGCACGGCAACGCCCCGGCCGATGCCGGTGCTGCCCAATTCTTCCCGCTTCAGAATCGCCTTGACGATGCCCTCGGCTTCGTCAGCCTCGAATTGCCCCGCCTTGGACAAGGCTTGGACCATTTCGCGAATGGTTCCTTCCTTGTCCATTGAAGTAAGCTGCGAGATGATCGCATCCTTACAGATAAAATCAGCGAATTTCATGCAAATAGTCTCCTTTTCAAGATCCGTTCTCGGGCTTGCAGGGATGGTGCGGACCTTCACTTGGCCGCCGCCGGACATCACACGATCACTCCTGCTCTCGGTGTCCGGTCCCGCGATGACGATCTTGAACTTTTTCCTTGTGCTTCCTCAACTGCTGCTCCATCTTGTCGATGGCAACATCCACCGCGGCCAGCAGATTTTCCGCCTGCCCGACCGCAACAAAGTCATGCTTTTTGGCGGAGATTTTTAGATCGACCGCGGGCAGATCGCGATGCTCTAAGTCGATGGTGATCTCAATGGCGCTGACGCGCTCGTAAAGGCGAGTCAGTTTATCCAGCTTTTCCGTAATCGCAGCCTGGGTTGCATCGCTGACATGCCCATGCCGAATGGAAATGTTTATCTGCACCGAATCGACTCCTTACCTAGGTTTATTTCTTATGGGGGGGGTGAACAAGGGTTTTTCCGCGAGAACTCGCCTACACAAAGTGGGCTGCGCCCCTCATCCTCCTGCCGACACAGGATTCTAGCGACTTTCCACACACGACACAAATGCAAAGAACAAACATATTCCGGGAACCTCTGACGGTCCCCTACATCTCAGTTTAGCTTTTAACTCGTTGTGCGTAAGGGGGGGGTTAGAACCAATCCATTTTCCGCTAGGGTCCGTCGATCATTTTTATCGGCCTTCGCTACGGCTTTATGGTTTTTTCCTGATTCAACAGCGAGACTGCACCCCCACAAAGCAGGTATTCTCGAAAAACTGCAAAAAACCACCAATAATTCTGGTTTGATAGTAGCCATTCGATGTACGAATGTAAATATCCTTCTCCGCGCGTCAAAATTTACAGCGACGCCTGATTACTATTAATAGGAGCGGCCTTCGGTCTGCCGACAATGCGTCTCCAGCCGAACACGCTACTAAGCCGGGCAAATTGGGATGAGCATTCCAGACAAAACTGATGACTTCGTGCGACTGTTCACCAACGACGCCCGGTGGATTTTTTCCTACATATTATTACTCGTCTCGAACAAGGCCGACGCAGAGGAAGTTTTTCAGGAAACCAGCGTTACGCTTTGGCAGAAATTCAGCGAGTATCGGACCGGCAGCAATTTTCGGGCCTGGGCAACCCAGGTCGCTCACTACAAGGTGCTTCAGTACAGGGCGAAACGCAAAACCAGCCCCCTGCTTCTTGACGACACCGCCCTCGAAATGGTTCATGGCACGGCCGCCAATCTGACCGATCGGCTGGACGATATGCATTGGGCGTTGGAAAAATGCCGCCAAAAGCTCAGCGACGACGACCGCGATCTGTTAGACCGCCGCTATGAGCCGGGCGCGACGACCCAAAGCGTCGCCGACCGGCTTGGTCGTTCACCCCGGGCCGTCTACCGGGCGTTGGACCGGATCCACCAATCGCTTTACCAATGCATCCGGCACGAAATGTCGGCGGAGGAGAAGCCATGAGCGTGCCACAGCATGTTCACGACGAAATCCGACGCCTGCTGTGGGCGCTGCGCGACGGCGATTTTTCCGCCGACGACTCCCAAAAACTTCAACAACTCCTTACCGGCGATCCCGAAGCCCGCGAACTCTATGTCTGGTATTCCTTCCTCTGCGGTAGTCTAACTTGGGACCATTCCGCCGGAAGAGAAGAGGTGGCCGAACATGAAATCGGATACGAAGAGAAGGCCGGACTCCAAGCTCAGGAGGTAGACGAGAACAGTGCATGGAGAGCGGAGAGTGAATTCAACCAGGAATCTGAAAATTGCAAACTCCCTTCGACGGCCTTCAATCCGCCGCCGCCGGTTTCGATTATTCTCGACAATTCCTCCCCACTCGCCCCGACTGCCTCGCCGTTCTATGTTTCGCATCCTTTTTTATTCTCAAACACATTCGCCCTATTGGTAACGGGGCTCGGTTTGCTAGCGGCATGGTTCTATCAAGTAGACATTCCGCATGAGGGCGCCGGCAACAGTCGCTCGGCCGTGATTTCTAAAAATACAGCCCACCGCGATTCCCTGGAATTTGTCGGCCGCGTGACCAATTTGATTGATGTAATGTGGTCCGACGCTCAGACAGCGACGGTACATGGCGCCAACGTATCGTTGGGCCGCAAGTTTGCCTTGGCTGCCGGTTTGATGGAAATCACTTACGACAGCGGCGCGACGGTAATCCTCGAGGGGCCTGTCACTTATGAGGTTGATTCTCGCGACGGAGGCTTTCTCGCACGCGGCAAGCTGACGGCGAGATTGACAAAAGGGAGCGAGGGATTGGGGACGGGGGGCGGGAAAGGGGCCGGGAGTGAGGGCGGCCGGCAATCAGCAACGGTGGCCGGTAAGAAGGGGTCAGGGATCAGGGGTCAGGGGTCAGGCAAAGTGACCGGTGGTCAGTGGCCAGTGGCCAGTAAGGAGGGGTCAGGGATCAGGGGTCAGGGGTCAGGCAAAGTGGCCAGTGGTCAGTGGCTAGTGGCTAGTGAAGCAAATCCCAAATCCCAAATCAGCAATTCCCAAATTTCTAATCCCCAATCCCTAATCCCTAATCCCTCCTTTACCGTGCGAACGCCTTCGGCCACGGTGACTGATCTGGGGACGGAGTTCGGCGTCGAGGTGCATCCCTCGGGCGCGACATCGGCCTATGTGTTCCAAGGCGCGATCGAGCTGAAATCGCTCGTGAAGAACAGCAAGGCCGTTCGCTTAGTCGCCAACGAATCGGCACAAGTGGATTCGAGTGACGACGGGCAAAATGCAGAGGTGCGCCGCATTGCGATCAATCCTGCATCTTTCGTCCGCTCGGAAAAACTCGCGAAAATGGCCCGAAAGCCGCACGAAAAATGGAAGCCGACTTCTTTACGTCGGTGGCAATCGGCAAGCCAAGAGTTGCGCCGCGATCCGTCGCTTTTGGCCTATTACGATTTCCAACAACAAAACAACCGTCCGACGGTGCTGCCTAACGTGGCAGGCAACGGCAATTCCAAGCTTGACGGCGCTGTGGAAAATGTCACGTGGAGCGACGGCCGCATGTCGGGCAAGCACGCGCTGCAATTCAACAGCGCATCCGACTACGTGCAAATCAAACTGCCCCAGAAAGTGGACGACCTGACGCTGGCCGCCTGGATCCAGGTCCAGTCGTTGGATGAAGGCCAAATCGGGCTGTTGATGAGCAGCGGTTGGGGACAGCTTGGCCAAATCCATTGGCAATTGACCGACGACGGTCGCATTGCTCTCGACGCCTACGACACGAGCGGACGCGAGTGGATTTATAAGTCGGAACCGGTTTTCGACCGACAACGGTATTATCATTGGACGCACATTGCGGTCGTTTACGACCACGTTGCCGGTCTCGTCAGGTTCTATGCCGATGGCAAGCCCATGGGCGAGAAAAAGATCATCATGATTACTCCGCTGTGCATCGGAGAGGCCAGAATCGGCCAGTGGAACCAGAAAGGTTTCCTGCAACAACAAGGCGCTGGTCGTGCGTTTCACGGACGAATCGACGAGATGGCCATTTTCGGCCGATCCCTTTCGGCCGGTGAAATCAAACATTTGTTCGAGTCCGGCATTGCCACGGTCAGCCCAAATAGCGATGCGACTTCCCTCGATAGCAAACAATATCCCACGGAGACTCCCGGCGCAGTGAATCTCCAAACGAAATGAAAGCACCAATGTTGAGAAATGGAAAGGAGAATGCTTAACGACCTGACCGCAAGATGTGCCTGCGAGTGCGGCGTTAGATGTGTTGTTCAGGAGAATTCCATTCTTCGGATAGGTTCCGAAAGCCCACGAACAACAACAGCTTTTTTAAGAAAGGGTGTTCGAATGATTCGAAGTTATTTCAGAATCATAGCGATCATGACAGGCCTGATCGTTGCATCGCAACTTCAGGCGTCGACGATCGACGTGACGACCTCGGGCAACTGGATTGGCCAATACGGTCAGAGCGGGTATATCCTGAACAACTACCTTGGAACCGTCGGTACTTGGGTCTACCCCGCCAGCACGACAAACGATCTCACATTACTTCCGAACTACGTATCAAGCTATGCGTACAGCGGCGGCGCCATGCAATTCAAATGGAACGCGGCAAGTAATAATTCGTGGTATCTGCAAGATCCCCGGGACCCAACGGGGCTGCGAGAGAATGGCATGGTATATGACGGCGACTACGCGCCCACGTATTCGACGGTTTTCACAATCAGCCTGACATTAACGGCCGATGCACCTGCCTTCCAACTGGCGTTGTATTCGTCGGATAACGGCTCTAACAACGGCCGTGGCGTCGCTATTGCGACCCAGTGGAACGGCGAGGCCGTTGCATTTGATTCTGTGGACCTTGTGGGCTCAAGCATGGGCAGCGGCGAATGGGGCGTATTCAACGTGACTCCAAATGGCCGAACCCAATTGGACATTAATTGCACCTTCAGTCCGACATCTTCCGCCAAAGAGGGCAACATTATGGGCGTGATGTTCCATACTGTCCCCGAACCGGGTTCTGTCGTACTGTTGGCTACCGGCCTAATGGCTTTGTTGACCTATGCCTGGCAGAAACGGCAGTAGAAGTTTCCGATGTTGGTTGGGAAGATGAGAATGAGGTGCTTTAAGAATCAGTTTCCGTCGATTTTCTTTTCCCCCTTTTTTTCAGGAGGTGTGTTATGAGAGGTATCGGTTTTCTGCGTCTGGCCCTCGCGGTTCTGCTGGTGATCGTCGTCGTTGTTCCGGTTCAGGCTTCCACAATCTCGTATACCGGTAGTGATACGACCACTTTGGGCAATTGGCGCACCGCGGCCCCCGACGCTGACGCCAAATACGGCACGGATGGTTATGTGATGCTCTATTATGCACAAGCGCTGAATCAAGGCTACAGCGGCGATAATCAGTGGAACGTCAGCCGCGATCTTGCCGCGGTGCCAACCTACATGAACGCCGGCTATTCCTATGGTGGTTTCAGCTCGAACGGCGGTTCCGACGGCGGCACGAATGAGGCTACCGACCGACCTTCCGTCACCCTGGAAGACCCCACCACGC
This sequence comes from uncultured Planctomycetaceae bacterium, assembly GCA_964458015.1. Lineage (GTDB taxonomy): Bacteria > Planctomycetota > Planctomycetia > Pirellulales > Thermoguttaceae > CAYWGR01. Next base: position 51,921 of record CAYWGR010000012.1, read on the forward strand.
TCACCAAGCGAGCATTAGGCCACATTTATGGTTACGTGCGATCCGATAGCAGCACGAACATGGCTGACGGTAACTTAGCTGCATCTTTCACTATGGCGTCGGATAAGAAATTCAATCTGGAGATCTATGCGGGGCATAACAACGCCAACCTCGCGTGGACTCAGAGTTATATCGTGAGCGTCGGCAGCGCATCGGCTTCAAGCGATATCATCCGATCTGTCAACGGTATTTGGCAGGTATTCACGGTGGACGCTAAAGCCGGAGATGTCGTTACGGTGACGGCAAACTGCCAAGCGTTTGACGCAGGAACGATCATGACGGCAATTGCCTTTGATCCCGTACCGGAACCAAGCACTATTGTATTGCTGTCTATGGGAGTGATCGGTCTTCTGGCCTACGCATGGCGGAAGCGGAAATAGGTTTTGAGATTTGGGATTTGGAGATTTGGGATTTTAGATCGAGGAACATTAATCGCTGGACAATGAGGATCTACTACCATGTTGCCAAGAAATAAAATCCCAAATCCCAAATCAACCAATTCTAAATTCAGGAACGGGTTCACGCTCGTCGAGTTGCTTGTGGTCATCACGATCATCGGCATTCTGATTTCATTGCTTCTTCCGGCAGTGCAATCGGCGCGAGAGGCAGCGCGCCGATTGCAATGCAGCAATAACTTGAAGCAACTGGGCTTGGCTTGCCTTTCACAGGAACAGGCCTATGGTTTCTTTCCGACCGGCGGCTGGGGCTGCTGGCTGCTGGCCGACCCCGACCGCGGCTTCGGCAAAACGCAGCCGGGCGGTTGGGTCTATAGCATTTTGCCCTACATCGAGCAAAACACCCTGCGTCAACTCGGCTCGGGCTTGGCCGACAAGACAACCACGAATCAGCAGTTGATGCAAACGCCGTTGTCGGTGGTCAATTGCCCCACGCGGCGGCAAGTCATGTTGTATCCCCCCCGTGCCGGAGCCGCTTCCCAAGCTCGCAGGGAGGATGCGGCTTGCGGCGGCAACAGGCATCTCCCGGACCAGTATCATGGCGAG
>CAYWGR010000013.1:0-9524 GCA_964458015.1 uncultured Planctomycetaceae bacterium
GCGACGAGAGGATCAGTTGGGGGAAGCAGTGGAACGTCTGGTTTATTAGAGGGAGAGAAGCCCCTCACGGCAAAGCCGTGAGGGGCTTTGTTGTCACTTGTTCACAAAGGAGAAAGCATGATGGAAAAAACTATGACTTTAGCGACCGTGATTGTTGTCGGCATTGCCCTATTATTTGGACTGCCAGGAGCACTGACAACTTTTGCGTTCAGTATTCCACTTGGTGTTGTATTGTGGGTGGTGGCGAAATTGCTCAGGTGGATGTAGAGGGATAAGCCCACTCCTCGCTTTGCGAGGAGTGGGCGGTCCTTTTCTTTCAACGGGAGAAAACCGCAACTGTCCAACAGCGTCTCTGCCAAACTGGAAATCATGGCGTCTGAAATGGACAACACGAATGTGTCACCGACTGCCATCGTTGCGGATGAGTATCCCGAGCAATTCGCATCCCCGACAAAGAGCCTCCTTTGGTTCTGGCTTCTGCTGTGAAACCAAACAACGTTGCTACTGGGCGACCCAGACAAGTTCCTCCAACCCTACTTGGACAGAGCAAGATCGCTCTTCCCGAATTGGGCAGGCTTTGAACCAGAACGGCTGATGATGACGGATGAGATTAGGCGGGTTTGTCCGGATGGGGGGTAATTTGCAGCTAAGAATGACGTCGCCTTCAAGACAAAACTCACCTCTGTAATCACTTTGGCTGTGTCCTAGCCCATACCCAGAAGTTCAGCGCCAAATGGACGCAGCAGATCGTCACGAGACGTAAGCAGCCATGCTGGTATAGTCAACAAACCTAGTGGGCGGTATCCGACTCGAACGGATGACCTCTTCGGTGTAAACGAAGCGTTCTAACCAACTGAACTAACCGCCCTCTTCCACGTTTTCTCGGTTACAGATTTCCGTTTTCAGGGTTACAAGGGTTACAGACAACAGAGCTGCAAAATACCATTATTTAACACGTATGGGTGATTATTGTGATGCTAAAAACGCCCCTGCAACCGTGTAAACGTGGCGCTCTAACCAACTGAGCTAATCGCCCGACGAAAGGATTAGTATAAATCATCTTCGGTCAGATGGGTATACCCCGCCGATGTCGTTGTCGCGATTGACATCGAACCGGCTGGATCCGCGCGGCGAGGCATCGGCCGATGGAACAGGCGGCAGCCGGATCGACTGGCAACCGGGCGCCCCGGCAGCCGAGTCGCCGAACGTCGGATCTTCCAGAGTATAATCGCCGGGCTCTATGCCGTGCAACGGCCGCGCGGCATCCGGCGTTTTTTTCCAGAAAATCCGTTCCGTCCCGGAGTGTGTTTCGCGTGAGGGGCCCCAATAGTTCTTCCAGCCGTCGAAAGTCATCAAATCCGGCGGAATATCGGCATCATTGCCGCGAATCGACCAGAATACATCGATATTTTGATAATAAACCCGGTCGCCGCTCCAGAGGAACCGTTGGCGGAAGCTGTCGATTCCAACCCCGCCCTCTTGCTGGATCAAAGGTACGCCGGCCGATCCAACCAAAATACAATTGTTGCAGGCAAACTGAACGGTTAATTGGTACGGGCTCGAAACCGTGTTGGTCAGTCGGCAAAGACCGCCTAGAACCACTGCCGTCACATGGCGAAGCTCGATACGCAACATCTCATCGAGCCTCGACGACGTTTGGCTGCCGCTGGTCGTCAGAAAACGCTGACTTGTGGCCAGCAGCCCGTTATTCCATTGCACGTGGACGGGCTGAAGGTCTTCGACGCGAAGGAAATCAGCCTCGCCTCGCGCAACGCAATCTGTTAAATCAAGGGTGGCCAACGGGGTGGCCGCCGGGATGCCGTCGATGGTTGCGTTGCTGTCGGACGATGAACGGCCACGGAAAAACGCGACGTCTTGATGGTAGGCCGCGCCTTGCGAAGTGGCGTTATCCACCGTGAGAACGCATCGTTCGAGCCGAACCATAACGCCGCCCCAAGTTTCGAATAACGACCAGCTATCGGCCGGCACATCGCGCGGAACATGCAGTTCGACCGCAATATCGCTCAAGGTCAGTTGCCCTGTCGTGAGACCGAACATGCCGCGGGGATATTTAATGGGATCGACGCCGGTCGGGCGAAACACGATACGCGGCCGATATCCTTTAGCGGCACGAATTGCAATCTGCTGATTCGAGATTTTAAGAGGCTGCTCTTCCCGCGGACCGTCGAAACGCAATTCGATCACGTCGCCGCTCTTAGCAGCGGCGAAAGCGGCATTGAGCGTGGAGAATTGATCTTCACCTTGAGGGTTCGCGGTGACGACCAACAATCCCGCTTGTTTCGCAGCGGTTATAGCCGTGGCCGCGGAATTGCCGGGCTGTTTTGGCAAACGAGCGGCGGCAGCCGAGGCGACCGCATTATTCTGAGCGGCATCCGCGCCGCCGGCTTGTGATGTTTTTTCGCCCGTCACGGAAAGCTCGCCGTGGCTGGGCGTAAAACCAAGCCCGGAGGGCGTCGTCGGTTCATCTCCCGGCGTGCGAGGAGAAGCGGTTGGCTTGGCAACATTGGCCGGAGTCGTTTCCTTGCGTGCGGTCGTATCCGCCGTTTTTTTCTCGGGGGATTTAACCGTCTTTTGCGAACGGCGAGCACTGGCGGCCGATGTATCTTCATGCGAATCGGCCGGCAAGGATCGCGTCGGCTTGCTCGCCCCAGCGGCCGGCTGATTTGGCCGCGAATCTTCAGCATCGATCGACGGCGGAGGCAACGACTCATCGCGATGGGCCGAAGTCGACCAATACCGATCCAACAACACCACAATGCAAATCAGCGCCGCCACGGGCGCGATCCAGGGCAAATGTCGCTGGATCAGCGACATCGAGGATTCTTGCGGCACAAGCCAAATGCGACTCGTGGGACTCATCGGTCGCAGGCCAATCTGCTCGGCCAGCAACAGTAAATCGCCCACCAAATCAGACGGACCGGCGTAGCGATGCCGTGGATCCTTGGCCATCATCTTCCGCAAAATCCGGCTCAGCTCCTCGGGCAGTTCCGGGCGGAATTGCTGGATGTCGGGCGGTTGGTCGCCTTGGTGCTGAAGCAGTTTTTGCAGCACCGTGCCCTCGGGAAACGGCGGCTGGCCCGACAGCATGAAAAAGAACGTGCAGCCCAACGAATAAATATCGCTGCGGATATCGGCATTGCGCGGATCGCGCGCTTGTTCGGGCGAAATATAATCGAACGTGCCGAGCGTCACGCCGCTGGCGGTTAAATCGGCGACGGCGGGATCGGGATGACGCAAGCGAGCCAAGCCCATGTCGATCAGCTTGACTCGTCCTTCCGGCGTAATCAAAACGTTCGACGGCTTGATGTCGCGATGCACCACCGCCCTGGCATCCGCATGCGCCAACGCTTCGGCCACTTGCAGGGTGTAGCTGACCGCCTCGGCTAGGGGCAACGGCCCCTTCCGCTCGACAAGCAACCGAACGTTCACGCCTTCGATGAACTCGAAAACGATATAGTGCAGCCCGCGATCTTCGCCGACGTAAAATACTCGGGCGATGTTGTCGTGGTCGAGCCGGGCCGAGGATTGGGCCTCGTTTTGAAATCGCTGCAAGGCATCGGCATCGGTCGCTTGCTCGGGCGCGAGAATTTTAAGAGCGACAGTGCGACCGAGCTGGGTATCGATCGCGCGGAAGACGCGGCCCATGCCCCCCCCGCCGACATATTCGACCAACTCGAAATGCCCCATCCGGTCGCCCGGCATCACGCGGCCCTCTAGTATCCGAAACACCGAATCCGATACGTTCGGCGGGGTTGTCGGCGGCCGATTGGTGATAATCGTAGGCTCATCGTGGAGAGGCCGAGCTGATTTATGCGAAGATGACGACGAACCTTCGGCGCGAACCTTACTCTCCTCGCTAGGAGGCGGCACGGGAGTCCGTCGGATGTCGGAGGCGGTTTCGTTCATGCACCAGCTTCTTGAGGCTGATTCTTACAGACAATCCTCGGATTCGTGCCTGCCCGCTTTACGAGAGCCGCACCAAAATCGCGCTGGGCGAATGCCCTTTTGATAGATAAGTTCAACACGAATCCAAGAAGCTCCATTTTAGTCACCCGCGGAAACCAGGTCAACTTACCGATCAACTCTGCTCAGGTGCTTTCATTGACCTGGAAAGCGCGGTAGAATACAGAAGTTCGCAAATCTTTCCTGCCTGTTTATTCTTCCCGTTATTTTTGGAACCCCCCCATGAAAAGTAACTTGAATCGCCGTGGTTTTCTGAAGACTTCCGCCGCCGTCGGCCTTGGCATTGGAATGGCCGGCCTGCCCGGCGTACACCTGTCGGCCGCTGAAAAACTGACCGCCGGAACTCCGAATGCCGACAAACTTGGCTGGCGCCTCGGTATGCAAGCGTGGACTTTCCACCAAAACACTTTCTTCGAGGCCGTCGATCAGACTGCTTCTCTTGGCCTACACTATATCGAAGCCATTCCCGGCCAACGCATCAGCGACAAACTCAATGGCACCATGGGCCCCGGGCTTTCGGCCGATATGCGCAAGGAAGTGCTGAAGAAATTGAGTGATTCGGGCGTCAAGATGATCAATATCGGCGTAGGCGGCTACGGTCGTCCCGATTTTGAATTCGCCAAGGAGATGGGCATCGAAACGATCGTCTCCGAGCCGGAGAAAGAGAACGAGTTCGAGGCCATCGACAAGCTATGCCAAGAGTTCGGCCTCAATTTGGCCATCCATAACCACCCGAAAGAGTCTCACTACTGGAACCCCGATACCGTCTTGAAGGTCTGCGAAGGGCGCAGCAAGCGGATCGGTTCTTGCTCGGACACCGGCCACTGGCCGCGATCCGGCTTGAAGCCCATTGATTGCCTGAAGAAACTGGAAGGCCGGATTATCAGTTTCCACCTGAAGGATCTCGACAAGTTCGCCCACGATGGGCATGACGTGCCCTGGGGAACAGGCGTGTGCGATATCAAAGGCATTCTGACCGAAGTACAACGGCAGAAACTCACGCCGGTGTTCTCGATCGAGTACGAATACAACTGGGGCAAGGCCTTGCCCGAGATTGCCAAGTGCGTCGAGTACTTCGACAAAGTAGCAGGCGAACTGGCCAAGAGCTAGTCAACCTAACTCACCGAAACTCACACGGGGACGGCCGCGATCGAAGCAGCCGTCCCCGGTGTTTTTCTTGACTGCCAAGACTGCGCAAACTAACACCTATCGACCAATCCTCGATGGACACTTGAGTGAATAAGAACTGAAGGAATGCCCAAACATTAGGCAGTAGGGTCGCTGCTTAATTTACAGGCACGCACGCCTCGCTTGCGGGCACTGTGCTAGCATTGCTGTAACTGCTTGCACGATAAGGATATCGGTCTCGCCCTTGACTTCTTGCAGAGGATACCTTCAAGCCATCGCCATTACGACGCTGGCTATTCCCCATGAAATTCACTTGAAGGAGTCTTTGGGCATGATTGCCGCCGATGTACAGAACGAAATCAAACAAGTAGCCGAACAGTTGTATGCCCAGGGAACGGATTGGGTTACTTTCTATCGCGAAATCCTGAGCACGAAGGGCATCGTTCGTCGTCGCTTCCCTTCGCTCGAACAATTCGCCCTCTTTGAACAAACAGAGGCCTACCAAGATCTCTTGCTTCTACTAACGGAACTGCGTAAGAAGAGCCCCCTTGAGATGGAGGATGCCGAGCCCACGCGCGTCATCACGGTTCGACTGCCCAAGAGCATGCACGAAACTTTGCGCGACGAGGCCTTTGATCGCCATACGAGCATGAATAAACTGTGCGTTTCTAAGCTGCTACAGTTTATCGACAAGGACAAAGTGCCAACCGAAAAGTAGTTGTGGTATCCCACAATGCTATCAGTGCTAGCAATACAACCTCTTGTGTATCAAGGAGTTAAGTAGCACAAAATGCTGATATTGCTTGCGAGACTGGAGATGCGTATCTAAACTCTCAGACGACTTGCACTTCAATCGACGGTGACACGTCGAAGCAAAGGAGTAAACGGGCCAAACGATAAGGACATCGACACGGAAATGCGCGTCCAGGGCAGGACACGCCGGCATCCGTTCAAAATACCAAGGGGCAACCTGTTCGCGCTTGTCGTGGGCAGGGCAATCAGAAAGCAGCATATCCGCAACAATCTCGGATATGCCCCCCCCTGGCCGACTATCCGTGACATGTCCCTTCGTTATCCTTTTCGCCGTCCGGGCTCATTCGAGCCGCTTGAACCGCGCATAACCTTTGGCCTTTTATTCTTGTGCTTCCACAGCCGACCAGACACAGGATGTGTCGAGAAATAAGGAGTGCAAGAGATATGGCTACCAAACCATTGATTGGGGTCAATGTAGATTATCGCTCCGCGCGAAAGGATTCCCCCGCCTACTGTTTTCTTCATGCCGGCTACTGCAATTCGCTGATCAAGTCCGGCGCGGTTCCGATGTTGATTCCGCCGCTGGACGACGAAGCCGACATGCGGCGCGTTTTGGACTTGCTGGATGGCATGCTTTTCATCGGCGGCGCCGATCTCGACTGCCGGCAAGACGGTTTCATGCTGCATCCCTCGATGCGGGTGCTCGATCCGCGCCGCGAGGGTTTCGACCGCCGGTTGATGAATATGGTCGCCGCGCGGCGGATGCCCGTGATGGGCGTCGGGTGTGGAATGCAATTGCTGAACGTTTCGCAGGGCGGCAATCTCTTCCTGCATCTGCCCGAGGATATGCCGAAGGCGCTGCCGCACGTTGACGCCTTGGATCCCAACCACCGTCATGCCTTGGAAATCGAGATGGGCACTTTGATGGAACGTGTGTACGGCGAAGGCGAAATCCGCGTCAACAGCATGCATCACATGGCCATTGACGACGTGGCGCCGGGCTTTGCCATCACGGCACGCTGTCCCGACGGCGTCGTCGAAGCCATTGAAAGCACCATGGACGATTGGTTTGCTTTCGGCACGCAATTCCATCCCGAAGGCGAATCGGCTTCGGCCTTGGATCTGCGAATCTTCGAGGAATTCGTGACCGGCATTACGGGCGAAGTACTGGAAATGCGCATGGTCGCTTAACAACGGAAAATGTTATGCTGAAGCATAACCCACCGGGGCCAAACGCGCTGCGGCCTACCATGCCGCAGATTGCCGACGGCCGGCGTTGGTTGGCAGGCGCGGCCATTGCCTCGAAATGCGACCGCATGGAAGCGTCGCTTTTGGGCATACGCGGCCGAGGGCTCAACGCACAGACCGATGTGATCGGCGTTAGCTCGATCGGCATTCCGCGCGGAACAACCCTGTTGTTCGAGGCACTTGCGAACGTTTCGGCCCATCCGGTTGCGTCGCTGGCGACATTGCGAACGCAGTTGGCCGAAACCGTTGCACCGTTGGTCCTCGATCTACTCGATTCGTTGGGCGTCGCGCCTAGTCGAGTGTTGGCTATTGGTGTTTGCGACCCAGGGATTTGGGAATTTCCCGAGGCGCAGGATAGCGGCGTCTTACGTCCGCCGGCAACCGGCGTTACAAGCCCCAAGGTTCATGGACGGAGCGAACCGACGGGTTATTTGGAGATTTGCGATCCTGCCCGATTGGCCGAGGCCACGGGCTTGAACGTGATCGACGCTTTTGCCGCGCGGGATCTTGCGGTCGGAGGGCAAGGAGGCCCTTTGACTGCTCTGGCCGACTGGGTTTTGCTTCGCGATCCGCTGCGAAGCCGCGCCTTGTTGGATCTTGGCCGCACCGTGCGATTAAGCTATATCCCGCCCGTTCGCTTGGAACGCGCCGACGCCCGGGTGATTTCGTTCGAGGTTGGGCCGGGCATGAGTCTGCTCGACACGCTCACGCAACGTTTGACCGGGGGCCAAAATCGTTTCGATCCCGGCGGTCGGATGGCGGTTCAGGGCCATCGCATCGCCGAATTGGAACAACATTGGTTGGCCAATCCCTATTTCGAATGTCCGCCGCCTCGATGGCATCCGCGCGGCGTGCGGCCTGAGCGTTTTTTGGCCGATGCCGTGCAAATGGCCGTCGCTTCCGACTGGTCGGTGCGCGATCTGCTTTGCACGGCCACGCATTTTGTTGCCGAAATGGTCGCCCGGGCGATTTCGCGACGTTTGCCGGACGATGCCAAGTTGGATGAAATCATCGTGACCGGCGGCGGACAGCATAACGGGATGTTGCTGCATGAAATCGGCAATTTGACGCGGAAACCGCTAGTCCGGCTCGCGGATCTCGGCATTTCAGCGGAATCCCTAGACCCGATCGAAGCGGCATTGATGGCAATGCTGCACCTCGACCAAGTGCCGGCCAATCCGACATCGATCACCAAGGCCGCCACTCCCCGATTGCTCGGACGCCTTACCGGCGGCTCGCCGCAAAGCTGGCAACTATTGCTCGAAACATGCGCCAGCGGCAGTGCAGGCCATAGACCATTGCGCACGGCAGTGTGAGATTAGGGGCTAGGGACTAGAGGCTAGAGGCTAGGGATTAGGGATTAGGGATTAGAAACAACCGCTTGCGGCTTCGCACTAGCCACGGACCACGGACCACTTTTTCTGACTGCTGATAGCTGACCGCTGATAGCTAATCAATTCATCATGCCTGAAAAACAATCTCCATCGCCGACAATCGTCATCACGGGTGCGTCGTCGGGCATCGGTCGCACATGTGCATTGGAACTGGATCGCCGGGGATTCCGCGTTTTCGCCGGCGTTCGATCCGAGGAAGCCGCTAAAAACTTGCAGGCTGCGGGATCTGTGCGTTTAACGCCCTTGCAAATCGATGTCACCCAACAGGATTCGATCGCGGCCGCTGCCGAATTGGTCGCTCAAGCCGTGGGCGAAAACGGCCTCGCCGGCTTGGTGAACAATGCCGGAATCGCCGCGCCGGGCCCCGTCGAGTTAGTGCCGATCGAAGCGTGGCGACAGCAACTCGAGATCAATGTATTGGGCGTCGTGGCGGTAACCCAGGCCTTTCTGCCTTTGCTGCGGAAATTGCGGGGACGAATCGTTAATATCAGTTCCGTTAGCGGCGCGATATCGTCGCCCTATCTTGGGGCGTATTGTGCCTCGAAATTCGCCGTCGAAGCCATCGCCGACGCGCTGCGTCTCGAAGTTCGTCGTTGGGGGATCCATGTATCGAACGTCGAACCGGGCCCCATCGACACGCATATCTGGAAAAAGTCGGAAGATATGACCCAATCATTGATTGGGCAAGTGTCTGCCGAAAAATTTTCGCTCTACGAAGCGGAAATCGCGAAAGTTCGTGATGTTGTCGCCCGAACGGCCGCCGCGGCGGCGCCCGTTGAAACCGTCGTCCGCGCGGTTGTCCATGCCTTGACCTCCCCGCGACCAAAAACACGTTACTATCTCGGCTGGAGCGTATGGTTATGCTTCAAAATCGTCCGGATGCTGCCCGACGGCATTCGCGATTGGCTTGTGCGCAAGGAGATTGGGCTGTCCTAATGTTGCAACCAAGGCCGATCAGTAAAATGGCGGGCCATCGCTTCGCTTGACCCGCCCTACGCTTTTCCCAAATTCAATAAT
>CAYWGR010000013.1:9534-44058 GCA_964458015.1 uncultured Planctomycetaceae bacterium
GTGCGCAAGGAGATGGGGCTGTCCTGATGCCGCAACGCCCCGACTTGGCATGGCTGTGTTTTCGAAGGTAGAATAAGAGCATGAGTGTTCCATCCTTTATTGATGAGAAGAGACTTGAGGAGGAAAAGCGTGAGGCCCATTGGGATCCCGCCGAGCGATGGCGGATTATCCAGGAGATGATCGTTTGGGCCGACGCGCAAGCCACAGTGCGTCGCAATACTCCGAAGCGATGCCTCGAATTGCAGCGTGAAAAAGACTCTCGCCTGAATTAAGTTGTTTCCGTTGCGGAAAGCCAAATTGTCATTCTGAGCGCAGCGAAGAATCTCGTAAAAAACGGAAGATTCTTCGCTGCGTTCAGAATGACTCCCGGCCTACAGCATTTCCGCAACAGAAACTAAGTTGCTATTACGCTCGCCGCATTCTCCTGATGCCGAGGACACCTGCAATAGCGCCTACAAGCCCGCCGGCATAAAGCCCTAGATGGATGCCCCAGACGGCGAGAAATCGGCCGATTTGCTCCGGCGAAAGGGCTTCGCTCAGATCCGCTGAAAAATTCAGGGGATCGAAATAATACGCCAATACAGATCCCAACGGAACCAAGATCAACGCTCCCAAAATCGGATACAGGGCAAATCGCACAAGCTTTTTGGTCGGCAAGCTGGGGCGGTTGAGCTTGGGATTATTGGCCATCAAAAAGGCCCCGCCAATCACGACGCCCGCCAATAATCCCGCGTGAAAACCAAGCTCGGTCACATGACGACGGAAGCCCTCATCGAGTTTGATTCCTTTGCCGATGAAAAAATACTCCGGCGAGATCGTGGCCGTAAGATGATCGTTGGCAATACCAACGATCCCGCCCAAGAAACCCGCCAACAACAAGAAAGCATATTCCCGCCATCGTGTGGCCTCTTGGCCGCGTCGTCGCCAATCAATCCATGCGACGATGGCCATCAGCAAAACCAAAATCAATAGTCGCCAGAAGAGATTCATCAAATAACTCAAAAGCCATCCCACCCCGCGACCGCAGTCGCGGGGCGTCTTCCTAATCCCTAGCCCCTAATCCTTCACCCCGATTTTCAACTCGTCGGAGTTGGCTTTCAACTCGGGAGCGTACATCGCCGAGGCGCGGGTGGGCAATGCACTGAACTTGCCGGGGATTTCGGCACGCATACGATACGCAACGCTGTGCTTGCCCCGGGCCAACGTGCGGGCGAAGAACACCACGCGGTTGTCGCGGAACTCGACATACGCGCCAAGATCGTTGCCCGTGTATCCGCTTCGCAGATCTACCGGCTCGAAACCCGCCGGCTTCATGTCCTCGAAGACCAGATACTCGTAGTCGTTCTTGCTCTGGATTTCCAGTTCAATTTCGACCAGATCGCCGCTCTTAACGACCGACAGGTTCGGCAATTCGACGCGATCGTATTTCTCGACCTTCTGATCGACGGCCTGACCGCGCGAACCGGCAACCTTGATCGACTTGTCGGCCTTTACGAGTTTGTAATACTTCCGATCGACCTTGATTTCAATCGACTTCGATTTCGGAATGAAATCTTCAAGCGTGAAGTAGCTCTGGTAGCCGTTGAAATAGAGCGGCCCGTTGCCTTTCTTCTTCAGTTCAACCGTATGCTTGCCGGTTGTAATGGCATCGCCTTCGAGCACAAACTTGTTGTCAAAGGTGAACAAAGTCTTTGGCGTAATTTCAACAGCCTTTTGCAACTTGCCGTCGTAGTAAACCTCGACGGTCATCTCAGGCTGGTCCTCGCCGCTGCCACGAATGAAATCGGCCATCGCCTCGATGCACAGGGCCGTATCGCGCGTCGAATTCCAATAAGTGGCATTCTTACGGTTGTTCAACAGATATTTGACCAACCGCCGGGCCAGTTCGCCCTTCGGATCGGTGCGAGCTAAAAGCTTCAGGTAATAGGCATGAGCCTCGAACTCGCTGCCGTACCAATACCACCAGTAGCCCTCGGGCAGGTTGAGCCAGGCCGTCTGGTTTTCGTCGTCTTGCTGCACGTACTGGCCGATGTTCTTCAGGACCATCGCCAGTTTTTCCTTCTCGCCTTGCTTTTCGAGTGCAAGACCGTACATCGACATGCCGTAGACGGCCAAATGCGTGCGGTCGCGATACAGGAACTCGCACATGTCGGCATTCTTCACGCCGGCATCGACCAACACCATGTAGACAAACGCATCCATGTTGTCGGCCGAATCCTTCCACCGCAGCCCTTCGGGCTTTTTCTCGATGGCAGCATTCTTAAGCCATACGACTTGCTCGTCTTGGTAACGCTTGAGCCACTCGACGCCGCGTTCCAAAACGCCGGGCACCAGGGCCACGTCGTTCGCCTTGGCAAGTTGCAGCCCATGGACTACGACGGCCGTGGTGTGCGGTGTGGAATACTCGCCCCAGCCGGAGAACCAGCCCCAGCCGCCGTCGGAACATTGCATGGCCGTTAGTCGCTCAACGCCATCCTTGACCATCCGCCGCACTTCGTCCTCGTCGAACACCGGATTGCGCGGCAAGCGTTTCCATTGCTTCGCCCTCTCCTTATCATCGCCAATCTCTTGGGCGTTCAGGTTCGTCTGCTTCTTTTGGATGTCCTTCAAGTCGAGCTTCATGTCGAGCAGGATTTTTTGCGTAATCACGGTCGGCAGGAAGCGGTTGAGGGTCTGCTCGGTGCAGCCGTAAGGATAATCGACCATGTAGGGCAGCGCATCGACCATCGCGCCGGCCAGAGTGGGTGAGTAACGCACTTCAAGCCTTGACTCGCCGGGGCGGCGGTCCTTCGGCACGTTGATTGTGAACTTGCCCACCGTGTCGCTCGGCCGAATCACGCCGGCGAAGGAATCCATCTTCGACATCCCGTGGATATAGCACGGGAACTTCTGCTCCATCGCGTCCGATTCCTCGTCGGTGAGGGCCTTCATGCGGACGACGGCCTCGCCTTCGTCGAGAACCTTCACGCGCCAATCCACGCGGGCTTCGCCGTTGGCTTCAACTTCGACCGGCTCGTTATGCATCTTGCCGGTGTTGAGCATCACGGGATGGCCCGGCTTGGGCGACATTTTGTCGCCTTCGGGGATCAGCTCCAAGCATTTGCCGTCTAGTTCCAGAGCCACCTGGACCTTTTTCTTCGTCTTCAGGTAGTTATGCACCACCGCCGACAGCACAACCTCGTCGGTCTGGACGAAGAATCGTGGAGCTTGCAGCCGGATGATGAGATCCTTCCGCGTGACGACATCGGTCACGCCTTGGCCAACGCGGGTGCCTTGGCCCATGCCCCAAACCTTGATGCGCCATGTGGTCAAATTCTCGGGCATGTCGAGCGACACTTCGGCCGTGCCGTCCTTCTCGGTTGTCAAAGCACCAACCCACAGGGCCGTATCCGCAAACTTGCTGCGCACGGTCGGCTGAACCATCGGGGCCCCACCGCTCTTATCACTGCCAGCTTCGTCGGACTCGATGAAGCTTTCCGACTTGGCCTCCTCCATCGGTGGTGCTGCCGCTGCCATCGGCATTGCCATGCCAGGAGCCGCATCCATCGACATCTCGCGCGCTGCCGATTTTCGCAGCATGCGGCCGCCGCCGAAGCCATTACCGCCAGCTCGCTCTTTGCGTCGGTTGGACAATTGCCCCCACACTTCCGAATCGACGTAAACTATCGGAGGCTCGTCTTCATCAGCCACCGAGCCGCCGAAGACGCCCAGATCGCCCATACCGGGTACGCCAGGCCCCACGAGGTTTTGGAACCAGCGTCCCAGGCTCGATTCGGTCTGCGGATGGTGCTGACGCCGCCACTTCCAGAAGAACTCTTTGATCTCCGGCACGTTGCTGCCGCCGGAAATGTACTCGACCGATTTATCGTAGATCGCCACCACGGTCGAACCGGAATAAGCTTCGCCGGTGAAGTCGGTCAGCTTCAGTTTCACTTTGGCCTTTTCGCCCGGCTTGTAAGCTTCCTTGCTGGGCTGGATCTCAACATTCAAAATCCGCTTTTCCGGCGGAACGACGATTTCCTTCGTTTCGGAGTAGACGCGGCCGTCGGCCACGGTCAGGGCCTCGACGAAGAAGTTGGGCATGTCCTTTTTCACAACGCCGATCTCGCGCACGATACTCTTGCCGTCGAGCCGGATCACTTCGGGCGGCAGATAAATGCCGTTGGCCGGCCGGGTGAATAACAGAACCGTGCCGCCTGTGCGGTCGGTGTTGATCTGCATCTTCACCTTGTCGCCCGGGGCGTATTCACGCTTGTCGGGAATCAACTCCAGATGGTTGAAACGGAACTGAGCACCGTCGAACCCTTGCCCTATCACAGTGAAGACATAACCGCCTTCGATGGTGTGCGTTCCGGTCCCCTCGCCCTTTGGGTTAGGCTTAGGGCCGGCAGAATCTTTGTCACTGCCGACTGCCCTCACCCCCGGCCCCTCTCCCGCTTGCGGGAGAGGGGAGGTTTTGTCGGTAAGCTTATACGAAATCCGATATTGCCCTGCCTCGGAGGCCGTCATCTGCTGTTGCGCGACACCTTCAACATTCGTATTCACTTTCCATGTCTGCACCGGCGTTTCGACCGGCTTGCCGTCCTTGTAGCTGATCTTGAGCAACCGGAGTTCACCCTGGCCCTCGACCGGTTTGCCGTCGAGTGTGCGGGCAGAAAAATGCGCGGCGATCTTGTCGCCTACGCGATAATAGCCGCGATCGATCCACGCATAGACCGAGAACGGTTTGCGGGCAACCAACACCGTGCCCGAGCCGACGATGGTGCGGCGCGATGCGTCGATCACCTCGGCCGTAATCGAGTAGCTATGATCCTGGTCGGGGTGGATGGCCTTGGCCACGGCCGTGTCGATTTCCACTTTCACCGTGCCGTCCGGCCCGATCGAAACCTCCTGTTCGGCCACCAATTCCGGCGGTTGATTGCCGCGCGGCCACCAGAACGGTATCGGCCGCTCGCAACCCCAGTGACGCCAGCCGGGATACCAACTGTAATCGTAAGCAAACCACCAGTAGCCGGGCCCATAGAACCAGTCCCACGGCCCAACGGGATACCAGCGGTCGTCGTGGCTGCTGCGGTTGATTTTGTACTTCACCTTGGCCTTCGTGACCGGCGAACCGAAGTAATACTTGGCCTTGATCGTGGCCGTAATCGTTTCGCCAAGCATCACCGGCACGGTCGGCGCATCGACCGAGACTTCGAACTCCGGCTTCTTGTATTCCTCGATACGGAAACTGCTGCCACCCATGTTCTGGATGTTCAAAGCATAAACACCCAGCGGAGCATCCGCGGGAACCGCATATTCGCCCTCGATACCGCCGTAGGCATCGGTTTTCTTACGTTCCTCGACGATTTTCTCGCCTTTCGGATTGTGGATTTCTACCGTGAAATCGCGGTTGGCAAATTCCGAACCGTCTTCCATATCGTATTTGGCGTGCCGAATCCAGAATTTGTACTTCACCTTCTGGTCGGGCCGATAGACCGGCCTGTCGGTGATCGTGAAAACCTTCGTGGCTTCGTACTCTGCGTCGTACCAGTTGCCATACCATACGCCGGTGAAACCGAGATACGCAAATCGGCCGGCGTCGGTCCGCGCAGTGATGAGCCATTGATAATCCGTAACTTGCTGTTGCGGATCGGGGATGACCTGACCGTCGGCGTCGGTGAACTCAGCAAACTGTTTGGTAAGAACCTCGTGCCGCGGCGGCTTATCGTGATACTTTTGCTGCCAGCCGAAGAACTCCACGTTGGCTTTGGCCACGGGCTTGCCCGACACCGCGTCGGCCACATAGTAATACGTCTTGCCGGAAAGCGGCTTCTTGACGATCACCGTATCATCCACCCAAACGATGATCATCGTCGTGTTGCCGTCGGCCATTCGCGCTTCGACGAGATACGCCCCGGGCTTCTGCAACGGCGTGGTGACGGTCACTCGCTTGTCGAAATGTTTTTCGCGAGGCTCCAGCGTCATCTTCCACTCGGCCGCCTTCGGGCCGATATATTGCTTCTGTTTTTCATAGACCAGCCGATGGCCGATGTCGGCGATGTTGATTTTTTGCCAGTCAAGGTTCTTGGGATTCGATTTCAGGAACTTTTTCACATCGTCGAGCAACTTTTCGACCTTAATCTCGTGGGCCGTAAACGTAACTTCATTCCCGTTGCGGAAACGGTACTCAATCGTTGCGCCCTTGCCTGCCGGCTGCGTTTGCTCGGGCTCAAATCGTCCCCAATTGCCCACGATTTGATTGAGCCGCTGCTGCCAACCCTGACGGCGATTGCGATTTTGCTGCGGATAATCTTTCAACAAGCGTTGCCAATAGTCCGCCGCCACGGGATATTGCCGTCGATTCTCGAAAACCTGGGCTAAATGTTCCAACGACTCAACGGCAAGGCGAGCTTGCGGCTCGGTAGCAATTTGTTGGAAAATTTTGATGTAGTTAAACTCGTCAGGCAGTTTGAACCGCTTAATGCCCGAGGCCAGCCGAGCAATGGTCTCGTCTTCCTTCAACGTATGCAAAGCGAAGGTGCCGCTCTCGTCTTCCTTGGTATCGTCGGTTTCCATCCGGCCGAACCGCCAGCCCCATTGGGCCATCGTCTGTACGCCGAACTGGTTTTCTAAAAACTCAGCAAACCAGAACCGCACTGAAGAACGCAAGGCCGGATCCATTTCCGCCGATTGTTCCAAACACCACCGCCAGCGCTGACCATCGGTTTCGGAAGCCTCAAACGTCTTCGGCACGTAATGAAACACCGGCTTCCCATCCGCATCGACCGGCGCACCGCTGGTCTGACGATCGCCATAACCCCAACCCTCATCGTAGTCGGGCAGCGTGCTTAACTCCGTCAGATATTGCAATCGCCATGACGCACCATAACCGCGATTGCTTAAAAACATGTTGGCCAACGCTTGCAAAAAGCTGCCAACCTCGCCGTGGTTTTCATCCTTCATGGCCAAGGGCATTGCCTGGGTCATCAGTTGCAGCGCCCGGACGCGGTCGCGTTCAACGGCATTCACGACCCGACCTCCGCCGCGTTTGTTGCCGCGCACAAATTTGCCGGCCACGATGAAGCCGTGGTGCGGAATCTGCATATACTGCTGGGCGGCGGTCTGCAGAAGTCGCCAATTGTCCTTGTGGATTTTCACCGTCTCTTCCAGCAAAGCGTCGATCTCTTCAACCTGGTTGAGCCGCTGAAGGCACTGGATGGCCATCGCCAGGTCGCCACCGACCTGTCGCGAATCGTTTTGCGGGTCGGATGTCATTTTGTGGTATCCCTCGTAGGCATCCTTGAAGTTGCCCTGTTGGAAGGTTTTTCGCATGTCTTCACGCAGATTGGCGGGCAATGGGGCGTCAGCGGCGATGACCGCCAACGAGAGAATCGCGGTTGTTAGAATGCCGACAGCGGCCGAGAGGTAGAATCTCGAACTGTTTTTCATCGCAAACTCTCCTGAACAGGGAACCATTTTGTCGGATGCGGAATCGGGTCGTTCGACAATGGATAAGACGATGCCAAGGCTCGTAAAGTTCCACTAGGGAAGCATAGCGTGGCCTAAGTTTTTTGTCGCCCCCCCTGCGATGGTGGTAATCTAGGGAATATATCTCAGAAACCTAACCGAATACGCTCTTGCAACGTACCCGCCGGATTAGGTAATCTGGAGAGGTTTGAATACAGAGTAGGGTACGTCAGCAGAGACGCACCAAGATTAGGTGCGTGAATGGAATACAATCATTGATGCGTCGTGGACGCATCCTACAAGTTCCGAATTAGGTAATCTGGATAGGCTTGAATACAGAGTACCGGGCAGAGTAGGGTGCGTCAGCAGAGTAGGGTGCGTCAGCGACGCACCGAGATTATGTGCGCGAATGGAATACAATGATTGATGCGTCGCGGACGCATCCTACAAGCGTTTTCGCAAAATCAACGTAGGTAGGTCGATCGCAAGAGAGCCCCACCAAGGGTCCTTTAATCGTCCTGATTTTTTAGTCATCCTGAGCAAAGCGAAGGATCTCAAATACGCCAGATTCTTCGCTTCGCTCAGAATGACGGAACTCCAACCGTTATTGCTTACTAAAATCGATGACCATCCTCCGAGGGCTCTCGTGCCTGATACTTTTAATCCCTATAGCGAATGGCTTGGCGTGAATGTCGCCGGACAAACGCCCGACCATTATCAACTGCTGGGCCTGAATCCATCGGAAACCGATGCGGAAGTGATCGCTCGGGCAGCCGACACAGCGATGGCTCGGGTGCGGCGCATTCGTCCCGGCGCGCATTTGGCCGAATGGAGCCGGTTGCTCGATTATTTGACGGCCACGAAAACCTGTTTGCTCGATCCGGCCAGTCGGGCGGCCTATGACGACAGCTTGCGCAACCCCGCGCCGGCCGTCACATCGCCGAACGCTTGGTCGTCGCCCACGATGGCAACGCCTCCCTCGTTATTGAATACCCCTTCGCCAAGCATGGAAACCGCATCTTTTTCATCAGCCCCGACCGCCGTCGAAGAACGTCCGCGCAGTCCGTTTCCGGTGGGATACAGCCAACCGCCCATCTATGCCGAAGCAGGATCGAGCGCGTCGCCGCCGGTGTTGATGGAGCCAATCCCCGAGATGCCTGTGCCGATGGAACCGGAACCCGTGCAATTTTCACCACTCGACGAGGCACCCTCGCCCATTACGATAGCGGCAAAGCCGGCGGAAGTTGCCAAGTCGTCGGGAATGCGCGTGATACTGGCTGGTGTGGCTCTTTTAGCGGTTGCCATTGCGGCAATCGCGGGAGCGCGGATGTATCGGCAAGAACAATTGGCCGCGAGGAGCGAAGCCGTTGCTCCCAAAGAACCGGAACCTGTGCAGCCATCGGCGGCCGTGACAACTCCAAAACCGCCGAAGAAAACGCCCGACCAGGTTGCCGCGGCAAAGCAAGAGACCGAAAAAGCGAAGGCCGCGGAGCTGGAATTGCAGAAAGCCAAGAAAGAAAAGGAAGAAATCGAAAAGGCCGAGGCCGCGAAGAAAAAAGCGGAAGCCGACAAGGCCGCTGAGGAGCAGAAGAAAGCCGAAGCTGAAAAAGAAAAAGCCGAGGCCGAAAAGCAAAAACCACCCGCCGACCCTGAAAAAACCAAAGCGTTCGCCGAAGCCGTCGCCAATGTGAAAGCCGCGCTGGCCGAGCGCGATATGGATGCCGCCGGCAAATACCTCAAAGCCGTCTCGGCCAATGTCCAATCGCCCGAGGAGCAAGAACAACTGGATCGCATCGGCACGATGCACGAAAACCTTAAGCAGTTTTGGAAAGGCATTCGAGCTTCGATGGCCAAACTGCAAGGCGCCGAAGAGCTTGTGATCAACAAAGATTACCGCGTTGTCGTGGTCGAAAGCGGGCCCGACATGCTCACGATCAAGGCCGAGGGACGCCTGCAACATTTCAAAGCCGCGACGCTGCCGACTCCGTTCGTCATGCTGTTGGTTGATCAGTATTTCGGCAAGGATCCCGGTTCGAAAGCGGTCATCGCCACGTTCCTGGCGGTTGATCCGAACGGCAACCGCGCATTGGCCCAACGCTATTGGCAAGAGGCCGCCAAGGCGGGCATCGATTCCGAAAAACTATTGTCCGAAGTTGGCGCCAATGCGGAAAAGCCCGCCAATCATGTTGATTCCTTGATGGAAAAGATCACGGCCCTGGAAGAATCGATGAAGACAGCTCGCGGGATGAGCAGTTTCCGCGAGATCGCCCAAAATGCCATGAAACTGGCCGAAGACGCCGTCGGCGAGCAGCGCCTGGACGAAGCCGCGAAGCTTGCCTCGCTGGCCGTTGAAGCCGCAAAGAAATCGAAGAACACGCCGCTTATGCGCCAGGCCGCGACGATCCATCAACAGATCCAAGCGATTAAAAAGCAACAAGGCAAGAAGAAATAATACGGATTCCAATTCAACGTTTTTTTCCTCGTTCCGAAGCTCCGGCTTCGGAACGCAATACGGATTCTCAATCAAGACAAAAAGACGCCCCACGATCACAAACGTGGGGCGTCTTTCTTAATGCACGCATGATTCTCGGATCGAACGCGATCCGTTCTATTTCTCGCCCATAAGCTTGGCCACCGTCGGCTCGATCGCCTCGGCCCAAATCACATAGCCCTTGGTGTTCGGATGCAACAGGTCGGGCATGATTTCCTTCGAGAGCACGCCGTCGGCGGTCAGGAATTTTTGGCCGATATCCATAAAGAACACGTTCTGGTTGTCCGCCAGCTTGGCAATCAACTCGTTCGCCTTCATGTTGACTTTGCGAATGCCGTCATTGTTGTCCGCGCCTCGGGGAAAGATGGCCAACAGCAAAATCTTCGTCTGCGGCAACTTCACACGCAGCTTATCGACGATGGCCTTCACGCCTTCGCCGATCATCTCGGCCGAATGTTGAACGTTGCCGGCATTGTTCGTGCCGATCATAATGACGGCCAGCTTGGGCGAAATGCCGTCGATGTTGCCGTGATCCAAACGCCAAAGAACATGCGACGTTTCGTCGCCGCCGATTCCCAAATTCACGGGATTCCGCTTGCCATAGAATTTGTTCCAAAGCTCCATCTGACCGTCCCAACCATGAGTGATCGAGTCACCGATGAAAAGCAAATCGGCATTGCCTTTCTTGATGCGGTCGTTAAAGCCTTGGTGCCGTTGCTGCCACCAGGCGTCGGCCCTCGCCGCGGGGGTCGTCGCTGCGTTCGGCTTTGCTTCCTGCGACCAAGCGGCCGCGGCAAACCAGGTCAGACATACGGCGGAGGCAACAAACATCGAAAGACGCAAGCACTTCATGAGCGAAACTCCTCAAGCCAAGTTCGGAAGGAAAAAACGGTGGGAACATGACGTGGACGTTTTTCGATCCACGTTTTGAAAATATAGCTCGAAAGCTGACGCGATGCAATCGAACATAGCCCGCAATAGGGGTAATGGAGAACCAATTTGTGGATGCACGAGAAAATTGTGCGGCTGTGGACTACCAGAAAAGAATGTCAGGAAAACTGCGGATTTATGCACATTCCGGGAGCTGTTAGCTCCCGGCTATCACGGGATCACCCGCTATTACGGGATCAGTTTTCCGACAAGCAATCAACCGTCACTTTTTCGGCTAGCTGTTTTACCCGCACGGGATCGACTCGGCCGGTATCGAGCCGGCGAAGATTTTCGAGGGCGGCCGCGATGCCGATCTTTACGGCATCGACCATCGTCCGGCCATCGCGAATGGCCCAAGCAATGCCGGCGGCCATCGAGTCGCCGCTGCCGATTGGATTGACGACCACATCGACCGGCGGCGCGTCGAACCGATAGGCATTCGCGTTCGAACTGGCCCAAACGGACCCCGCGCCTTGCGACACGACGACCCACTGGGCTCCGCTGCGATTCAACGCGCGCATGGCATCGAGCAGTTGCGAATCGTCGGTCAGAGGTCGCCCCACGGTTTGTGCAAGTTCTTCGCGATTGGGTTTGACGACCATCGGGCGAAGGTCCAACAATTGCATCAGCCCCTCGCCGCGAAAATCCAACACCGCGGGGCACGGCGTCCGCTCGAGCAGTTGACGATAGTAACCGCTCGACGTGCCCGAAGGCAACGAGCCTGCGATCACGACAACATCTGCTTTGGCAACTTCTTCTTTATAAACGCGCAAAAATACGTCCAACTCTTCCGATCGCAACGGCCGGCCGTTTTCAACCAGTTCGGTCATCGTGCCGGTGGTGCGATCGAGAATCGTCGAGCAGACTCGCGTGGAAGCTTCCGTCACGACCCAGCGCCGCGGGATGCCGAGCGATGCGAATTCGCGGTCGATCTGTTCCAACGGCGGGCCGCCCACCGTGGCAAGCGTCAGACTCGGCCCACCAAGATGATGCGCGGCAATGCCCGTGTTCAACACTTTACCCTGAGCAAGCCAGTGGACTTCCGCGGCGCGATTGACGTGCCCATAGCGAAAACCATCGAAAATCAGAATTTGCTGCCAAGCAGGCGTCAGGCCGGCGGAAAGAATCATAGGTGTTTTCTATCGTAAGTAGTTAGGTAGACGGAACAACAGGTCCACTTTCTGTAATGCCAAACATCACATAAGCTCTTCAAGAATGGCCGCAAGCTCCGCATCGGAAAGCTCGCGAGGATTGCCGCTCATGCTCGCCCCGCGTGAATTTTTTACAATCGCGGGAATCTGGTCGCGTGTAACTCCTACCTGCGAAAGCCGTCGCGGCACTCCAACGCGATTGCATAGCGTTTCGATCTCTTCCAGAAACACCTCGGCGGCGTTCTGCGGTTTGGCTTTCTCACCAAACAGCAAATTACCCAACAGGGCGAACTCGTCGCGGCAAAGCCGCATGTTCGTGCGAATGGCAGCCGGCAACAACAACGCACAGGCCGCGCCATGCGGCACGCGGCAAAGCGTGCCCAACGCCGCGGCAACGCCGTGCGCCATTCCAAGCCCCGCATTGGCTAGCGCGATCCCGGAAAGCAGGGCTGCATGGGACATGGCTTCACGAGCGGGCCGAGATGCACCGTTTTCAACCGCCTCGACAATTGCCGGAACCGCCATCGCAAGCCCCTGCAAGGCCAACGCACGCGGGATGGGCTGCGACTTGCGCGAAACATAGCTTTCAATAAGCTGCGTGATCGCATCCATGCCGCTTGCCGCGGTAACGTGCGGCGGAACCGTCACCGAAAGCTCGGGATCGACCAAGGCAATGCAGGGCAGCATCCGATCGTCGCGCAGGCTCTTTTTGAAAGGCGGATCGTAGGACGAAATGACGGCGTTCTTCGTTGCCTCCGCGCCCGTGCCGGCGGTCGAGGGCATCGCCAACACCGGCAGCGGATCCGCGATGATTTTTAGCCCTTTGCCAACGCCTTCGAGATAATCCTTAACGGTCTCACTCTCGCGATTGACGGCCATAGCGGCCGCGGCTTTGGCCAAATCCATGGCGGCTCCACCGCCGACGGCCAAGAGGAAATCGCCCTGCGCGGCGCCGGCCGAACGCAATTGGGCCGCCGTGCGATCAACGTCCGCGACCTCCGGCTCGTGCAACAGCGAGGCCAAGGGCGCAAGCTCGATGCCTTCTGTCCGCAACGAAGCGGCGATCTCTTCGGTAACGGTTGCCGCGGCATCCGTCGGCATGCCACAAACCAAGAACGCCCGACGGCCTAGCGTTCGTCCCCAACGGCCGACTTCGCGACGCCGCCCCCAGCCGAAAACAATCCTCGGCGGAACCAATAAATCGTAGGATAATTCCGTATTCATGATGCATTATTAGAACGAATCGGCCGTGGAAATCAATGTGCCAAGATCCCCTCTATTTCGGTAAACGGCCAGAAGTACGGTAAAGTCGCCGAAAGCAGTCATTCTGAGCGCAGCGAAGAATCTCCGTGAACCTACACTCGTCTGATACCCTTATGAGATCCTTCGCTTCGCTCAGGATGACGGTTCCTCCGTGGCCAAAGACTTTGCAGATCTCCTGCGGTAAACCCCTGCATCACTGTTAGCTCCGGGTAATTTCCCTTATAATACGAAAATGACTGGAAATATCGAAATACATCCGACCGGCCCTCTACAGGCAAGGATTCGTCCGCCGGGATCGAAAAGCATAACGAACCGCGCCTTGGTTTGCGCCGCGCTGGCCGAGGGCGAATCCGAGTTAAGCGGAGCGCTCGACAGCGAAGATACGCAAGTCATGATTGCCGCTTTGCGTCAGTTGGGCATCCCCGTCGAACATGACACCGCCTCGGCCACTATTCGCATCACCGGCTGCGGTGGACGCATTCCAGCGGATCGGGCCGATCTCTACGCCGCGAATAGCGGAACCACGATCCGGTTTCTGACGGCCATGCTCACCTTGGGCCAAGGCGAATACCGACTTGACGGCACCGCCCGCATGCGCGAACGCCCCATCGGCGATTTGCTCGATGCCCTGCGACAGCTTGGCGCCGATGTCACGGCCGAAACCGGCTCGGGCTGCCCGCCGGTGACGATCCATGCGCACGGGCTTTCGGGCGGTCAAGCAACTGTGGCCGGCAATATCTCCAGCCAATTTTTAAGCGGATTGCTCTTGGCCGTGCCCTATGCACGGTCGAACGTGGAGCTTATCGTTCGTGGCATCCTTGTCTCGCAGCCTTATATCGAAATGACGCTCGCAGTGATGGAATCGTTCGGTGTTTGCGTCAATACGATGCGGTCCGGCCGATTCGGCATGGATGCGCCGACTTCCTACCAAGCTCGCGCGTATACAGTCGAGCCCGATGCTTCGGCCGCAAGCTATTTTTTCGCCGCCGCGGCCATTACACAAGGCGAAGTGACGGTCGAGGGCTTGTCGCGTAACAGCCTGCAAGGAGATGTGGCATTTTGCGATTGTTTGCAACACATGGGTTGCTCGATTCGCTATGGCGATGATTTTATTACCGTCACAGGCGGACCACTTTCGGGCGTTAACGTGGATATGAACGGCATCAGCGACACGGTGCAAACGTTGGCCGCCGTGGCATTATTCGCAAACGGAACAACAACCATCCGCGGCGTCGCGCATATCCGCCATAAAGAAACCGACCGGATCCATGCACTGGCCGTCGAGCTGCGCAAATTCGGCGCGGAAGTCGAAGAACGCGAGGACGGTCTGGTGATTACGCCTCGACCGCTGCACGGCGCGGAGATCGACACCTACGACGATCACCGAATGGCGATGAGCATGGCGCTAGTGGGATTGGCCGTTCCGGGCGTTGTAATTCGCAATCCCGATTGCACAGCAAAGACGTATCCGGAATTCTTCCGCGACTTGGAACGCATTGCTCGCCCGCAATAGCACGAGATGCTTTCACGCACTCGATATGACGAACAAAAAAGGGTGCGTGGGGCAAGCAAAACTAGGTTCTTCTGGGCTACGGTCGCGGCAAGTCGGTTTGCGCAAAACGGCCAAGAGTTTGTGCGACCTTGCCCCATCCCATTACGATGAGAAATGCTCCTTAGCGTGATTCGGCAAAACTGCTACGAGAGTACCGACGCCTCGGCGGCGGTGAATGGTAGATTGAGCGCCGGCAGAGATGTCTTTTTCGACTTATGAGCCTTTTCAGCCTTGATGGCCTGCTCGACAGCCTGGGGCAATTGCGGCTTTTTACCGTTGAACAAAAAGTGCAGATCGGCATGCATTTGCATGCACATGACATACGTCCGACGCGCTTCGTCGCTCGACATCAGCAAATCTTCTAAACGATGGACTTCCCCATCGGTCGCTTGGTCGTCGATCAGTGCCCAAACCAGCTCCTGGACTTCGGTCAGAGGATCATTGTCTTGAACTTCGGTCAATTCGTCGTTCATCTCGTCCATCGTAGAAAAGTCCTTGTATCCAGGTATCGGCAGCGAAGCGCGCTCTGTATTGGTATCGACAACCGGAACATAGGAACTCCAACAACTATGCCGGTTGCGCAAAAAATACAGCTATCAAAACATACGTC
The DNA here is from genome assembly GCA_964458015.1 of uncultured Planctomycetaceae bacterium. Classification (GTDB taxonomy): domain Bacteria; phylum Planctomycetota; class Planctomycetia; order Pirellulales; family Thermoguttaceae; genus CAYWGR01. Next base: position 24,981 of record CAYWGR010000013.1, read on the forward strand.
GTACCGCCCGAGGGGGCAAATGAAAGGACAAGAAAGCATGACCCCAAGCCCAACCATACCCCCGCAGGGCAGTTTGACACTAACCAGCACAGCAAAGTTTTGAAATGATTGCCGTGTTCCTAAGGAACTGTAAACGCGATCTCCTTGGATTTCCGGAATCGCCAATTACAATCACTAGGCCGGCTGCTTATTTGGCAACCTGGGGCTGCGGCGTTTCGGCGGCTGGAGCCGGAGCAGTGCCCGGCACCGTCGGCGTCGCTAGCGTTACAAGCGGCTTGGCTACCTCGGCGGTTGGCTTAGCTTCGGGAGGAACAGGCCTAGCCGCCTTAGGCATTGCCGAGGAACGTGCCGGGTGATAGCGATACACGGAATTCATACTTCCGCCGGGCAATTGGTCCAAAAACTCCCGAAACTTATCTTGCACTTCCCCTGAAATATCCACGACCTCGGCATCCCCCTTCCAGAGAACGCGATCCGGCATTCCTGAATCCTGTTGGTACAGGATCACGGTGTATTTGTCCTTGAATTGCTCGATGATAAACGTTCGCAAAACGACTTGGATATCCCTGCCCGGCTCATTGTAAATCCGTTGCCTGAGCAGCGAGCTTTTTTGGTTCAGAAACTGCATCTTCCGGCTGATTTCCTGCAACGTCGTTTCATCATTGGCATCGACGACCTGTTTCTGCAAATCTTGGATGTCAACGTCGATCTTCTTGATCGCATCGAGTGTCTGTTTATCGAACCCCAGATATCGGATTCTGTCATGGTTGATGCCGCTGTTGATGATGCGGTTCAGATTGACAATCGCAATCTTCACCTTGGGCTGTTCTTTCGCCGGCTCTTGGCCGATGACAGTCCCAACCAACGCAACGCTCAACAAGGCCACTGGCAGCAGGTACTTCATAACATCTTACCTCCAAAAAAAGGATGAGGGATCAATTTCGTTCCGAAGCTCTAGTTTAAGAACGCAATGTGACGTTTGGATCAAGTTCCCAGGCTGAGACGCGGGAACCTGAATAGGTACTCAGATTGTTAGACGCTTGCTTTGTCGAAAACGTTCCAAGCTTTTTTCATGGTCAGTCTGAGTACGGCGAAAAACCTCTGTGAATTTTATGGATGAAGTAGTCAATCCTCCGCCGCATTCAGGATCAAGATAACAGACGTTTCCACGGCGTATCATCGGACCGGGGTTACACTTGTAGGCTTAACCGGAGGCGCTGTAGAAGGCGTTGGGAATTCGACTCGTGCTGCCGGTACAATTTCCGGCCTTGAAGCTGGAGTCACATAAGGCGCGATCGAAGGCCCTGGGGAAACAATCGTAGGAGTAACTGAAACCGAGGGTGAATAGAATGTAGCAGGCGGTGGATAGGCCGGCTCCCAGCCGAAACTCTGTTCTCCCAACGCCTGTTTGATGCGGTCCCTCAACCTGTCGGACACATCGTCCGTGATATCAACGACTTCCGCATTGTTTTTACAAACCACGCGATTCGAGTTGTTCTGATCCATTTGCAGAATCAACGCGTATTTGTCTTTGTAGTTTTCGACGACGAAATCGCGAACGGCCGCCTGAAAATCCTGATTGTTCACGACACGCTGCCGAAGCAAATTCATTTTTTGGTTTAAAAACTGAATTTTCCGCCCAACTTCCGATAACTTCGTTTCGTTTTCGGCGTTGATGACCTCTTTTTGAAGCGACCCGATTTCTTCATTGATTTTCCGTATCGCTTCCAGCGATTCCTTGTCGGTCTGGAGAAGCCGAAGCTGCTCGAAGTTGACGCCGCTGTTCATGATGCGATCCAGACGCACGATCGCCACCTTGATCCCAGCCGGCTCCTGAGCGGCTACATTGGCCGCCGCAAGGCCGCAAAGCACCGCTACCGTCAGAAGGGTCTTCATGGTATCTTTTTCCTTTTGGACAAGACCGGAGTTTCCTTTGCCACCCCCCACGTAGAGCTACTTACGGGGTGTCATCTTGCGGAAGTCTAGCAATAAACCAGACTAATCACAATCCATGTCCTACGATCCTTTGCAAAATATCCGCGATTCCTACGATGTCGTCGTGATCGGCGGCGGACTGGGCGGCATGACCGCCGCGAACCTGCTGGCCCGGGCCGGCCGCTCCGTGCTGCTGGCCGAACATCACTACAAGCTCGGCGGGCTGGCCACGTGGTTTCGCCGCCGCGGGGGGCATATTTTCGACATCGCCTTGCACGGGTTTCCGGTCGGCATGATCAAAAGTTGCCGGCGCTATTGGAGCCGCGAAATTGCCGATGCCATCGTTCAACTGAAGGACGTGCGGTTCGACAACCCGATGTTCTCGATTTCGACCACCTTCGACCGCCAGGATTTCACCCGGCTGCTGGTCGAACGATTTCAGGTGCCGCAGGCGTCGGTCGATGCGTTTTTCGACACCGCCCGGAATATGAACTTCTACGACGATCAGGCCACAACGACCAAGCAGCTTTTCGAGCGATTTTTCCCCGGCCGCGACGACGTCGTTCGGTTGCTGATGGAGCCGATCACGTATGCCAACGGTTCGACGCTCGAAGATCCGGCGTTGACCTACGGCATCGTTTTTTCCAACTTTATGTCGAAGGGCGTTTACACGTTCCCCATCGGCACCGACGAGCTGATCCGCATGATGGGCCGCGAGCTGCGAGCCAGCGGCGTGGATGTTCGTACCAAGTCGGCGGTCGAAAAGATTCATGTTTCGGGCCGAAAGGTCGAAGGAGTGACGATCAACGGCCGTTCGATCAAAACCAAGGCGGTTGTCTCGAACGCCAACTTGCCGGGCACGATCTTTAATCTGGTCGGACCCGAACATTGGTCGGCCGATTTTCTGGAGCAAGCCCGAGCGGTGCGGCTGAACAATTCGAGCACGCAAGTCTATATGGGCTTGAAAGCCGCGGCGACGCTCGATCCGAGCCAATGCGGCGATCTGTTGTTCAGCTCCACGGCTCCTCTGTTTCGCACCGATCTGCTGCTGAACCGGAACGCCACCAGTCGGACATACTCGTTCTATTATCCGCAGCACCGCCCCGCGTTGAAACATGGCGTGATCGTGGCCAGCACGAACTCGAACTATGCGGATTGGGCCGAACTTTCGCCGGCCGATTATGAGGCAGGCAAGCGCGATTTGATCGAAAGCACCTTGAACGCTCTTGAGCATTACGTGCCCGACATCCGCGAACGGCTCGATTATGTCGAGGCCGCCACGCCGCTTACGTTTGAGCGTTATACCAAGCACCTGGGCGGTTCGAGCTTCGGCACGAAGTTCGAGGGCTTGGCCGTCAGCCGTGCATTGCCTGAGCAAATCGCCGGGCTATATCACGCCGGCAGCGTTGGCATCATCATGTCCGGCTGGCTCGGCGCGGTCAACTACGGCGTAATCGTGGCTAACGATGTGGATGGATGGCTTGGAACGAGAAGCTAGGGGCTAGGGGCTAGGGGCTAGGGATTAGGGATTAGGGGTTAGGGATTAGAAAATACAGTTTAGCGGTCGCTGGCACGGCGACCCGCCGATTATGTGAACTGATCGCTGAACGCTAAAAGCTGACTGCTAACTGAAAACTGATAACTGAAAACACTTCCAAATGACTCGCCAAGAAATCCTCGACGCCATTCCACACCGCGACCCGTTTTTACTGGTTGATGAGATCGTGGAACGGACTGATAAGCGTATCGTCGGACGCAAGACGTTCACCGGCCAAGAATGGTTTTTTGCAGGCCATTATCCGGGCCATCCGTTGGTGCCGGGCGTTTTGCTTTGCGAAGCAGGCATGCAATGCGGTGCGATTCTCCTCTCCCCTCTCCTCATGGGAGAGGGGCCGGGGGTGAGGGCTTCTGAAGCTGCAACAACTTTAACACCGCCAACTAACAAAGTGCCCGTGGCCACGCGACTGAACGAGGTCCGTTTCAAACGCATGGTCGTTCCCGGCGAAACGATTTTGATGGAAGTCGAGTTGACCGAACGGCTGGCGGATGCTTTTTTCCTGAAGGCCAAAATCACCGTCGACGGCAAAGTGGCCGTGCGTTTTGAGTTCGCCTGTACCGCGGCACAAGGCTAAGCCGACAAGCGGAAAATGATGACGGAAATACCCCACATTCCAGCTTGTAAATGCCGGTAACGAGGGGTAGGATAGTATTGGAGGTTTTCCTATGACCTATCACATGAAAGCGATCTATCGGCACGGTGCTTTTTTCCCGGCCTTTCCATGTGATCTTCCAGAGGAATCGCAGGTAGAGCTCTCGATCCAATTGCCTGCGGTCACCCCGCCGGTTGTTGCAGATACCGAGGAGCGATCCCGGATCCTGCGTCAGATTACAGAGCGAATGAAACGGAATCCATTGCCGGCCGACGCGACAAAATTCTCGAGGGATCAACTGCATGAACGCTGTTGACACGAATGTCTTGGTGTATGCCCACGATCCGCGATTTAGAAATCAGCCCTCCTTTTTCCCTCATCCCTTGTACTTAATCCCTAATCCCCGCTCATGGACTTTCTTCAACTCTCCGGCAAATCGATTCTGATCTTCGGCGTGGCCAATCGCAAGAGCGTGGCATGGCATACGAGCCGCGTGCTTGCCGAGGCGGGCACGCGATGCGTCTACGTGGTGCAAAACGACGACGTGCGGCAGAACGTCGCGAAGCTGTTGCCCGGCGAAGAAATTTTCACGTGTAATGTGGAACATGAAGAGGAAATCGCCCGCCTCCGCGACGAACTAACGCGCCACGGCGAAAAGTTCCACGGCCTGCTGCATTCGTTGGCATTCGCCGACTTTTCCGAGGGCATGAAACCGTTCCACGAGACGCCCAAAAAAGCATTCCTGCAAGCGGTGGATATTTCCTGCTTTTCGCTCACGGCCCTTTGCAATGCGATGAAAGATTTGCTAATGCCCGATGCGTCGGTCGTGACCATCTCGATTTCGACCACGCAGATGGCCAGCGAAAGCTACGGCTACATGGCCCCGATCAAGGCGGCGCTCGATTCTTCGCTGGCGTTTATGGCCAAGTCGTTCAGCCGGTTCTCGCAAGTGCGATTCAACGCCGTGGCGCCCGGCCTGCTGAAAACGTCGGCCTCGGCCGGAATACCGGGCTATGTAGACGCCTATCTCTATGCCGAGCAGGTAATCCCTCGAAAAAAAGCGGTGCAGACGGAAGAAGTAGCCAACGCCGCAGCGTTTTTGCTTAGCCCACGTTCGAGCGGCATCAACGCCCAGCGGATCGTGATCGACGCCGGCATGGCGATCAACTATTTCGACCGCGAACTGGTTGAAAAAGCCATGCGGTCGTAATGCTTGGAATGCAACGCTACAAAAGTATTGGTAGCCAATACATCTCAAGCATCCTTTCGAGTAATTTACACGATAATTTCGTGTTTGCCGTTGTTCATCGAATAGGACTCGTATTGCGGTTGATCATCAAACACTTTCAACGTCTGCCCATTATCAAACAAAATAGTCAACGTTCCTTTTTCATCTCCTTTCACCGCAGCCACTGTTTTGCCCAACAATTGCATTAGTCGCGACTCGCTGAGTGGCACATTTTGTACAACGCCAGAGTCGGCACTAGCTTCATACAGGTGTTGCAGGGAAGATTCCACGGTAACTGAAACGTCTTTATCGAAAGCAAAAGCAACGCTGTTTTCGCTGAATGTAATGAACTCAAGCCGTCTCCCGATGAAAAAACCGCCATCAAAACCCTTGGGTAGTTTGTACATAAAAAGCTTCGCATTCTTGAGCGTGTTTCTGAACGATAGAGAAACTAGCACCTTTTTTATCTTGTGCTTTCTGAATCGCTCTCGTCCATGTTCTTTTCAGAAGAACTGCTTGGTTCTGGGGCTTCTTCTTCGTTAAACGGCGTCATTAAACTCTGCGCCTCGCTGTTCCGCAGAAATCGAGAAAAGACTTCTGTCCCCGTTTGAAAAATATCCTGCTCTTGAATCTCATGAATTTTGCATACGCGATGGAAAGTCCAATGAATATGCTCGCCGCTCGCTGAATCATATTCTATTTCCATTTCCCTGCCGATTCTCTCTCCCTGCAAATTTGCTTCATCCTCCGAAACCGCTTGAACGAGGACGATGCTTTCCTCCCATAAAAGATCGCGCGTTGTACGCGATGGTGTTTCACCACACAAGAGTAAGCTCACGCCGTACCACATGTTTTACTCCAAGAATTGTTGTGTGATCCAAAGCATCCATAAGCTAGGCGTGTTATATCTGCAAAAAACAGAAAAAAGGAACTGCCTGGTACACAAGCATTCAATTAATAGACACCCAAAAATAAGCGTCCGTAGAAATCAGCCTTGCCACTCCACACCCAGCATCACCACATTGATCCCCGAGCCGATCCCAAGCAGCGCGACACGGTCGTTCTTCTGCACGCGGCCGTTCTCGATGCCGATCGACATGGTCATGGGCAATGCAGTGGAACCGGTGTTGCCGAGATACTCGAAGGTGCCATAGTCGAGCTCCGTGTTCAGTCCAAGCGAATCGAACAGCAATTTGCGATGGGCACGGCCTACTTGATGGCAAAACGTTTTTTGGATGTCGCCGACCGTCCAGTTCAGTTCTGTTAGAAAGCCGGCGAACGCCTGCTGAGCGGCGGCCACGCCTTCGCGCATCAGGGCTTCGGAATCGGTTTGCATAAGAAGCAGGCCACTTCGATCCTCCGAACCGCCCTCACCCCCAGCCCCTCTCCCGCTTGCGGGCGAGGGGAGTTTTTCGTTGCTAACCTCTCCCGCAGAGGGCGAGGGGAGGTTGATTTCGCTTTGGCCCCCTTGGCATAGCTCGCAATGATCGGTGGCCGCATGGATGACGCCGCCTAAGAGCCGATTGCCGGTGCGGCTCAGCTCGCGATGACACAACACGATGGCAGCACTGCCGGAACCGATGGTTAGCGAGGCAAAGGCGTTTTTGATGCTGTTGCGCGTAAGCGACTGCTCGGTGTTGAGATATTGGATCGTGGATTCGACGAGCGTTCGGCCGCTTTCTGTGCCGACGACCACGCCCGCGCGGATCTGGCCAAGCTCGATCATGTTGGCCACTTGGATCATGCCGGTCAAAAGACCCAGGCAAGCGTTCGACACATCGTAGACCACACATTTCGAGGGCAAAGCCAACCGATGATGCACGCCGCAGGCGGTAGCCGGTTCGAGAAAATCGCGGCAGACCGACCCGTGGACCAATGCCCCGATGTGCTGACGGTCGATGCCGGATGCCTGCAATGCTTTTTCGGCCGTCTCGACGCTTTTTTCGCTGGGCATCATGCCCCGAGGCCAAAAACGCCGCTCTTGGATACCGGTCATCAGTTCCAAGCGTCCCTCGGGCAACCGCAATCGCTTGTACAGAGGTTCCAAGCGTGCCTCGATCTCGGCCGACGTGACAACCTCTTCCGGCAGCGTATGGGCAATCGCTTCGAGACAAACGTTTTGGTAGAGCATGGCCAACTCGCACGGGAAACATACCGAATTGGTCCATTTTAGGCGGGAATTCGCCTCACCGAAAGGGGGTGAACTGAAACGAGTGCAGTAACGGTTTTTTGCGGTCTGCAGACAAAACGCCAAAATCCGTTACTCCACACCGGTTCATCAGAATGTAGGACGCAATAGAAAAAATCGCTACGATCATTTTCCTTTTTTCGTTTTCCCCATTTTCTTCCTGCTTACACCAAAAAGTCAGGCATAATCCCGCACCTTTCCGATTTTGCGGCCGTTTTATTTTGCCAAGTTTGCGCGACCGTTTTGGCCCTTCAACTTTTCTGGCGCTTCGCCATTTACGCCACACTTTTTCCTTGCCGTTGCTTGAAGACGGTGTATGTTTTTTTCAAAGACGAATGTTGAAGTGAAGTGAAGCATGTTGATGTTCAGCAATGGAGTGCGACGGGTGGCAGGAGTTTTTTGATGTTTGCTTGGACGATACGGTTGATCCATGGATAGTGCCGAATTTCCGGCCTGGCGTTGGTCAACCTTGGTTCCTTGGTAGTGCAAACAATAATAAAACTAGCCTTCTCGCCGACCAGGTATCCGGGCGGCGCGTATTGATGATCAGACAAGTAATGCAATGAAGGATTGGCCTATTGGCCCCATAAACCGGCCTTCCCTTGGCTGGCCTCCTTGCGTTACCGATCTGACCGTTTGTAGGCCAAGTTGCATTGCGAACCTGAAGATCAATAGGGGAAAGTTATGCCCAGGACCGCGGCCACAATACTAGGGTTTGTGCTGGTCGCGCTGTCGATCGGGTTCAATACGGTTCGTTATCCCGAAGTTTGGGAAATGGTCAATCCCAACCGGGCGAGCGAAGTGCCGCCGTCGGCAGCGGCGCCACCACCGGAAAAACCCGCCAGCGCACCACCGCAACTTGCCGTACCGTCGCCGCCGCCCAAACCGATCGAGGTGAAACCACCTAAACCGATCGAAGTGAAGCCGACGCCCGCAGTCGCCGAAAAAGCCGCTGTCGAGCTACCGGGGGTTGAGCAGAAAAAGGCCGCAGGCAATGAATCCGCCGCCGATCAGGAGGGAAGGAAGCCCCTGGTCCCCGTGGCGCAGGTCAACTCTGCCGAAACGCCGGAGAAAGGGGGCGCCGACGGCGCGGGCATACGCCGTCTGCCCCCAGTAGATCCCAACAGCGCAAATCTCGCGAATCGTAATTTCCAACAGATGCAGGGAGGATCGATCCCCATCTATCCGACCACGGGGATCGAGTAAAACACCCGTTAGGCAACGGCCGCCTGGCGCTGTACGACTTCGCGAACGCTGACCAACGCCGTTCGGGCGTTTAGGCAAACGTGGCGGAACGCCTCGGGCCGGGATACGCCCGGAAGACGAAGGACTTCCTGATCGCCGTGCAGAAAAACTAGATCGCGGGCATGGAGCCACTGTTGGCCGGGCAATACTTCGATCTTGATCGCGTCGAAATCGTCGAGGCTGATCCAGACGCCGTCAACGGCCATCAACCCCTTGCGGATAATGATCCGCCGATTGGTCAGCGTGTAACGGCGACAGACAATCGGCATCAACTGCCACCCAAAGACGGTTAAGCTGATCGGAATGGTTGCCAGGGCCATGAGCTTGCCCAGGGTGAAAAATTCGCCGACTCCCATCCGAAGATCCGACAACTGGCCGACCAACCTGCCCGCGCGCATGGCCCCGATCGTGGGCCAAACCACTTTGCAAGTGACCTCAGACAGTTCGGAAGGCATGACGCCGGTAATAGGTTGCTGCATATCCTTAGAAATTAACGTTAATTCGCCCTGCCATCAAGTGGCGAGCGGTTTTAGGGTTTTGCGTGAGCGCTTAAAGTGCCCCCTCTCCCTTCGGGAGAGGGTTGTGGTGATGGCCACAGAGTGTGTAAATCACTCAGAAAAACTTACTATTTCGCATGTTCCGAAACCAAATAGGCCGGGGCGTCGGTCAGCGTCACACTAACCCCCTTAGCATCTGCTTCCAACCCGGGCAACACTTGGCCTGTGTGGCCCGTTACGGCATACCGTCCGGCCGGCAGCGGAATTGCCACTGTATGAGGCGCGGCTGCCGTGGTCCAGGCGACGTAACGAACCTCGTCGCCCTTCGAGAATGCCATCACATAGTCCTCGGCCCCGCCCACCGGCAATCGCTTTTGGAATTGGAAACCGGCCAAGGATCGCGTAAGCGTTTGGGCGGCCAGATAAGCCGGCTTGGGTTGGTAGACCGGCGTTTTGCCGGCGGCATACGGATTCAGAACCGTGCCGAAATGATGCTCGGGCTCCTTCGGATCTTGGCCGTCGTCGTGCCAGTCGTACCAAATCGAAAGCGGCACTTCGTTGGCCAAGTTCGTCAGCCATTGGCGCGGCAACATTTTGCCCTGTTTCGTTTCGTCGAAATTCCCCCAGCCGGAAGAATATCCCCACTCGCCTGACAGAATCGCAATCTTCTTGCCTTTCGGCGCGTATTGGTCGATCATCTTGCGCAACTTGGCATAATCGGGCGCGGCGGTCTCCGGCCCCTCTTGCCGATACGGATGCACCGAAACGGCCGACCAGTATTCAAGCGTTCCTGCTTTGAAACACCCTTCCAGAAAAGCGAAATCCATGCATGACGTTGCCGGCCCGATATAAATCTCGTTCGGCTCGGTCTCGCGGATCGCCTTGCCTACGGCCAGTGCGAGTTTCGCGTATTGTTCGGCGTCGGGCTTCGGTTTCCAGAACTGCGGGATGTTCGGCTCGTTCCACATTTCCCAAACGATGCCATGATTGCGAAAATGTCGCACGGCAGCGGCCGCCCAACGTGCGAAGGCCGCCCGGCCCTCGTCGCTCGAAGGCGATTGCCCACCGTCGTAAAGCTGGTTGGAATAATCCAGGATGAACACTGCGCGGATCTTTTGCGATTCCAATGCTTTCACCAACCGATCCCACGGCGCGAAATCATAGACGCCCTTCTCTCGTTCCATGGCGCTCCAGTGGAAATCCATGCGGATCCAGCGAAAACCGCCGGCCGCAAGCATCTCCATCTCGCCCGGCGCTGGATCGGTGAAGTGGATATTCACCCCCAAACCATCCGGCACAACCAAGCTCGGCAGTTCCGCGGCCGAACAGGGTTTATACGGGGATAAGAACAAACTAACAACCAATAGGCAAGTTAGAACGCGCATCTTCATGGATTTAGCTCCAGTGGGTTCTCCGCGACACCGATTAAGTGTGGTGGACGCTTGCTAATAAGCAAGAAACGCAGCCATTTGTAGGGCGGGGGGGAATGGTAGGAATGACTTCAACTGAAAATAGTATAGGAAACCCGAGCCCGATAAGCAAGAAGCCACATTCCCGCAACCATTCCTGTAATTATCTTGCCATCGGCCAAGGGGGATTTCAACAAACCCTTGGGTTTTCCTAGAGGATATGCAATAATGGCGTGACGTCAGACGGTTTATGAAAGCCCGAAAGCGAAAGGTTACATGATGCAATTCAAAACAGTTGCCATTGGATCCGTTTTGGTAGTGTTTTTCACCCTCACGGTTTTCGCACGCGCGGAAACTGCCGCGGAATCCTTTGCCAAGGGGAAAAAGCTTTTGGCCAAAGGTGATTTCACGGGTGCGATCCAATCCTATGCCGCTGCCGCCCGCGCCGACCAAAGCAACCAAGATTATTCACAGAACTACGCGATCTTGCGGCGCATTATTGATTTTCGCAGCCGTTTGAGCACCGAAACAAAACCGCAGCAGTGGGAGTACATGGTCCGAGCCTTGCGGGCGTTCTACGTCAACGAACGGCTCTACACCGAACTGCTCAAGCTGGACCAGTTAGTCCATGAAAAACTGAATTCACCCGAATCGGCTGCTCTTTTGGCCGAAACCCAGTTGGCGATGAATCAAAATGCCGAGGCCGTCAAAACACTATCGGCCATCGATCCCAACAAAGCGACCGACATGGCGCAATTGCTTCTAGGGATTGCGCTAGTTCGCAGCGGTAAAGCGGAGGAAGCGAAAAAAATTGCCGCTAAGTACGATTTGCCCAAGGATGCCGGTCCCAATGTGATTTACACGGCGGCTCGCCTTCAGGCATCGACCGGCGATTCGGCAAAGACTATGCAATTGTTGGCCACTTGCTTTGAGACAACCATGCCAAGCCAAGTGGATGGTTTCAAGTCACATGCAAAAACGTGTCCCGAGTTTGCCGCGATTGCCTCGACGGCCGAGTTTGCTAAAGTTCTAGAAACCAAATCGAAGATGTCGGAATCGAAATGCAGCGGAGGAAGTAGCTGTGCCGGTTGCCCCATGAGAGGCAAGTGCTCGAAGAGTCAATCAAATCAGTAGCGAAATCTTCCGGTTTTGCATGAAAACACCCCGACGATTCATTCAGGCCGGGTTCGTCGCGTTGACGCTGGTAGGCGTATTCCTATTTCGCGCGAACGCCGAATCATGGTGTCCTTTCGGCGGTGTGGAAGCAATCTACACCTACACCGTGGAAGGCAATCTGCTTTGTTCCTTGGGCATTTCCAACTTCTATGTCCTTGTGGCCCTTGTCCTGACTGTCCTGTTGCTTCGTCGTGCATTCTGCGGATATCTGTGCCCCATCGGAGCAATCTCCGACTGGCTTGGCATTTTGGGCAAGCGATTTGGTTTGCGGTCGAAACATGTGCCGGTAAAGCTTGACCGCGTGCTTTCGCTCGGCAAGTATGTCGTTCTCGTTATCATTCTGGCAGCCACATGGCAAGCGAGCGAATTAGTGTTTCGCGGCTATTGTCCCGCTTACGCACTGCTCGGACGTCATGGGGCGGACATCACCTTCTGGGCTTACGTAGTCGCGGGTGCGATTGCCCTGGGCTCGCTTGTGGTAGCCATGCCGTTCTGCCGCTGGTTTTGCCCTTTGGCAGCGGTTCTTAATCCCATTTCTCGTTTTGGTTTTGGACGCATCAAGCGGAATGAATCCGTCTGCACTCGTTGCGGCCGTTGCTCGGTTGCCTGTCCCATGGCAATACCCGTGGACGAGCTTTCTCAGGTTACCGCGTCCCGGTGTCTAACGTGCATGAATTGCGTTGATGCCTGCCCGCACAAAAAAGAAAGTGCGATTGTTTGGGGGCCGCCGAATCGATTCGGGCAAGCTTGGCCCCAAGCGGTTGTCATCGTGATCCTGTTGTTGTGCGGCAGTGCAGCCGTTGCAGCCGCCTATCTCGCGCCCTTGCCCTCGTTTGTCAAAAAACACGGTCAGCCTTCCCGCAGTATTGCAACGGTCGATCTCCAGATCCAGGGACTAACCTGCCGTGGACGGGCCAATCTCTTGGTGGGCTTTCTTGAACGAGATGACCTATATCGTATCCAAAATACGGAAAAAAACCCCTCCGGCTTCTACCGACTTGAAGCGTGGCCCGATCCAGTCATGGCATCGGTGCGCATCAGCTACGATTCTGAATTTACCGATGGTGATGCTGTCAAACGGGCCATTGTCGAGCCGTATTATGATATGGCGACAGACCGCTGGTGGCAGTCGCCTTTTGTGATTGAAGGGTACGCGACCCCCGGCCTTGATTAACGTCGATCGTGCTCTAAATAGATCTCCACACAACAACGAAAATGGCGGCGGGCGAAAACCGTCGGTAATTGCGTGGTTTTTGGCTATGCACCACTTTCGGTTTTCCGCGGTTTTATTTAGAAGTTAATGCCCGTTTGGCAGCCGATCAGAAAGGCGTTCGAAAAACGGTTGATGCCCGAGGGATTGAAGATGATGTTCGGCAAATCAGGTTCCATGTAAAACGTCACGTCGCGCATCCGGACGCGGCCGTTCCATTCAAACACCTTCTCGCCGTCCGGCTCCATCGCAGCCACCTCGGGCGTTTGCCCCTTCGACGAAGTCTCCAGCATTTCGTTGCCGACCTTGCCAAAGACAAACGAAAAACCAATCATATCGGGAGGTTGCACTCGCCATCGAGCGGGCTTCATCACCTCGTGAAAAGCGTTTGCCTCCGATGGCATCTTGATAAATCCGTCCACCAAACTGTCGTCAATGCCACGCGACGAAAAGAACCAGTCACGGGCAGAGTAGCTGCGCGCTAGGATGCTTCTCTCATCGGCATTTGTCCGGCGGCCGCGAAACTTCTGAAGATATTCGACATCGCGCACGCATGCATCGCCTCCACACGTCCGCTGAACGTCGAAATAACGATCAACAAAGCATGGGCGAGGCAATCCGCCCGCCGCAGCTTCGTCCATATCGAAAACCACGGCAACGGCAGCAGCCATCCTTCGTTCTTGCATCTGAGAACGCCGCGCAACCCAATCGCCCCAAAATGGATCGAAAGACACGGTCAACTCGGGAAGCTCAAATGCTCGCAAGTTGCTTGCTCTGTGCAAGCAGGGGCCTGAGTCAACATTGCCCGCTGCATAGCAACCTGGAAAGATCGCAACAGCGTTGCCTTCTGGAATTCCAGGCAAAACGCGATCGCCGGCCGCAAAAGGTTCAAAACCATTTGCAGTCTGGAGAACGCCGCAAAGCGCGGCGCAGCAAAACATCAGTAAACTTTGCCTAATCCACATAGTTTCGCCACTTCGCCCCAAAAATACGGCGGCAGCGGCCCCTATCATCCAGAGCTTATCGGCACATTCACCGCACAAGCTGTAAAACGGCCGACCACAGCAATCAACATCGTAAGTACAAGTGCTTGCTGTGCAAGGGTTTATCGCGATTGCAACAAGATCGGCTTCGGCCTATTCCGCAGTCGTTTTTGGAGAAGGGGGCGATTTCTTGGATTTCGGGCGTTGTTCGGCCTTGGGTTTGCCGTTGCGGTCGTCAATCCATTTCAAGGCGTCGTTGATGGTTTGTCCTGGGGCAATTTTGTGGCCCATGCCAGGCACGTCGAATAACTTCGCCTGATATTTTTCGGATTCCAGTTGATTGTAAAAATGGGTTATGAATTGCTCGTTGAAGTCCTTCGAGCCGGTGATCAACGCAAAGCGGACCTGTGCCTTCACCTTTTCCAATGACTCCTTGTTCGTATTCTCGTCAGGCGGAAAAAGAAAACCGCACATCGGCAACGCACCGTGGATGAGGTCCGGTTGGGCGAACGCCACCAGAGACGCCGTCATTGCGCCGCCGGAAAGGCCGGTGATGTAAACCCGCTGTGGATCAACCTTGTATAACTCCATCATCTTGTGGATAGCTGCCACGGTAACAAGGGCCCGCCGAGGCGTCGGCTGCTCGTTGCCAACTTTCTGGGGAGCAACATAAAGCAGCTTATGGCGGGTTAAAACCTTCTTCCAATCGTTCGGCACATTCATCTCGTCACCGGCGTGCAGAAAGGCGATCAAGCCGAATCGTTCGCGTCCGCGATAATTTGGCGGCACATAAAGATAAAACCGTTCCCGACTCCACTTCAACTCGTAATCGAACATCGGGCCTTCAGGGAGATCGTCGGGCAGTTCGCCTGGCAGAGCAAAAAGCCCCTCTTGCCCCGCCAAAGCCGGCGGATCTTCAGCCGCTGTCTCCTTGTCGCTCGAAAACAGCAACAGTGTAGCTACGAATACCAGTGTTGCTCCCAACAACCGAGAAAAGCCATCGTTCGATAGGAATGACATGGGAATCGTTGTCCGTTGTGCATATTGAACCGCAAAGACATGTTGCCGCAAACCCTCGAATCTTGCAAGCGAGGCGATTGTCAGCGGGCACGTGAAACAGGGGGAAATCGGTGGCGATGTCTAGCGGCACCGTATTGTATCCGCCGATTTTGGCGTTAGACTGATGTTTAGGAGGATTACATAGAATGCGAATTATCACTGTTTTGAGTCTGATTGTGTGCGGCATGTTTTCCACGGCTTATGCCGCCCCCCAGGTCGTCAATATCTGGCCCGAGGGAAAAATTCCGCTCAAGACGAGCGACTCGCCCGAAAAATCGCTGCCGGCCAACGACAATATCATCCGGCTGACCGATATCAACGTGCCGAGTTTAACCGTCTTTCCGGCCAAGGGCACCGGCAAGCCGAATCCGGCCGTCATGATTTGCCCCGGCGGCGGATATAGCATCCTCGCCTGGGATCTAGAAGGCACGGAAATTGCCGCCTGGTTGAACAAGCAGGGAATCAGTGCTTTTGTGCTCAAGTATCGCGTGCCGAACAATCGCGACGCTTCGCTTTGCGACGCGCAGCGCGCGATGGGCCTCATCCGAGCGAAGGCCCAAGCGTTCAATATCGACCCCAAGCGATTGGGCATCATGGGCTTTTCCGCCGGCTCGCATCTCTCGGTGCGCACCAGCACGAATTTCCAGAAGCGTTTTTACGAATCGGTTGATGATGCAGATACACAGCCGTGCCGGCCCGATTTCGCACTGATTATCTATCCCGCGTATCTCTTCACGGACGGCTACAAGATGGCCCCGGAACTGCCGGTGACCGAAAAAACGCCGCCGACGCTCCTGATTCAGGCCGAAGACGATGGGCCGTATGTCGATAGCAGCCTGGCCTATTACATTGCGTTGAAGGCCGCCAAGGTGCCCGCTGAGTTGCATCTATTTCCCGCCGGTGGGCATGGCTACGGCATTCGCAAGCACGGCAAACCTACCGACGCGTGGCCCGACCTGGCCGCCGCTTGGCTGAAACGCATTTGCGGCGAGTAGTATTTTTTTGTCCTTGGAATTCGAGCCCTAGTGCAATGAATACGCCGGTAAAGATCGCTTTTTTCGATGCGAAACCCTACGATCGAGAATTTTTCGACGCGGCCAACGTCGATTTTCAATACGAAATTCGGTATTTTGAAAACCACTTGACGTTCGACACCGTCGTGCTGGCCGACGGCTGCAACGTCGTCTGTGCGTTCGTCAATGATACGATTTCCGCCGAAGTCGTTCAGGAGTTGAATCGCCGCAATGTCAAACTGGTCGCCCTGCGCAGCGCCGGCTACAACAACGTGGATCTGAAGGCGGCCTATCGGGTGATGCCGGTCGTTCGCGTGCCGGGCTACTCGCCTCATGCCGTGGCCGAACATGCCGTGGCGTTGATCATGTCGTTGAATCGCAAGATCCATAAAGCCTACTACCGCACGCGCGACGCGAACTTTTCGATTACGGGGCTGCTGGGGTTCGACATGGCCGGCAAGGTGGCCGGCATCATTGGCACTGGCCGAATCGGGCAGATTGCCGCCAAGATCCTTCGCGGTTTTGACATGGAGGTGTTGGCCTACGACCTTTATCCGAACGAAGCGTTTGCATCGGCCGAAAGCGTGCGCTACGTGCCGCTCGACGAGTTGTATCGCCGTGCCGACGTGATTTCGCTGCACTGTCCGCTGAGCCCTGCGACCTATCATCTGGTGAATGCCGAAAGCCTGGCCCAGATGAAAGACGGCGTGATGTTGATCAACACCGGGCGCGGCGGGCTGGTCGATACCAAGGCGTTGATCGATGCACTAAAGGGCGGCAAGGTCGGCTCGGCCGGCCTCGATGTTTATGAGGAGGAGAGCGAATTCTTCTTCGAGGACTATTCGAACCAAGTGCTGACCGACGACATTCTCGCGCGGCTGTTGACGTTCAGCAACGTGTTGATCACCGCCCACCAGGGCTTCTTCACCCGCGAGGCCCTAAGCAGCATTGCCCGAACGACGCTTCAAAACATCCGCGATTTCTTTGCAGACGCGCCGTTGACCAACGAGATCTGCTTCCGCTGCGGCAACGACGTTTGCCAGAAGAAGCGTTCCGGCCGCTGTTTTTGAATACCATACAGCACCGTAGAACCGTAGGGTGCGTCCGCAATGCCATACAGCACCGTAGAACCGTAGGGTGCGTCCGCACGCACCATTTGTCTGGAGCAACACAGGGCGCATCCGCACCGCACCATATTTCTCCCCTCGCCCGTTTACGGGAGAGGGGCCGGGGGTGAGGGCGGCACGAACTGCAACACGGCCCCGCGAAACCCTTAGCTCTCTCGCTGACAAACTCCGGCTGGCTCGGCTGAACGGTCCTCGATATATTATCCTTCGCCAGTGCCATCATGCCGCCCTCTCCACTCAGCCTCGACTATTCGACAAGCTGGGCAGTACCACAGCCCTGTGCGATAGTAATCGCGGCGGCCACCCATGTCGAGAGGACCGCAGTCTGTGTTCGGGAATCGCTCGGCCTTCGCCCGAGTGTATTCCGTCACGGCTCCATGACACCGGCATGATACTGCCTCGGGGTCACGCTCCAGTTCGACCTGGTGCCGCTCACAAATTCGGAGCAGTTCCTCGAAGCGTTCAAACGAGACAGGCCCGACAACAGGGTGGTTGGCAAACGGACGCAACATCTTTTCTTGCCAGAACAGGAAACGGCATCGCCAACGACCCTCACCATTGAAGAAACGGAGAACTCGAACGTATTGTTCTGTGCCGATGAGCGTGGTAAGAGAGCGACGAAACTCGGTCACGTCCATCGGATTTTCCTTTGCCGGCTGGGTGGCACTGACAAAATAGCACGCAGAAGTGTGTACCACTGGCTTTGCCCATTGGTATCTAACACAACTCTGAATTCACGCAAAGACGCGAAAAACTTAGGCGAACAAAAACGGAAAACACTGATATTATCAAACAAAGTAATCAGTGTCCCCTTTTTGTTCTCCCACCCGGTTCATCTTCGCGGCTGGCGAACAACGCCCGACGACAGTTGCGGCGAGTCGGCAGCTCTCTCGAACGGTTCCACCTGTAAAATCAGAATTAGTTGTTGCTCCTCGCGCTTCTTCGAACAGCTCGACTTAGTACGCCCTTCGGTACGTCCTTCGGTAAGTCCTTTCACGGAACCGAACATCAGCGACTGCCCCGGCTTGAGTACGACTCCGCCATCGACATGACAGGTCGCCACCTTCGGAAGTTGCAGAACAATTTCTTTATCGGGTGCGATCTTGAGAACCTCCTTGGTTACGTTATCAATTGTGGTGAACGAGGCTGAGAAGTTGAGCCGGATATCGCCATTGGGTTCCGCGACCGGTCGAACAAGCAACGCCGTTCCCTCGGCCACATCCCTCGTCTTCAGTTCGTACGATCCCGAAGGCAGAAGGTTCGCACCAACGGCGAACCGAGAGTGGGCACGATCTGAAAGCGACGCCGTTTGTCCGAGAAATGTCGTGACCCGCGGCGCTTCGAGAACGTTTGACATCTTACTCGACTTCACAGAATCGAGCAACTTCGCCAAGGCGTCTTTGTCGAGAACGTCGAATCGCATGGTCAAATCTTCCTCGATGATTGTTCGCGCCCTGATGGCTGTCGTGCCGGGGTGACCCAATGGAATTTCCGAAATCAAGGGAGCCGCTTCCGAACTAGACGTCGGGTTTTGATTTGTCGTTAAGAAGGACGAAGTTGAATCCGGAAACGCCTTTAGGTTTAGGTCTGACTCTGTCATCGTTATGAAACGAGCCGAAATGGCATATTCCACGACGCCAAACTTGCGAAACGCTGCAAGCATTGCAGACACCTGCTCGTGGCCCGTTTGGCTGGCAACGACAACTAAATTCTCCTTTAACCATTGCGGATCGCGTCCAAATCGCACATGACGCTGCCGATCAAAAGCCAACTGTATAACCGGCGGACCTTTGACTCGATTCCCCAGGAATTTCTTGGCGTCTTCTGCATTCAAACGGCGTTCGTCTTGAATTTTGGA
>CAYWGR010000013.1:44068-52065 GCA_964458015.1 uncultured Planctomycetaceae bacterium
GAATGTCCGCAACCTCGTAGGTAACGGCATACATCGTTTCGGACGATGCGGCGTCATCTGCGACTCGATTTACACTCGATGCCGAATTGCGAGTTGCCGGTTCGTCAGCCGCTCGCGCCGGAACCGCCGCATTCCACCAGACGCCGAGGACCGTCACTGCGGCAAGAAAACGTCCAAGACGCACCGAACCATCAGTCCAGCGAAGCCAATATTCCATGATATCCTCCCTCTTTCCTTGAGTGAGACAGACCCATCAAACGCCAAGAACAGTCGGCGGGAGTACTTATTGAGTCCTGCACTACTAATGAACCGTTACACGGCCAAAAAACCACCAAACTCGGCTGGAACAACCGTGTTTGCAGCCGAAGCGAGGATCATTGGCTACATCGAAATCAATAAGTGCTGATTCGACCCAATCTGTGGGTACACATTTTAGTTACATCTCAATGCTGCTACAAGGCGAGATAATGGATGCAAGAAAATAGGGGGGAGCGACGTTCTATCGTGTTTATTTGGGAAAGCCTCGTAATCCTATCGCTGTATAAAGACCCAGCTTGCACAAGGCTGCCAGAATAACGACGTTGAGAAGATAATAGACGAGAAGAAGCAGCAAGTAAATTGGAAACAATAGCAACCACCCTGCTGTGATGCGTCTACAACCGCGGGCGCACCATGTGCTAATCGCAGCCGATCCCCATGCCAGGACAGTGCTTATCAGCAGCAATAACAGGATGCCGATAGAGGTTCTGACCGGCATATGCGAAAAACCAGGAATCTCGGATGAAGGAAATGTTACCACCATCGACAAAATTGGAATCGGAAGAAATCCAAAATAGAAACCGGGGGTCAGCAAGAAGAGCGACAACGCAATAATAGCCTGAGGCCAAGTTCGATTTGCGGATTGTGTTGCGTAGAGGGTGCCTGTGATTCCAGCAATTACTGATGCTAGCCACATAAGCGGAGTTGGCAACAATACTGCGACCACACTGATAGCCACTAGCCAACAGACCAGACGAGCCAAGTCAACAGGCGGTTGCGGCGGCTTGTTCTCGTTCATCGGTTACATTCTTTTGTCAAGGGTCGACAGATCTTTGGGTTGATTGGTGTGCGTTTGTGATTCCTGACCGTAAATCGAGATGGGAATCACATTTTGGTGCGTCGCGGACGCACCCTACGTTTGGTTGTGGCTTCGTTTCTAGCCACAATATGCTACAACGTCAAGCAACCTGCCCAGCGCTGGTAGAGCCAATGGCACACTTGCGAAAAGGTTGGTTTTTTGGGAATGGAATGGCTCAATGCAAACCTTACCTCCCTACCGCGAGGGGGAGCGAATCTCTTGACGTGGGCGAGGCAGAATAGTAGACTCCGCCGCTCTATATTCGCTACTTTATTCTGTTGCCGACCATTGCCAATGATCCATGTTTAACCGCCAACATGGCTGTTTAACCGCAAACACGGCAGTTCTAGCTGAGTTTGCAGGTCAACTGGCCGCGAAAAGGTTGGTTGGCAATGCGAGAGACAATCGTGCGAAGGTTCTTTGTTCGAGCCAGAGGCCTGTGATGCCAAGGTTTTGCTTGCCGCTGATGTGCCTGCTGGCATTTTTCACTACAGCAAACAGCCTTGCGCCGGCGTCGGACGATATTGCATTTGAGCCACTGGCGTTTCTTGACCAGCCGGCCCAGATGCCGCCATCTTTGGAACCTGGCCCTGCCGGCGAAACGTCGATCGGCAGCGAACTGCCGCCCACGGACGAGGCCATCAGTCTTGATGGGTCGGCCGAGGTGAAACCGGCTCCCTCGCTTACCGGCTTCATGGGCTACCGCTATTCGACCGACGCACTCGAATGGATTCCGGGCGGCGGCGATCAGTTCGGCATTTTTTCTGTCCTGTTGGATCGTTATCAGGAGTCGGGCATCCGAAACGGGATTATGGCGGGGTTTGGTTTTCATCTCTTTACCGGGCCCGTTCATAGCGAAATGCCCCCGCGCGCGTACGATTTCAGCATTGGCTACCAGTTTCGCCATCAAATCGGCCCGCTGGCGTTCGACCTGGCTGCGGCAGTTCAGGCGGCGAGCGATTTCAACGGGGATGCGCACAAGGGCATCCAGTATCCCGGGCATGGCGTTGGCTATCTCACCATCCGGCCGGAACTCGACCTGGTTTTTGGCATTGATTATCTCGACCGCGCCGACATCAAACTGCTTCCGGTGGCCGGTGTGATCTGGAAACCCAATCCCCAAATGCGACTTGAACTGGTCTTCCCTCGGCCCAGGGCGGTCTTTCAACTGAGCGACGCCTATCGGCTCTATTTTTCCGGCGAATTGGGCGGCGGCACCTGGGCAATCGAGATGCCGAGCATCGGCAACGACGTGGCCACTTACCGCGATCTCCGCGTCTGCATCGGTCTCGCGGCTGTCGATAAGAACGGTCGGCAGTCGGCGATCGAGGTCGGCTACTTATTCGGTCGCCGGTTGGAGTACACGTCCGGCAGCGGCAACATGCGACTCGACGATGCCGTGATGTTGCGTCTGGCAACCATGTTCTAAGCCGGTGAGTTCTTGGACGAACACGCCAGGGTCGTCAGCGTGAGCGGCCGAGCGGCGCTGGCGAAATAGTGCACCTAAGTAGCGTTGCCAAAGGTTCCCAAACCGGAGCTTGGGAACCAGGATTGTTAAGTCTTCCCGTGTTTTGAACTACAGCGATCACGCCGACTCGCGAACGATCAGCTCGGGCTTTTGCACGTATTGCTGAGCCCCGTCTTTCCGCCGTTTCGGATTTTCGATGAGATCGAGCAGCATTTCAACTGCGCGGCGGCTGGCGTCTTCTTGGTGCAAGGAAATGGCGGTCAAGCGGACAGGCGTGAACTGGTCGGGCAATACGTCGCCGAAGGAAATAATCGCTACCTCGTCGGGGATTCGTTTGCCCAACCGCACCAAGGCGTTGATGCAGACCGTGGCGATGATTTCGTTTTCGGCAAAGATGGCCGTCGGCGGTTCGGGCAACCGGAACAATCGCTCTAACGCCGCGATGTTCCAATCTTGCAATAGCTCGGGCACCTGCACGACGAACTCGGGATTAACGGCCATGCCTCGTTTTTTGTGGGCCGCGGCATAGCTTTGGCGGCGGTCGCGGGCGGTCTGATATTCGCCGGGATATTGCAGATAGACAATGCGGCGATGCCCTTTTTGGAATAAGTAGTCCATCGCCAAATCCGTTCCCGCCGTGTCATCGTATTTGACGCAAGGAATCGAAACGCCCCGTACGGCGTTGTCCATCGTCACGACCGGGAATCCGGAACGCACCAAATCGCAATAAAGTGCGATGTTCTCCTCGGTGGGCAGGGGAGAGATCAGCAATCCGTCGGCGCTGCCGTCTCGGGCGCGGCGAAGATATTCCGCTTCGATCGCGGGATCGTAATTCGAGTCGCCCAAGAGCGTTCGGTATTGATGCTCGCGGCAACAATCGCTGACGCTTTTGGCCACGCTGGCCGAATAAGGGTCGGCAATGTTCGGCACCTGAAGCATCACGTTCTGCGTGCGCCGCAAAACCAAACTGCGGCCCAAGGCGCTGGGCTGATAGCCGGTTTTTTGGATGAGATCCAGGATCTTCTCCCGGGTCTTGGGATGCACTTTGTCTTTATTATTGATGACGCGGGAAACGGTGCCGATGCAAACGCCGGCCATTTCCGCAAGATCGTGAATTGTTTTCTTCGATGCCATGATGATCGCCATCCGCCTTTTGCCACGCTGAAATTGTAGTTCAAAGCTGGCCGTTCCGACTACCCTCACCCTTGGGCCTCGCCTGCTAAAGGCGGGCTAGAGAAGAAACACTCCCAAGTGGGGCTTGCAATCGCGAAATCATAACGTTATGATTATAGCTGTTTCCTGCCTGCCGTGCAAATGCACCATTCCAAGTTACTCGCACTTCATCTTTCGCGGAGGTGTCTTATGAAGCGGTTCTTCGATGCCCACCACGTCTCGGTCGGTCTCTTGTTCTGCCTAACGGGTTGGATTCCTGTTTCCGCCGTTTTGGCTGCGGAATCGCCGAGGTTTGTGCGTCTGGCGCCGCTGTCGGCGCCGAAGATCGCTGCATCGGCCGAGGAATTTCCCGGAGGCAACTATGGGCCTGCCCAGCTTCTCGATGGGTTGCCGAATACGGAATACGCTTCGAACAGCAAAGGCATCCAAACTTATGTGGAATTCGATTTCGGCAAGCCGGTCAACATCGGAGCGTTTCGCCATGTGAACCGCAATGATCCGGCTGCCGTTGCCGCGTCGGAATTGATTTTTAAGGACGCCTCGGGCAAGACCGTCGCGACGATCCCCGTCCAGCACAATGGCTCCGCTGCCGGCGTTACGCTGTTTGCATTGCCGCAAGTGGTGACGGCCCAAAGCGTTCGCTGGCAAGTCAAAAAGATGACGAACGATCAGATCAACTGCGCAGGCGGCTCGGAGATCGTTTTTTACGAATCCGCCGGTACGGATGCAACGCCGCAAGGCATCGATGTCACGGCATCGGGTGAGCCTGTCATCGAGCGAAATAACGATAAGCTTTTGCAGCCCATTAAGGTGTCGCTCAACTATCCCTACGCAACGCCGACCGACGCGGTCGTTCATATCGAAGGTTGCGAGCCGAAGCCGGTGCATTTCGGCTTTGGAATTCAGGAGCACATCTTTAAGCTTCCTCCCGTTGAAACCGAACGCAGCTTGAAAATCGCCGTCGAATGCGGCGGGAAAACGGTTGCCGCGAAAACACTGACGCTGAAACCGGTCCGTAAGTTCGTGGTTTATTTGCTGCCCCATTCGCACGTTGATATCGGCTATACCCACATTCAGCCGGATGTCGAGAAGAAACAAATGCAAAATCTCGACACCGCGATGGAATTGTGCCGCAAGACGGCCGACTATCCGCCGGGAGCAAAATTCAAGTGGAATAGCGAAGTCCTTTGGGCCGTCGATGCTTATTTGCATAAAGCCGCGCCGGAAAAACAGCGACAATTGCTCGACGCCATCCGCACGGGCCAAGTTGGTTTGGATGCCCTGTACGGCAACGAACTGACGGGGCTTTGCCGGCCTGAAGAACTGATGCGGCTTTGCGACTACGGCCAACAATTGGCCAAGCAATGCAATGTGCCGCTCGATTCGGCCATGATCAGCGACGTGCCTGGTTTCACCTGGGGCACGGTTTCCGCCTTGGCCCATGCCGGGGTCAAGTATTTCTCGCTGGGAGTCAATTTCAACGATAGCGGGCGATTCCTTTCAACCTGGGAAGACAAACCGTTCTACTGGATCGGTCCCGACGGCCGCCAAAAGCTTCTTTGTTGGGTGCCCTACAAAGGCTACGCACTCGGCCATACCGGTTACAAGCTGGATCGTCAATTGCCCGAACGTCTAGCTCAACTCGACCAGGCAGGCTATCCCTACGACATCGTGCAATTGCGTTGGAACATCGGCGGCGACAACGGTCCACCCGATGCCACGCTGCCCGAGGTCGTGAAAAAATGGAACGCCGCGCACGAATATCCCAAGATGGTCATCGCCACTACCGGCGAATTGTTCCGCGAGTTCGAAAAACGCTACGGTCCCAAGATACCGAAGGCCAGCGGGGATCTCACACCGTATTGGGAGAACGGCGCGTGCAGCTCGGCCCAGGAAACGGCGATCAACCGCACGGCGGCCGAGCGGCTGGTTCAGGCCGAGATACTTTCGGCGATGCTTGCGCCTAAAAAATATCCGGCCGAACAGTTTTCGGAGGCATGGCGCAACGTCATCCTTTATGATGAACACACCTGGGGAGCCTATAACAGCACTGAACAGCCCGATTTGCCGTTTGTCAAAGATCAGTGGAAGATCAAGCAAGCATTCGCGCTGGATGGCGATGTTCAATCGCGGAAGCTGCTGGATGAGGTCTTGGCCGGTCGCGGCGGCGAGCCGAAGGCCAACGCCGTGGACGTTTTCAACACGTCCTCTTGGCCTCGCACCGATCTAGTCGTGTTAAGTAAAGAATTGAGCACGGCGGGCGATGTCGTCGCAGGAATTAACGGCAAACCAGTTCCTTCGCAACGGCTTTCGACCGGCGAACTGGCGTTTCTAGCGAAAAATGTGCCTGCCTTGAGCGGCCAACGCTATACGATTCGCAAAGGCACATCGAATGCCGAGGGCAATGCCAAGGCCAATGCGACAACGCTCAGCAACACTGCTTTTTCGGTTCAAGTCGATCCGACCTCGGGCGTCATCACGAGTTTGAAGCGTGAGGACGGCGTCGAGCTTTGCGACAACCGGACGGGTATTGGCTTGAATCGTTACTATTACGTTTTGGGAACCAATGTGAAGGCTGCCCAAACATCCGGAACGGCAAAAGTCACCGTCAAGGATGCCGGCCCGCTCGTGGCGACGCTTCACATTGAATCCGACGCCCCAGGCTGCGTTAAGTTTTCACGCGATATTCGCGTCGTCGATGGGCTCGACCGCATGGAACTTGTCAACGTAGTCGATAAGAAAGCGGTGCGCGAAAAAGAGGGCGTTCATCTGGGATTCGCCTTTAATGTGCCCGACGGGGTGATGCGTATGGATATTCCTTGGGGCGTGATGCGGCCCGAGATCGACCAGCTCCCCGGTTCGTGCAAGAATTGGCTGTCGGTCGGCCGTTGGGTCGATGTCTCGAACGCACAGGTCGGCGTCACCTGGGCAACGCTCGATGCGCCGATGGCGTTGGTCGGTTCGATCACGATCGACAAGATCGGCTCGCTGCCGAATCCCAAGGATTGGCTCGACAAATTGGAGCCTTCGCAAACGTTTTATTCCATGGTCATGAACAACCATTGGTGGACGAATTACAAGGCCGATCAAGAGGGGCCGACGACGTTCCGCTATGCCATTCAGCCGCATTACGCCTACAATGCTAGTGCGGCGCAGCGGTTTGGCATCGAATGCAGCCAGCCTTTGGTTGTCACCCAGGCGCGTGGTCCGGCGAATTTCGGTCACTCGCCAGTCGCGGTCCAGCCGACGGGTATCATCGTGAGTTCCATTAAGCCAATCGACGGCGGCCGCCAGCTAGAGGCACGACTGTTCAATGCAACGGACAAGGTAACCCTGGCCGCCATCTATGCCGGAAACGATACCGGCGTGATGGTTCAGAAAATGCAGCCTTGGGAAATCGTTACCCTTCGAGTTCCGGCGAAACGTTAATTTGCGGCAAAAGTCTCGGAAGACACTCTTGCTTGACACCAAAACCTCCTCTCGGTGGCCAACATCGAGGAGAGGTTTTTTTTATCTGTACAAATAGGCGTTCGGATTTTCGGATTATCAGGATTATGAGGGTAGTTTAGCGATCTTGGAAGATCCCCCTGTGGTTGGTATTTGACCTATCCTTGTAGCTGAAGGATTCTCAAATAACCGACCGCAATGAGCAGCACCAATACCGTTACGCCTGCGTCCGCCGCCGCCGACCGACGTCCTTGTAGGGGACTGCGCGGAACGGTGTTTGCTTGGTGTCGTCAAGCGGCGGGTTTTCTGTTGCGATGGACCGGTATGTTTTGGGCGTTTCGTCGGATCGTTTGCCGGCGTCGTGCGACGATTTTGGTCTATCACAATCCCACGCCCGAAATGTTCGACCGGCACATGGCCTTTCTGGCATCGCGTTTCACCTTTGTTCCACTTGGACAATTAGTTGATGCCATCCGCAACGGAGACTGGTCGAAAATGCCGGCCTATCCGTTGGCCATCACGATTGACGACGGTCACCAGGGCAACTATCACCTGCTGGATTCGATCCGCCGTTGGAATGTTCGGCCCACAATTTATCTCTGTAGCGAGATTGTCGGCACACAGCGCCATTATTGGTGGAAGACTGGTTGCTCGAAAAAACAGGATATGAAAACGTTACCAAGGGAAGATTTCCTCGACGCGCTGCGTCGTGAGACCGGTTACGAACCTAAAAAGGAATACGCGGATCGGCAATCCTTGAATTTCGATGAACTCCGCGCGATGAGCCCCTTT
>CAYWGR010000014.1:0-52017 GCA_964458015.1 uncultured Planctomycetaceae bacterium
CGGAAGATAGCCCAGGGTTGCCGCGCCGAGCGGCTACCCTGGGAAACGTGGGATACTATGCAATGAACCCTGCAAGGGTTCCGTAGCATAACGGTGTGCTCCGAAACCCCTGTTGGGGTTTGGAGTTGAGCAAAATTCCGGTTCCTAGGGTAGTCGCTGCGCGACAACCCTAGGCTGTCTTATTGAAGCCCTTCGGGCTATAGAACTTGTAGTTTTGCTTCGGCTATAGAACTCGTAGTTTTGCTCAATGAGAGCCAAAACACAATCGCGGCAATATCCGCGCAAGATTAAATTAGAATCCGCATTATTCCCATTCCACACGTTTTTTGTGCCTTTGGCAGTTCACCCAACAATCCACCCTGTTTCTCCTGGCACGGCATTCCTTCTCTAATGCGTATCTCCGAGTACCCAGATTACGATATTTCATAAAAGTATTGGATTCTTTCGTAAAACATTGTCTTTGACTTATTCCGGCCTGTGTTATTACTATGGGAGTATCGAGTTGGGGCCATTTGCAATCCGTAGTTTCCTCTGATCAACGGAGCAAAACGTCAGAGAAGAGCCCGGTCGGGTTTTCGCGCCCGCCTCGACCGCTTGTACTAGTCGGCGCAGTCACAAACTTTCTTGTTGGTAGGAGGAGCGTCATGAAAGCAAGTGTTAGTCTAGTGGGAATGGCTATATTGATCGCGATGTCGATGCCTGTGCATGCCGCCGTGATCACCATCGACGATGGTGCGGGGACAGGAGTGGGAACGGGATTCTCGGTTTCAGCCGGCGACTGGACGTCGTATAGTGCAAAAGCGGTGGGCGGTGCTTATCTTGCTCCCAATGCAGGAAATGGAACTGCCACCTATACACCCGGAAATGTATCAGGATTCGTGAGCGGGACGTATGATGTGTATGCAAGCTGGGGCGTTTTCAATGCTGACGATGGCGCTTCCTACGTTGTTAATCATGCTGGCGGAACAGCGTCCTTTAATTTTGACAATAAATTAAACGCTGCACAGGGCGCTACGGGCAGCATACCGAAGGTCGATGAGTCTGGCAGCGGATTTCGTTATCTGGGAACTTACAATCTGAATACGTCCAGCAATGTGGTGCTGTCCACTAATGCGGGGCAGGCGGATGCCGTTATGTTCCGTTCCCGTAGTGACGGATTTTTCATCGATCATCAGACCGCCAATCTGACAACGAACGATTCCACGGCCTGGATGATTGCCGGCACAACAACGTCGCCCTCGGGCAATTACTTCTATACGGTCACGGATGCCGTCACTGCCATGTGGGCTGGAATACCCGCGGCAGGCTCGTATGATCTTAAAATTTCTTGGGGCGTTCATACCAGTCATTCCCAAAATGTCAAATACTTGGTGGATGTCAACGGCAACGGCACCAACGATACAGGAGACACTCTGTTTACAATTGATCAGCATTTGATGGCGGATCAAATAACCGGCGGCAGTCCCGACTACGGTCTTTGGTCGGGGTATTATGATCTCGGCACGTTCAGCCTCACCGACTCAAGCAAAGTTGTCCAATGGGATGAGGGTGGCGCAGGCGCGATGACCGTTGCACCTTTATTGGTAACGCCAATACCGGAACCTTCCACGATTATTCTATTGGTAACAGCAGTCTTTGGCCTTGTGGTTTGTGCTTGGCGGAAGATGAAATAGGTGGAAATGTAACGAGTTTCTTTTAGCCAAGCACCTTGAAAGAAAAGTGGTGGAATCATCGCGTTTGATCCGCCGGCAACGAAGATAAGAACCCGTCTGGCGTCGGCATGCTCACGTGTGCCGACGTCGGACGCCTTATGATCGCTTCATTAGGGAATGCCGCTCGTATCCGTTTCTCAAAAAGAGATGGGCCGATCCGATGAACATACGAAGGATGAGGCATCTATTGATGTTTGCTTGGATAATGAACCGGCCAGTCAACTTTTTTGGCCTAGTTTTCGGCCTTCCGATGGTCGGCCTCGGTTCATTAGCTGTGCAAAGGTCAATAGGATTAGGACGAACCGCCCGGATATGCGTCATCGATGCAGCCGTTTGTGTGATGGCTGGGGTCATTGGTTGTGGTACGCAAGGACCGAAATATCCTTCGACACGATTGGAGGGCATCGTGACGATCGATAAAAAACCGCTGCCCGATGGAAGTCTCCAATTCATCCCTCAAAGCTCTGGTCAGGGGCCAGCGATTAGTGGCTTAATCAAGGATGGACGTTATATCGCGGAAGGCGTGCCGCTTGGCGACGTTCGGGTATTGTTCAACGCCATACGAAAAACACATCCGCTACCGAGCAAGGAACCGGGCTATCAGAAATGGGCAACGGAAAACCTTATCCCCTCTCAATCGCGAAATGGAATCAGCATAAAAGTCACCGCCGGTCAATTATCACAAAATTTTTCGCTTTGACGATAAATGGTATTATATGGACAAGGCAAAACATTTGCATGACGTATTGCTGGACTTGGCCGAAAAAGGCTCGATGCAGCGAAGTACGAGATGCTTTGCTGCGATTAGAATGGCAACAATATCAAGGACAAAAGGGTTTACTTTGGTGGAACTTTTGGTCGTGATAACGATCATCGGCATTTTGATCTCGCTGCTGCTGCCGGCCGTACAATCGGCTAGAGAAGCGGCACGTCGCATGCAATGCAGCAATAATCTGAAACAACTCGGATTGGGCATGCACAACTACCATGTTGCCAAAGGCGCTCTTCCGTTTGGAAGCAAGTATGCGGCGGGCGTAAGCCCTTCCGACTTCGGATGGTACAGCCAAATGGGCCCCTACATTGAACAACAGGCGTGGTTCGATTCAATCAATTATAATGTATGTTTTAGCGATCCCGTAAACTTCGAACCTCGGAAATTCAAAATTGCCTTGATGGGATGCCCATCCTGCGGTTTGACGGTGCAACATCCTAACGACACGACTTGGCATCGCGTGAAAGGGAATTACGCGGTAAACTTCGGAAATACCACTTACGGACAAACAACCAAGGGTGGAATTGCCTTTGAAGGGGCTCCATTCACGTGTGGGCGCAGTTATAGCTTTGAGCATATCAAGGATGGACTCAGCAACACGTTGTTGATGGCTGAAATCATTTCCACGATTGACGGACCTAATTCCGGAAACTCCGGTTCCGATTGGTGGGGACCGCTGAGTGAAACAAGCACCTCCGAAGGTGGCCAAGCCTTCGAAGCGTGGTTGACGCCGAATTCTCCGGCCTTTGACGAGGCTTGTCGCATCTGTCCTCCCATTGATGCTTTGAACGGTATTTCAGGTTGCGTGGTTATCGGTGATTATGCAGAATACGCCCTCCAGTCATTCGCCGCCCGCAGCCATCATGCCGGCGGGGTGAATGCTTCGCTTTGCGATGGCTCGGTGCATTTCTTTAACGATTCGATTGCCATGAATGTTTGGCAAGCCTTATCAACCGCACGCGGCGGCGAGACGCTTGCCGGCAATGATTTCTAAGTTTAATAGTTATCCAAGGAGAACCCGCCATGTCGAATTCCCACCGTACATTAAGCTCTTGCTTTCTTTTTTTCGGTTTGACAATCTGTGTTGCTATCGCCTCCGCGGCAATTGCCTCGGAACAAGCCAAAGGTATTTCTCCGGCATTGAAGGCGGTTCGCGATAAAATCAACCTGAAGTCGCCCGATGGATGCAGCCATATCAACGGTTTTAATTATCAACCGAGTTGGGGATACAACGGGCTGACCGTCTGGGGCGAAAAATTCGATCCTAAAAAGTATCGCGAGGAGTTGACGCTAGGAAAGAAGTACTTTCCGAAATTCAATGCCGTGCGGATGTGGCTTTCGTGGAGCGCCTATTGTGCCAATCCTGAACGATGCATTCGCAACTTCCAACAGGCCGTCGATATCTGCGGCGATCTGGATCTCTTGGTTGTGCCGGTGATCTTCAATCGCTGGACAGGCAATCCGCTTTGGGATAAGGTTCAAAACCAGGAACTTGCGGCCGACTTCGATAAAACATTTGTTACGTTTGTCAAAGCATTGGTCGAACCCATGAAAGGCGATTTGCGAATCCTCGTGTGGGATCTTTGCAATGAACCCTATAATGAGCCGCCATTTTTCGATGCTGAAACTCAATGGCTCACCAAGGTCCGCGATTATATCAAACAATGCGATTCCCAAGCGTTGACTTGCATCGGCACGATGCCAGCCGTGGATCATCTGAATCGGTGCAGCCATCTGCAAGATATCCTCACGCCACATCTTTATGTTCCCCTTTATCCCTTCCCTCCCAAAACAACGCCATCGAAATTGGAGGATAGTTGCGTACCCTTCAGCGTCATTCCGAATTCCTTGGCAATTGCCAAGAAACTTGAAAAGCCGATGATGTCAACCGAATGTTGCTGGGGAGCCGAAAGCCATGCCGAGCGGGCCGACATTGTTCGGGCAAATTTGCAAGCACTGAAACAGTACAAAATCGCTTTCTTTCCCCATGCCCTCTACACCAGCGGCGTGGCCGACCTTCACAAATACAAAGAAGGACTCTATATGCCTTTTATTTTGGAAGACGGCTCACTGCGGCCCGGACATGACGTTTATAACGAGTTCGCACAATAGACATCAGGCCTAACAACTATGAACAACGAAGATTTTGATGTTTCTCGCCGAGATTTCCTTGGAATTGCAACGGCTGCTGGCGTCATTGCCACGATGCAACCGACGGTGCTGTTGGCGGAGCCGATGCCGGCGGCTGCGGATCTGATGCGGCCCGATTGGTCGAAAGTTCGCGGTTTCAACTATCAGCCAAGTTTTGGGCGAAATGGCATAGAGATTTGGATCGATAAATATGATTCAGCGGTTATCGATCATGAGTTGGGACTCGGCCGGCGCTATTTCCCCAAGATGAACACCGTGCGTCTTTGGCTTTCGCACGAAGCCTTCATCAAGGAGCCGAAAAAGTTCACGGAAAATTTCGAGGCAACATTGAAGAGCTGTGAAAAATATGGCCTCAAGGCCGTTCCTGTGCTATTCAACAACTGGCACAGCATTCCCGACTTCGGCGGCATCTCGATGGAGATGATCGGCTATTGGTTCGACAGCTTTGGCCAGAAGGGGAAGGCCCCAAATTATGTCTTTCGCACTTATCTTGAAGCCATGTTCCAGGGCCATGCTTCCGACGCGCGAATTTTGGCTTGGGATCTCTGCAACGAGCCGTTCAATAGCGGCCGCGAGGTGTTTTTAGAGTGGCTTAAACACACCTACCAATTGGCCAAAACCCTGGGCGCGAAACAGCCCATCGGCGTTAGCATATGCAGTATGGTTCCCGATTTGCCGCTGGTCGAGCCCTTTAGCGATGTGTTGATGATCCATCCCTATTTTGCATCGGGTCAAAACTGGGCATGGATGAAGGAGTTTTCACGCAAAACCGGCAAAGGCTTGCTGGCTACCGAGTGTTGCTGGGGCTCGCTTGACGATGCCAAGCATGTTGAAATCGTTCGCAATGATCTTGACTTGCTCGTAAAACAAGAGGTCGGTTTCCTCATTCATGCTTTGCACGAAAGCTACGTTGCCGACCTTCACCGTCCGCAAGATGGCATCGTCTCCAGTGCCGAGTATATGGCCTTCATCAATAGGGACGGCTCATTACGCGCAGGCCACGATATCTTCAACAAGTATTGTGACAAATAATGCACCGCAGAAGTATTGCACCAAGGAGATGATGGCCGTGATTGATTCTCCAACAATGAAGGCTATCCGCATTCACGGCCCCAAGAGCGCCTGTTGCGACGACGTTCCGATGCCCTCGGTCGGAACAGAGGATGTCTTGATTCGCGTCCGAGCGGCAGCCATCTGCGCAACCGATATCGAACTGTACGACGGCACGATGTTCTACTTGACCAGCGGAATGGCCCAATTGCCGCTCGTGCCCGGGCATGAATGGGCCGGTGAAGTCGTTGAAACGGGTGAGAATGCTCGTGAGTTCGCCGTCGGCGATCGTGTTGTCGGCGAATGCTCGATCGGTTGCCGCCAGTGCGACGACTGCCGCCGTGGTTGGTATCATCTCTGCCGAAACCGTGCAGAGACGGGATTGATCAAACAAGACGGCGCCTTTGCCCAATATATTTCCTTCCCACGCTTCTTCCTGCACAAAATCAACGGCCTAGGCTACGACGCCGCGACTTTTATCGAGCCGACCGGCGTCGCCCTGAACCCCACGAAAGCCGCCAAGGTATGCCCTGATGATTATGTGGCCGTGGTAGGACCGGGCGCGATCGGCTTGCTCGCTTTGCAAACTGCCCGCGCTTATGGAGCGAAAAAAGTGATCCTGGTCGGTTGTAGCGATCATCGGCTTGCTGTCGGTCGTCAACTGGGAGCGGATGAAACCATCAATATCCGCAAGGAGAATCTCGTCGAAAAAGTTCGTGCAGCCACTGCCGGGCACATGATCGACGTCGTGATCGAAGCAGCGGGCAAAAAGGAAGTCTGGCCGCAGATTGCCTCGATCGTAGCACCCCATGCCCGCGTCGCGATGACGGGACTCTTTGCCGGCGCAACATGCGACGTTGATTTTGATCCCCTTGTGACCAACGAAGTTCATATCATGGGCTGCCTGGGCGGTCCCAACCTCTGGGAAGAGGCAATCAACCTTCATCTTAGCGGCCGAGTGCAAACCGCCCCGATCATCACCCACCGGCTGCCGCTGAAATACTTCGCCACCGGCATCGAGATTGCCCGGCAACGCATCGACAATGCCATTAAGGTTATTTTGGAACCTTGATCTTAGCCATTTCTTCCGGCGTAAACCGACTATCGGCTGCCGGACCGGGCGCATAGGATGCTTCCAGCTTTGCCGGCTTAGGCGTTTGTACTGGAATCACGAAAACCTCTTCGCCCTTCGAGTCCTTTTCAATGCGTCCGCCGGTTTTGAGGATGCCGTCTCTGGCCAGGCGTTCGCTGACTTCAAACACCTTGGGCAGTGTATATTCCGAGTGACTGAACTTTGCGTTTTTATCCAGTCGCTCGGTGAATCGCGTCGGTACTTTTGATGCCCCCATTATCGTGAACAAAACCCCCGCCGCATTCGATGGATTGCAGTCGCTATCTTGACCGGCCCGACAAGCAATGATCATCGTCTTGTCGGGATCGCCATCGCCGTAAAGAAGCCCAAGGAGAATATAGGCCCCGTTCAATTTAGCGTCGATGCTGAAAGTGCCCGGCCCTCCGGCCTTACAGCACAAGCCATGCGTATACTTTGGATCCTTATGATATTTCTCCTCGATAAGTTGCCATGTCTTTTGCCAGTCCTTGGGATGATCCCGATGCCACTGAAGCAAATCCCGCACCATTTCGGCATACTGGCTTTCGGCGGGGATGTACTGTCGTGCGTTGTCGATCAACGCCTTGGTATCCGATGCAAAAAAGGCCTCACTATACAAAGCCGCGACAAACTGTCCCGCATAAACGCCGTCCCCGTAGTTCATCAAATGTCCGAACGTATCGCCCAACACTACCGCCTGATTCGGCATACCCGGCGAAATAATGCCGGCGAAATCGCTTTCGATTTGGTAATCGATATCGTCCGCATGTTGGTTCAATCGCGGGTGTCCGCTGTCTGGCGGGGCAATACCCCGGCGCAGATTATTTCGGCCTGCTTCATTCGCATGCCATAGAGGATAACCGCTATTGGCGAAATCGATCCCCGCCTGCCGAATACCCACGTTCAGCCCGTAGGTCTCCAGTGTCTTGAGAAACGTCATCTCGACGTAGCAATCGTCGTTTCCATGTTGGTTGATCCATTCCGGATGCCATGCCGGCATTTGATCTTCCGGCAGAATCGCTCCCGTGATCTTGAATTCCGTCGGCGCTCCCCAGCCAACGCCCGCCATCTGGCCGATCCACGCGCCTTGCATTTTGTCGCGATACGCGCCGATCGGCAACTGCCGCGTCGGC
Organism: uncultured Planctomycetaceae bacterium; assembly: GCA_964458015.1. Lineage (GTDB taxonomy): Bacteria > Planctomycetota > Planctomycetia > Pirellulales > Thermoguttaceae > CAYWGR01. The sequence continues at coordinate 7,930 of CAYWGR010000014.1, forward strand.
GATTCCGCACAAACGATTACGGTTCCAGAAATCACGGCAATCAATGTAATTGCGATGAAACGTGTCTGCATGACGATTCCTCGGTTGAAGGTGGGTTTAGAACAAGGTGTGGTGGAAACAAACGGAAGATCAAACAAATTCAGCGGACAGGTCTCTTTTTCCTTGCTTCTACAATGCCGCAACGAACCGTTCCAATTCGTCTTTGGTCGGCAGCGACGGCTGCGCTCCAAGCCGTGTGGCCGACAATGCCCCCACAAAACTTGCATGGCGTACTGCCGCGATGAAATCCATGCCGTGGCCCAATGCCCAGGCCAAGCCGCCATTGAATGCATCGCCTGCCGCCGTCGTATCGACAGCCGTTATTTTCGGTGCGGAGATCATTACAGCCTGCCCTGCATTGGCTGCCAGGACACCCTTTGCGCCCATCGTTACAAGAACATTCTTGGCTCCGGCCGCCAGCAATTTCACGGTCGCTTGCCGTGCGGTGGCTTCATCCATGACCGCGATGCCTGTCAATTGTTCGGCTTCCGATTCGTTTGGCGTCAAATAATCGATATGGCGCAGCAAGTCGCTGGACAGCGGCGCCGCGGGCGCGGGATCCAGAATGACCGGGACGCCCGCCTCCGAGGCAATTCTGGCTGCCTCGCACACCGTCTCCATAAGCGTTTCCAACTGAAGCATCAGCACGTCGGCTGAACGAATGCAAGCCGCTGCGTTATGGATTTCCGATGGCGTCAGCGCATGATTCGCTCCCGAGGCGACGGAGATCAGATTTTCGCCGCGTTCGTCGACTAAAATCAAAGCGACTCCGGTGGCATTCCGCCCATCGCGCAATAAATAGTCGGTTTGAATGCCTTCGCGATGGAAATTCTTGATAGCTTGATCGCCGAAAATATCCTGTCCTACCTTGGCAACCAACGTGACTTCCGCCCCCAGCCTTGCTGCTGCTACGGCCTGATTCGCTCCCTTGCCGCCCGCCGCCATGACAAAATGCCCACCTGTGACTGTTTCACCAGGCGTAGGCAATTGCCGACCCTTGACCACCATGTCCGTATTCACGCTTCCCACGACCACAATCCGCGGCGTCTTCATTTTCCAAATCCTTGGCTTCTGTCTCGAACCTCTATTTCGCCACAATCACAAGAGCAAGTCCCACCAGATATCCTGCAAACATGAGTGCCAGCAAAATTGCGGTGCCGCGTGGTGCATCACGAAATTCGCGCCAAATAAAGACGCCCCAAAACGCCGCCACCAAGGTGGCTCCTTGCCCCAGCCCGTAGGAAATCGCGAACCCCGCCTTTCCCGCGGCCACGATGCTCAGCGTCATCCCTAAAGCCCAGATCATGCCGCCGGCAATGCCCCAAAGATGGTCGCGAGCGGTTCCCTTGAAGTAATCCGAAAACGGAACCGGCTCGCCCGATACCGGCCGCAGCATAATGGCTGTATTTAGCACAAAATTGCTTACAAGAATTCCCAACGCGAAAAAAACAACCGCCGTGTAAGGGCTTAGCTTTCCCGCCGGCATTGCGGCAAATTGTCCTTCGCTAGGCATTGCAGCCGCCACGAAACGATAGAAGCAGCCCATCAGAATGCCGCAAAGCACGGCCAACACCAACCCAAGCCGCCGATTGGATTGCATCTGCCCCGGCAATTTGCCATAGGCCAAGGCATCCAGCAAAATGGCGGCCGTAATAAAAGCCACGCCCGAAAAAAGCAACGCCGCATTTCCAGCCGGCTCGGCTGCATAATTCACGATTACGCCCAACACCAGCGCTAATCCAATTCCCACGGGAAACGCTACGGCCATCCCCGACAATGAAATGGCGGCCACCAACAAAATGTTGGCTGCATTAAAAACAACGCCGCCCAGCATGGCCGAACCGATGTTGCCTGCATCAGCTTGAGCCAAGTCGGCCAAAAAACCACGGCCGCTAGTGCCCATGCTGCCCATCGTGAAGGCAAACAACAACGCCGCCAGCAATACACCGAATACGTAGTCCCAATAAAACAGCTCGAATCGCCACCGCGTCCCCACGGCCTTCTGCGCGTTGGCCCAAGATCCCCAACAAAGCATCGTCACGAGGCAAAGAAATACGGCCGTTGAGTAACTTTCAACCACAAACACGATGCCGACTCCCTTCTGTTTGAGTTGCTGGCAGATTGCGAACCGAACCGCGAATCACTAAGCTTGTAGGCAACAATATCCCGCCGCTGATCGCGCGTTCAGGCGACTGAATGCGGTCGAATAACAACTTCACCGCAATGCGTCCCATTTCCGAACACCGCTGCGCCACGGCCGTCATCGGCGATGCCAAATAGGCGGAATACGGTTGATCGTCAAACGAAACCACCGAAATATCCTCGGGCACGCGCAGCCCTTCTTCCGTAATCGCCCTCAGAACACCTAGAGAGATTAAATTGCTCATCGCAAAAATCGCCGTAATATCTGTCGCGGATTTCAGCAGCAATTTCGTCGCGATATAACCGTTTTGTTCGCCGAAACCATCACCTACCACAAGCGTTTCATCAACGGCGATTTGCTTGGCCGCCAATGCTTCACGGTAGCCCTGCAAACGGTCTTCATTAGGCGACGTGCCTCGTGATCCCTGGACGCAAGCAATTCGGTTGTGCCCATTCTCGATCAGGTGATCCACCGCCTCGCGAGCCCCGGCATGATTGTCGGACACCACATAGGGCAATGGTATTCCAGGAAAATAACGGTCTGCCAGCACCATGGGCCAATGTTTGCCGGCAAACGTCGAAAGATGGTCTGCCGATCGCCCCACCGGGCACAACACCACGCCTTCCGCGCCGCGCTCGCGAAGCAATTCAAGCGATTCTATCTCTCGCTCCTCGCTCTCCTGGCTATCGCAAATAATGACCGAATAGCCGCAATCCCGGGCGCCTAATGCAACTTCCTTGGCGATTCCCGCAAAAAACGGGTTGGAAACATCGGGAATTACCAAACCAATGCTCTCGGTTCGGTTGAGCCTCAACCCTCGCGCCACGCGATTGGGACGAAAATTCATCTCGGCCGCTAGACGTTGAACGGCCGCCTCGGTCTCTCGCCCGATGCGGAATTGCCGGGCCTGTCCGCTCAGAACTCGCGAGACAGTCGTCGCCGAAACGCCCAACTCTTTCGCGATGTGCTTCAACGTAACCCGGTTTTCAGCAGCCATAAAAACCTTTCCATTCCCGTTGGAACAAACGTTTGTTCAACTCAAGGGCTGCAAAGCGTCTTTAGAAGTAGATCCCGGAAGCCGTCGAGATTCGTCCATTCCGTCGCCACCCACATCTCACGGCCTTGCGGATCCATTTGCGTAAACCCGTCATCGGTGACGCGGATCGAAAGCTTCTCCAGCTTCACCAGCGGTTTCTCGCTCCGGTTGGCCAAATAAACGGCCACCGTATCAAACAAAATGCTGCTTGCCTGAAGTTCATCCAGGTTTTTCTTGCCTGCCCAGATGCGATAGTTTTCCATCAAGGCTTGCAGGATTGGCGATTGATCATTCTTGAGTGTCTGGAAACGGTCGCCCGACAGATCGATTACTCCGCAGGTGTCCAAGGGTGTGATGAAAATCTCACGCCACGGCGCGGAAAGAACCTTCTGGGCAGCTTTGGGATTATTGGCCACATTATATTCAGGGCTAATCTTGCTGCTGCCGTCGTAGCCTTTGCGAACGCTACCATACATACCTGCAAAATAGGCTTTCGGCGCTATCTGCGGATCACGCTCCAGCGCCTTCGCCATAGTGTGCAATGGGCCGATGGAAATCACAGTGATGGGTTCCGGTGATCGGTTAATCAGATCGATCACCGCGCCCGCGCCGTCTTTGAGAATTTTGCCGGGATAGTCTGCAAGCTTGTAGTCTTTCACCCAAGGCTGTTGTCCACCAACGCCGTCATGCCCGCCTTCACCCAGACCGACAGGAATATCCGTTCGTCCCGCCACGGTAAGAAGCTTGGCGATAATTTTGGCGCGGTATTCCGCCTTGCCGCAACTGGTCGTGACCAATTTCACATCGAACTGGGGAGATTTCAACAAAAAGAGCATCGCCCAGGTGTCATCGAAATCATCGCCGATATCCGTATCCAGAATCACCGGAATCGGTTTCGCGGTTTTTTCGATGTTTTCATCTGCCGCGAAGCACGTTGCAGCCCACCCGACCAACACGAGACCCAGTAAGCGGTTCATGGCACAATGCCTCCCATAAATGTTGAAATAGGCCATGCACAAACGATAAAGCAAATGTATCGAATCGCGTACTGCGTGTCAAGCTGCTGCCCGGCAGGCATTTGGCCGGAAGGGAAAATCGTTCCGATTTCAATAAGTGGCGAGTTTTACCCCCCACCGTTGGCCTATGAGAATTTGCCTATTTGGCCTGGGGCTTAGTATGATAGGAAAATCACGGTTATAGGTACTGCCATGGATAAAACTAAACGCATCGCGCTTTTGATGGGCCAGGATATCGGTTATTGCCGAGGCCTATTGCGTGGAATCCACACCTATGCCGTGCATAAGAACAATTGGGTCTTTCGCGACGGCCCGCCAGATATGCCTATCCTCGAGGCACTTCACGAATGGCGACCGCATGGGATTATTGCCCATCTCTACAATCGCGAGTTTGCCGACAAGTTGATTGCTTTGCGAAAACCTCTGGTAAACACCACCAGTACATTGTCCCACTTGAAGACGCCTCTTGTTGAAGTCGATCACCATGAGGTCGGCCGTTTAGCGGCCGAGCATTTCCTACAGCGCGGTTTCAAACATTTCGGCTATTATGGAAGCGCATGGGCGGGTTTTTCCAAGCAACGGGAAGAGGGATTTCGCCATGCGCTTGCGCAGGGGGGATACGCATTATCCTCCTGCTATGCGGAATACCTTCCGCGTCCTCCCTTGAAAGCCAGTTGGAAACGCACGGATCGCCAAGTTCGTGAGTGGTTATTGCAGTTGCCCAAACCGGCAGCCATCCTTGCTTCGAACGACATTCCTGCTCGGCATTTGGCGGAAATGTGCCGGCAAATAGGGCTTCAGGTGCCCTACGATATTGCTTTGCTGGGCGTTGATAACGACGAATTGGAATGTTTGTTATCGCACCCGCCGTTGTCGAGCGTGGTTGCCCCCTCGGAACAAATCGGCTACGAGGCAGCGCAATTGCTCGATCGTCTGATGTCGGGGCATCGTCGGCCGCAAAAAGCGATTCACGTCCCGCCGCCGCATATCGTGACTCGCGAATCGACCGACATCGTCGCCATTGCCGATCCCGAGGTTTCCGCCGCCGTGGCTTATATTCGCGATCATGCCGGTGAAAATATCGGCGCGGCCGAGGTTGTTCAAGGGCTCAACATGGCTCGACGGGGAGTGGAACGCCGTTTCCGATCTTTTTTAGGCCGCACCATTTTGCAGGAAATCCAGCGCGTCCGCATTGAACGTGCAAAGCACTTATTGGCCGAAACGAATTTGCCCATGCCCATGATTGCCGTGCGCTCGGGTTTCTCCACTCCACAGCGACTTGCAGCCATCTTTCGTCAAGTTGCCGGCCAATCTCCTTCGGCCTTCCGAAAAAGTATGCGAGTGCGGCCGTAGCAACTTGGTTCTAGCCCCGTCGCGGAGAAGGCAGTGCGGATAGATTGATTATTCGCGCAACGAAGCCAACCCGCACCTCTTTTTGGTGGTTTTTTGGCAATTTTCTTCAAATTGTCGCCAAATTCCAAAAATTGTGCCAATTTTCCCGCCAATCGGCCCTCTGTATTCGGGCAGGAGGAAAAAACGTGCATCATCCCTAATTACAATAAAGGGATTGCACATTTTATTGCATTTTGCGTTGCAAATGTTTTTTTTTTGCGCTCGGTAGACCTCGCAAACTCGGTTGAGGATCGCCGTGCTTGCGGTTGAACAGGGATCATTGGCCTGATCGGCGTCAATAACGGTTGAAGGTTCATGAACGAACAGTCACACTCCAGTATGGAAGCAGACCAATGCAACCAGGAGTTCTTGACCCTTTTGGGCAAGCATGAACTCCAGCTGGCATCGTGCGTTCATGCGTTGGTTCCTTCCTGGCACGACGCCGAGGACATCCTTCAGGAAACGAAGCTTCAACTCTGGCGGGAATTCCATAAGTATCAGTCCGGCAGCGATTTTGCGGCGTGGTCGCGCACCGTTGCCCGCTATGTCGTTCGCACGCACTTCAAACAGCTTCAACGAAAGCCGTTGGTCTTGAGCAGCGACATTGCCGACGCCGTTCTGCAAAAAATCGCCAAAACACCAGAACAAGCCGATCGTCGCTTGCGAATGCTGGCCGACTGCGTGAAAAAACTTGGCGACGACGCTCTCGATCTTCTGCGGCGATGCTACGTCGAAGGGCGGAAGATCAAGGATATTGCGGCCGAGTTGGGCCGCTCGCTGACCGGCACTTATTCTGCATTGTCGCGTACTCGGCACGATCTTCTGGAATGCATGCGAGACAGTCTTCGCCGGGAGGACGATCGGTGAATTCCAAAGAAACCGCGGATTTCAACATTTATAGCCGTGTACATGCCTTTCTGAGCGATATTCATGCAGGCGACGTGACAGAAGCGGAAATGGTCGACTTTGAGCAACTCTTGCGTGAAAGCGAAGAGGCGCAAAGCCTCTATGCCGAGTTGATCGAATTATCCGTCTATCTCCCTCGCGCCCTGGCCGGCCTCGAAGGCGTGACCAAGGGGCAGTGGACCACGGAGGGTGATGAAGAGACGGAAACCGAGGATTTGTTGCGCCCTACATCGCCGGTTGCGTTGCTTCTCGATACACCCTCGCCGATGGCGGTCGCTCCTTCCTTTATCGGCAGTTGGATGTTCTCCAATCTCTTTTCGTTGCTGGTCGTGGGGCTTGGTCTATGTGGTGCGTGGATGTATCAGATTGACATTCCACACCCTCTGGTTCGCACCAGTCAGAAAACGATTTCCCACAAAACGATGGAAACCGGCGATCTCAAGTTCGTTGGCCAAGTTACCGGCGTAGCCGACGTAAAGTGGTCGGATCAACAAACCGCCACGGTGATGGGCGCCAACGTGCCCCTGGGCCGGAAATACGCCTTGGCCTCGGGCCTGTTGGAAATCGCCTATAAAACCGGAGCAAAAGTCATTCTCCAAGGCCCTGCAACCTATGTCGTCGAATCCGACGTCGGCGGGTATCTATCGGTTGGCAAGCTAACGGCTAGGTTAGAGAAGAGAGAAGAGGGGAGTAAGAAAGTGGTCAGTGGTCAGTGGTCCGTGGCCAGTGAATCAGACCCAAAATCCCAAAATCCCAAAATTCCGAAATCCCCAATCCCAAATTCCTCGTCTTCCCCCGCCTCCCGCCCCCAAGCCCCCGCCCCTGCCTTCGCTGTGCGAACGCCGACGGCCACGGTGACCGACCTGGGCACGGAGTTCGGCGTGGAAGTGCATATAAACGGTATTACCGAGGCGCATGTCTTTGTCGGCCGCGTTTCGATGATTTCCACGCGGCAAGGAAGTCGGCCCGGTGCCGAAAAAATCCTGGCGGCCGGCGATGCCGCAAGCACAAGCGATACTTCGAATCGCATTGCACATATGTTCTGGAATGAAAAACGGTTTATTCGCACCATGCCGTCGCAGCCGGCTCCGGCAAGCCGCAAAGCAGACTACGCCGCGACCGTCCTCTCGATGAATCCGGTCGTCTACTATCGGATGGAACGACCGCAAGAGGAAAAGGACCGTTTTACATTATTCGATTTCGCATCCGGCGGCCATCATGGCAAGGTACATTTGGTCAATGAATATGCCCAGCCGTGGATGTGGGGACGCTTCGGTGATTCGCTTTTCCTGCATGGCCCTGTCGATTCCGAATATGCAATTGTACCGGATTACCCCAAAGCGCGAGGCGACCAGCTTTCCGCTTCTGCTTGGGTGCTGGCCGAAGGGCTGTATCCCAGCGCGAAAATCGCCGGCAACTGGGGCAGTGGAAAACACGGACAATTCCACTTCGGAATGTATAAAGAGGACGCCAGTTTATATGTCGCGGTAGCGCAACGCGACAATATGGAAATCTTTGTTCATGAAGGCCCTGTGAAACCATTTCCTCTGAACGAATGGCAACACACGGCTTTCGTGCTCGACAAATCGACGCTGCGGCTCTATCGCAACGGTGTTGAAGTAGCCCGGGGCCATTGCGACGGTTTGCTGCAAAAGGTTGAATTGTCATCGCTCACCGTCGGATGCCAGGCTTCCGACGATGCTAAGATCATGTTCAATTTTTGGCGTGGGCGGATTGATGAACTGGCTATTTTCAATCGGGCGCTCGGCATCGAGGAAATTCAAAGGCTTTGTAAGCCAACGACAAAATAGGTCAACTTGTTAGAACTATCCGGGAAACGTCCGAGACCGGTGGTTCGCTCATCCATGCTCGGGCAATTTGTGAGGAGTAGTACAATGCTTCGGATCCGCTTTTTGATCTTGGGATGTGCGGCGGTTTTGGCCCTAGGTTCCTCGGCCTTCGCAACTACCTACAGCGCCTACGATCTCTCGGGCGCAACGAACATTACCGGCATCTACAATACGGTGGCTGGCGGCGATAGCACGGTTGAAAACATCGGAGGCAATACGGCAGGTTGTTATCCGGCCAATGAATCTCCAGACAAGGCCATTGACGGCAATACAGGCACGAAGTACTTGGCCTACGGCAACTTCAACTCATCAGGCACGGGCACTCCCGGCGGCGTCAACACGGGCCTCTACTTCACGCTTGGCAGCGCGGTTACGGTCAATGCCATCCAGTTTGCCACGGCCAACGACGACGCCAGACGCGATCCTCTGACGATTACTCTCGAAGGTTCAAATCAATCAAGCAACCTTAATTTGGGAACTAGTTGGACGGCGATCTATTCCGGCGTTACCGGATTGTATGACTATGCATCCAACGAAACCGGCCGAAATACCTATGGCGATATCGAGTCGATCAACAATACGCAAGCTTTCGCCAGCTATCGCATCTTGATTACCGGGGTGCGAGACGATACGGCCGGCATGATGCAATTCAGCGAAGTGAAACTGCTTTCCGCAGTCCCCGAACCTTCTACGATTATATTGCTGGCAGTGGGCTTAGCAGGCTTGTTGGCCTATGCGTGGCGGAAACGGAACTAAACATGTGGGATGTTGGATGGCGGATGGTGAATATTGCCGCTAAGCTGCATCGCCATCCGCCTGTCCTTAACCCTCAAGGGGAGATGTTGCATGTCTGCAAATCCACAATCTATTGACGTTTGCACAGTTAATGAACTTAGGCCGACCAACGGAAGGCCGGTAATAGGAGCAAATAGGTTGACCGGCCGGTTCATTATCAAAGCAAGCATCAATAAAATCCACCATCCAAAATTCGCATTTACGCTTGTGGAACTTTTGGTGGTGATTACGATCATCGGGATTCTTATCTCGCTATTGCTCCCTGCGGTTCAGGCGGCGCGCGAGGCAGCACGCCGAATGCAATGCCAAAACAATCTCAAACAGCTAGGGTTGGCCGTATTGAATTACGAATCGCAATGGAAGATATTTCCACCTAGCTCGCATTGGACATCCAGCAGCACCGTCAATACGACGAATAATCCCAACTTGCGCGAAAGCTGGATCGTCATGGTGCTGCCATTCTTGGAACAACAAGCATTGCACGATAGTTTCGACTTGACCAAGCCGACGCCTGATCCCGCTAATGCCGCGGCACGTTCGGTATCGGTGCCTTGCTTGTTGTGTCCGACAGATTCCTATAATCGGACGGCCTTCAGCGGCGCGGGCAGCTCCATGACCAATCAGATGGGCGACAATTGGGGCCGATGCAACTATGCCGCGAACGGTTCTCTCGGTTTTCTTACGATCAACGGCACACACAGCACCTATTGTGATATCAATATCGACGGCGCATTGCCGGACAGCGGCTGGTCGAATGCCAAAATTCGCGGCGTGATGGGCGCCAATGCCTCGGTGTCCTTCGCACAAATCAAAGATGGATCGAGCAATACGGTCCTGCTGGCCGAAATACGTGCCGGCGTTACCTCGTTCGACTCGCGCGGCGTTTGGGCAATGGCCGGCGGATGCCCCAACAGCCTTTGGGCGCATGGCTATATCGGCGACGATTACGGCCCCAACAGTTCCTCATCCCTCATGGCCGACGACCTCATGGCGTGCTCCGATGTCCAAGCGGCCATGGGCGGCGAGGCCGCTCTGCAAGAGTTGGGCATGTCCTGCTCGTCGGGCAATTGGTCGAACCATCAGCAAACCGCCCGAAGCATGCACCAGGGCGGCGTCCATTCCTGCTTTGCCGACGGCAGCATCCATTGGCTCAGCGATTTCATCGAAGTCAGCTCGAGTCCCAGCTATACATCCGCCTGGGATCGACTAATGCTCTCGTCCGACGGCTTGCCGATTGATACGAGTGCATTCTGACTTTTTTCGTCTTCTCGACAGCACGTCTACAATATCTCCGGCTTCCAACGAATATGTGGCGACTGGCGAAATTCGGCTAAGGGACTAACCCACTACTATCCACTCTTCTTTTAGGAGAGGAGATAGGAGTGAGGGCTTTGAAAGGTGACCAACATGGAAAAAGTGATGCTTGTTGGACAAACAGCACTCCCCCTAACCCTCTCCCGGGGGGAGAGGGGACTTGTTTTCATGTTTGGGGATAGGTTTTAGGCGTTGAAATTTTTCTCGGCCTGCTGCCAATCGAGCACCTTCCACCAATCCGCAATGGAATCGCCGCGTCGATTCTGATGTTTCAGATAGTAAGCGTGTTCCCAAACATCGAGCACCAAGATCGGCTTACGGCCGACCATGACGGGGTTGTCGTGGCCCGGTGTGGTTTCAATCAGCAGGTTACCGGCTTTATCGAGGCTTAGCCAAGCCCAACCGCTGGCAAAATGGCCGACGGCCGCGGCGGCAAATTTCTTTTGGAACTCTTCAAAACTGCCGAAAGCCGCGTCGATGGCCGACGCCAGTTTGCCTACCGGCTTTCCGCCCTTGTTTGGCCCCATCATGGTGAAAAACATCACATGGTTGGCGTCGCCGCCGGCGTTATTCCGCACGGCCGTACGGATGTCTTCGGGCACGCTGTTCAAATCGGAAATTAATTCCAACGAGGTCAGCGATTGGAGTTGGGGATATTTTTCCAAAGCGGCATTCAGCTTATCCACATAGGTCTGATGGTGCTTTGTATGGTGGATTTCCATGGTCCGCGCATCAAGGAATGGCTCCAGGGCGTCATAAGCATAAGGCAGTTTGGTTAGTGTGTACATTTTGAGTTCCTTGCGTGGTGTTGGGGATTTGGAGGGCAGAGAATCCTTTGCCGACACAGTGGCCGATAGCCCGGAAACGGCAATTGCTCCCGCCGCATCAGCAACCGACTGGATAAAGGCTCGTCGATTCATAGTATTCTCTCCACGGGGCTGTTTTACCAAGTTGCAAGATTATACCGAAGAGGTCAATCCCCCCGGCCATCTTGCGTTACGGCCCTTGAGCAACCATGATGGATTCTCTACAATCGTGTCGGCTTTCAATGACTAGAAAGCGAATATATTTTGATTGCAAAAAGCCCCCCCGGGAAGAGGATGGCTCATGGATCGCACACTTGTTTTGTTGAAGCCTGATTGTGTTGAACGCAAACTGGTCGGCCGCATTATCGCTCGATTCGAGGATAAGCTGTTGGCGATCACCGCTCTCAAGCTAATGCATGTGACGCCCGAGTTAGCCAAACGCCACTATGCCGAACATGTTAAGAAAGATTGGTATCCCGAGCTAGAGGCGTTTATCACGCGAGGACCGATCGCAGCCATGATTGTCGAGGGCCCCGAGGTCGTCCGCGTGGTTCGTGAGATGGTCGGAGCCACGAACGGCCTAAAAGCCACCCCGGGCACGATCCGAGGCGATTACAGCTCCAACCAACAGATGAACCTTGTCCACGCATCGGACAGTCCTGAATCTGCCGAACGCGAAATTGCCCTTTTCTTTCCGGATCTGAAGAAATAGGCCGTTGTGGACTATGGTGGGACTAATGCAAATCGCTAGACGGTAGCATCTCGCAATGTGCCTGATTGTTCGGCGGATTGCCCCAAAGCCTATCCGCCCTTCGCGATCTTTTCTTCGGCTTTCTTCATGACGCTTTCGATGCTTACCGGCTGACCGTTTTGCAGTTTGCTTTGGTCGGCAGCTTCCATGAACGCCAAGATCTCCAGCGTTTCCTCGGCGCTCACCGGTGGATGGCCTGTTTGGAAGAATTTGACAATCTCGACGACCAGCGGGGCATAGCCGTCGAACTTGCCGGCGTCGCCGCTCTTCTTCGTGCCTTCCACGGAGGCTCCCAGATCGCCCTTTGCCGTAAACGTACCCTGCCGACCATCCTTCCACACGCCGACAACCTTGTCGGGCGCAACCCGTGCAACTGTCTTGCATCCTGGTCCCATGATCGTGTATAGCGTTTCGACACCGTGAATCCCGTACCAGAACAGGTCGGGATGGTGCGGTTCTAGGGCCATCGGACTCCATGCGGTGCAACTGCGTATGTCGCCGAAATCGGACGTCTTGTTGCGGATGGCCTGAAAGCCCGCACTAAATCGCAACGATGACGACGAGAAACATGGCACGTTCTTTTCTTTCGCCAAGCGGAATATCTGCATGGCGTCGGCCAGCGAAGCCGCCATTGGCTTGTCGATGAACAACGGCTTTCCGGCAGCGATGACCGGCCGAGCTTGGGCCAGATGCGGCCGTCCATCAACGCTCTCCAGCAGCACTACGTCCACTTGCTTCAGCAGTGCATCGATGGAATCCACAATCTCGACGCCCATGCTGCGCAACGCATCGCTATTGGGTTTCACACGGTCCCAACTGGAAGGCAAATCCGGGCTGCCGCCGGGATAGGCCGCTACGATGGTCATTTCGGCCAATTTGCCCGTTGCTTGCGGGTTTTGCAGGATCTTCGTGAACTCGACGGCATGGGAGGTGTCAACTCCGATGATTCCTGCTCGAATCTTCTTCACGGGATCCGCCGCATCCGCGCTAGAAAAGGAAACGGCCGACGCGATTCCCGCCAAAAACGCAACAACGAAATTTTTGAACAACATGAAATATCCTTCCGCACAAAGATGCCTCGGAGGGGCAACATGTGAAATTATGAGGAAAACGCCCCTCGACTGCGATCGTAGGGGCGTTCGTTGATATGGTTAAAAAACAGGAGGCGAAAAAGCCTTACTTGCCTGCAACGATCAGATCCAGTCGCTTGCCGTGCTCTGCGACCGACAGATCGCCGCCTTCGATGGTCAACCAGCCGTTGTAACCGATTTCGTCCAATGCTTTTCGCACTTCCGGCCAATCGACGCTTCCGTCGCGGATGTTGCAGAAATTGCCGCCGTGTCCGTCGGGATTCAGTTTGAAGTCTTTCACGTGGCATTTGACGATCAACTTGCCCAAGGCACGGATCCAATCCTGCGACGGGGCATATTTCACGTGGTTGCCGATATCGTAGTAGGCCTTGACCCACGGATTGTTAAACGATCCGACGAAATTTGCACATAGATCGGGTTTCACCCAAAGATTGTTCCAAACGTTTTCCAAAGCGATCAGAACGCCTGTTTTTTCGGCGGTTGGGATCAATTTCTGAACGCCGATGCGTGTTGCATCGACGGCTTGGTTGTGGGCTTCGATATACTTTTCGTACTTCGCGTTGTCGCTGGCGACGACTTGCTTCAAGTGGCCCGTTTTCTCGTCAAAGCGAATGTCGAACTCCCAAGCCTCGGGCATTGCCATGCCGCCGATTTTGCAAGGCACATAGAGCACGGCATCGGCGCCATAGGCCTGCGCCGCCTTCAAGGCGGTTTCCATCTGAGCCACACCCTCGGCTAATGCAGCGTCGCCGCCGTTCAAATTTCCCCATCCAAACAAGACCGAGTGGATCTTCATACCGAGTGATTCGGCCGTTTTGCGAGCCGCTACGGCATCCGCCACCGGAGCTTTCCAATTGCAGGTTTCGATGCCCTCGAACCCGGCGGCCTTCCAGCTTTTCAGCAATGCCTCGGTGGGCTCGCCAATCATAGCCTTATGCAAGGTCGTTTTCCATGGTGCAGCCTCGAGCCGAGCCCCCAGCATGAGGCCCACGCCGACGGCGGCCGAGCCCGCCAAGAAATCACGACGATTCAACCGAATACTCATGGATGCATCCTTTATACGGTGTGTAAAAATGGTGGGAAAGGAGGAAGATTACATCTCCCTCCATGATAGGCCATCAGACGGCGAAGGTCAAGAGAGGGGAGTCTCTCGTGAGGTCTTGCCGTCATTCCACTCGCTCACACCCTGCACATTTCCCACATTATTCAATTCCTTATTTCCTAGGCCGGACCATTTTGCGCAACCCGAAATTTATGCAGCGTTTGCTGGCGATAAACCATACTCGGCCTCAGTAGGGTTGTAGGAAAGTCGGGACGATTGGGAGAGTCTGGGTAATGCTGTGCTTCCAGGCAAAAACCAAAGTAACGTTGATATGCGTGGCCTTTCGAGCGCAGTGCCCCGTTCAATCCATTGGCTGTGTAGAGTTGAATGCCAGGTTCGGTCGTATAAACCTCCATAATCCTTCCGCTACACGGATCAAATGCACGTGCCGCCAATGTTGCACCGGTATCCGTGGAAGTTTTGTTCAAGACAAAACAATGATCGTAACCGCCGGATTTCTCGATATCCGCGCCGATCGTTTTCGACTGCGTAAAATCCAAGGGCGTCCCGAAAACGCTCTTGGGCTCTCCTACCGGGATCAAGCCCTCGTCACCGGCCAAGTAGCGATCAGCGTGGATCATCAACTCTTGCCCCAGTACATCGCCCGAGCGGCCGCCGCCCAGATTCCAGTAGGTGTGATTCGTAAGATTCACGACCGTGGTTTCGTCGGTTACGGCCGAATATTCCATGTGCAATTCGTCGGTGTCCGTCAAGCGATAGATCACCGTGGCAATTACATTGCCGGGATAGCCCTCTTCGCCGTCCGCGCTAGTATAGGAAAAAGCAACGCCTTGCGATCCTGGTGCCGCAATGGGCTCGGCTTTCCAAACGACTTTATCGAACCCACGAATGCCGCCGTGTAAATGATTGGGGCCATTGTTCACGGCCAGTGTGTACTGCTTATCCTCGATGCTGAAACGTCCCTTGGCGATGCGGTTGGCGTAGCGGCCGATCGTCGAGCCTAGACAAGGATGTCCCTTCAGGTAATCTTCCAGCGAATCAAGCGAAACGGTAATGTCCTCGACGCGGCCATTTCGGTCGGGTGTTTCCACCGAAATGATCGTTGCCCCGTAGGTCATAATTTTTACGCGTAAACCGTTGGAATTGGTCAGCGTGTATAAATCAACCCCGACGCCCTCGGCCGTCTTTCCCATGAATTCCTTCAAAGCAGCGAACTCCTATAAGATGAACACAAAAGCTAACATTAGTAATGAATAATCCGTTGAGCGGATGGAAGCATGTCGGCCCAATAGTTTTCGCAGTGCCTCTGGCTGCATAAACTCGACTTTTCAAGAGCCTGAACTTACTCTGCGTCGGCCAAAATTTTGACGATAATGTCCCGGCTTTTTTTGGCATCGGCATTGGCCGGATCCAGTTGTAGGATTTTATCGAAATCCGCCAATGCGCGGTCGTAGGCCTTCAGCTTGAAATAAGCAAAGCCGCGGTTGGCATACGCAGCTACGTATTTCGGATCCAATCGCAAGGCCATCGAATAATCCACGACGGCCTTGGTCAAATCGTCTTTTTTACGATACGCCAAACCACGATTGTAATAAATTTCGAGTGATCGCGGATACAACGCCAATGCCTTGTTATATTCGGCAATGGCTTTGTCCAGCTCGCCTTCTTTGTGAAATGCCGCGCCTTGCTGCGAGTGTTTCAATGCCTCGGGTTTCGCCTGCGATAGCATTTCCTCAAGTCGATCGACCGCCTTCGATCGCGTGGTCTTGTCTTCGGCGCGTCCCCACTCCTTGCAAGCTTCCGCCGTTCGCGGTTCAAGTCCCAACATTTCCTTATAATCGGCCATGGCTTTGTCCATGTTGTTTTTCGCGACATAGGCCAAGGCGCGGTTGAACAACGCCTCCGAAAAAGTGGGATCCAGCTTGATGGCTTGGTCGTAATCGGCAATCGCCTTATCCCAATCGCCTTTCAAGGCGTGTGCCAGCCCACGGCAGAAAAAAGCCTCGTAGTCTTCCGGCAGCATTCCCAAGGCTTTGTTCAGATCCGCAAACGCCTTATCGAAATTGCCCTTAAAAGCCATTGCCCGACCGCGTTCGCGATATGCCTCGGAAAATTCCGGGTCGAGGCGCAACACCTCGCTGAAATCGGACGTAGCGTGTTCGAGATCGTTTTTTTTCAGAAAGGCAAACCCACGCACGAAGAGATTTTGCGGTTCGTTGGGCGCCAATTTCATCGCCTGCTCCAAATCCGCCAGGGCGCCGTCGTAATCGTTCTTCATTACTCGCACATTGCCGCGATCGCACCATGCGCCCGCCGCTTTGGGATTCAATTCGATGGCTTTATTGTAATCGGCCAACGCCCAATCCCAATCGCCCAATTCCGAATAGGCTTTGCCGCGGCTCGTGTAGGCCGCCGGATCCTTGGGCGATAGTCGCACCGCATAATTCAGGTCCGACAGGGCATGGACGAGGTCGCCTTTCAGAGTGCGGACATACCCGCGATCGCGATAAGCCTCGGCATAATTGGGATGCAATCGAACCGCCTCCGAATAGTCGGCCTCGGCTTTGTCGTACTCGCCTTTATGAAAATAGGCAAAGCCTCGGTTGAAGTACGAACGCCCTCCGCGCGGTTCAAGGCGGATGGCCGTGGTTTCGTCGGCGATGGCTTTGTCTAGTTCGCCTTTCATCACCAAGGCTAATCCTCGGTCGCAGTAGGCCGGAGCGAATTTCGGATCCAGTTGAATTGCCCGGCTCAAAAAAGCCAAGGCCGCGTCGATCTCCCCTTTGTCCATGGATTCAACGCCCTTGCGATACGACTCCGTCGCCGGCGAAGTGTCTTCCTCGTTTTCTTGAATCTTCTCGATGCTCGTATCGCTAAGGCCGTCTAGGTCGGCCTTTTTATCTGCTTTATCTTTATCGCGTAATCCAAGGCCTGGCCGCAACCGTGGTGCTTGGGCAAGGCTCACGGCGTTCCATGCCAAAAAATGGGCAAGAATAAAGCCTAGTGCAAAAGATGCCTTCCATGTGTGCTGGATACTCATTATTGGACTTCCCGTTGGTTTTATGAACTTCGCCAGCTTACGGTTTCCGGTAAAAACTGCAAGGATTTATTCCATCACCTTTGCTATGACGATCGTAATATCATCACTGGGCGGCTGATGACGACAGAACCCCAACACCTCTTGATGCAGGATCTCGATAATCTCTTTCGCCGGTTTTTCGCGTTCGGAACGGATCACTTGCAACGCCCTGGCAACGCCAAAACGCACGCGGCCGGGCGATTCCGCTTCCGCCACGCCATCGGTGAAAAAAACAACCATATCCCCGGCATGGAGAGGAATGGCGGATGCCGCGGGCACGGTCGTATCTTCGCGCACGCCCAAGGGCAAACTGGTGCTGTCGAGCACCGTCACTTCGATGCCCGGATGCAATAGATATCCCCTTTGGCCCGCGCTGGCATAAATCATCGAACGTTTTTGCGGATCTAGTTGCACCATTGCCAGCGTGATGAAGTGAAAATCACCGGCATCGGCCGCTAATACGCGATTGGCCCGGGTCAAGATATCGCCGACATCCGTGTGGATCTGCACCAAAGTGCGCAGACATGCGCGCGTTTCCGACATAAGCAGCGCCGGCCCCATTCCGTGGCTGCTGACATCGCCCACCACCAAGGCCAAGCTCCCATCGAGCATGGGAATATAGTCGAAATAGTCGCCGGCTGTCGCTTTTGCCGGAAATAAAGCGCCGGCGATGTCGAAACCCGTCAGTTGCGGTGAATGCGAGGGATACAGCCGCTGCTGGATTTCCTGTGCCGCGCGAAATTCTTCCGAGGTATCGCGCATCTCTTCCTCGGCGCGATGGCGCCGGCCGCGTTCAATGGCATAGCGAATCGAACGCACCAGCAATTGATCGTTCACCTGCCCCTTGACTAAATAGTCTTGCGCACCGGCCTGAACCGCTTTAATCGCTCGTTGTTCATCACTATGGCCTGAAAGGACCACAATCGGCGTTTCGGCGGCGTGGGCGTGCAACGTCAAGAATGTCTCCAGTCCCCGACTATCGGGCAGGCTCAGATCGAGCAATATCACATCAAAGATGTCATCTTCGCAACGCTGCACGGCTGCCGACAGCAATTCCACCTGCGTTAGATCAAAAGGAACATCCCACCGATCGCCCAATAGGTTACGCATCACCCAGGCGTCATCGGGATCATCTTCCACCAACAGAATTCGTATTCGTTTATCTGCCATGACAATATGAGGAAGGCAATTCCACCAGGCGAAACCAGTATTGGGTAAGCAATGTCAGCATCTCGACCAGTTCATGAAACGTCGCGGGCTTCGTTAAATAGGAATTGACGCCCCGATCGTAGCAAAACAACACATCCTCGTCCGCCGTCGAGGTTGTCAAAACAATCACCGGGATTGATCGCCAGGAAGGATCCGCTTTCAGCTCGCGAAGCGTCTCCCGCCCATCTTTACGAGGCATCTTCAGATCCAGCAAAATCAAGTCGGGGCGAGGCGACTCGGGCAACTCGACATATTCCCCCTCACGACGCAAATAGTCGAACAGTTCTTCGCCGTTATGCACAAAATGCAAGTCACACGCACGGCCCGTTTCTCGCAGCGCGTCGCGAACCAGTAGGCAATCCTCGCCATCATCGTCGGCCATCAAGATCGAGCAGTGATTTCCTGTTTTTGGCATGAATGTCATTCCTCCGGTTGCTTGGCATGGATGGCCGGCAAAAGAATTTCAAATACGCTGCCTTGTCCCAAAACGCTATGCGCGTTGATCTGCCCGCCATGACGTTCCACGATCTTGCGGCACAGAGCCAAGCCGATCCCAGTGCCTTCGAATACGTCGCGAGGATGCAAACGCTGAAAGACGCCGAAAATCTTCTCGCGATATTTTTCCTCGAATCCGATGCCGTTGTCCTCGACGACGATTCGGCATTGTTCCTCGGCCGGTGAGTCGCCGTTTTTTCGCTGCTGTCGATCCCGTAAATACTTGCCCTCGACCTTTACCAAGGGCGGCTCCTCGACACGACGAAATTTCAATCCATTGGCAATCAGATTTTGCAGCAATTGCCGCATTTGCAACGGATCGGCCTGCACCGTGGGAAGGCGTCCCACCTCGACGCGGCCGCCCGTCCGTTCGATCTGAACTTCCAGATCCGAAACAACTTCCCTTGCGATCTTTTCCAAATCCACCGGCACGAATCGTTGCCCTTGGGTCGTGACGCGGGAAAGCGAAAGCAAACCGTCGATCAAAGCCTGCATGCGCTCGGCGGCATTGCGCATGCGTTGCACGCAATCGTCGCCGGCTTCATCCAACTTGTCGCGACACAGCGTCTGCAAACGGTCGCCGAAAGTCCGGATTTTCCGCAATGGTTCCTGCAAATCATGCGATGCCACGTAGGCAAATTGTTCCAATTCCTTGTTCGACCGTTCAAGCTCCGCAGCATAGTGCATCTGTTCGCGTTCCGCCTTCTTGCGGCGGCTGATGTCGCGGACAAAAAACGTCAGAACCGGCGAACCTTCCTCGCGACTGATGGTCATGGCCATCTCGGCCGGAAAAACCTCGCCGTTGGCCCTGACCGCCGACACTTCAACGCGCCGCCCCAACAGCGATCCTTCGCCGACGTTCAGATAGCGGTCGATCCGGTCTTGCTGGCCCGCACTCATAACCGGCGGAAACAACACATCCGACGGCTTGGTGCCCAATATCTTGTCGCGCGGATGTCCAAACGTTTGTTCAGCCGCTCGGTTGAACTCCGTAATGATCCCCTCGTGGTTGATCGTAATGATCGGATCGAGCGACGATTCGAGAATCGCACGCTTCCGCGCACGGGCCTCGGCCAAGGCTTCCTGCAATCGCGTCTTCTCGTCGATTTCCTGATGAATAATCGCCAAGCAGGAAGGACGGCCGCTCTCGCTGGATTTTATGTGAATGATTTCCGTTTGCACGTCCGCGAAATCACCGGTTCGCTGGTTCCGAAGCCTGCTCAGACCTCGCCAACTGCCTTTTTTGTTGACTGCCGGCTCCGCCACATCTCGAATTTCGGTCCACGATTCCTCGGCATAGAGTTCACGAAGAACCACGCCCGAGGAGGCCTGCGTTTCCTCGATTCCGACCAACCGCCGGCCCGCGGCATTTAGATAAAAGGGCTCGCCGTGCACGGTTGCGAGGCAAATAAACGCCGTCGATGCCTCGGCCAGTACACGTTCCAAGGAATCGGTATTCGAATCGAAGATTTCCGACCAGTCGCTCATGTCCGACCATCCCCGCCAAAAGTGCAGTTTTTACTGTATCAAAGCTCTTGTTCGACTGCAACGTCGCCCCCCCGAATGCCCTGCCGTTGAGGTAGACGCGAACACTTCTGTCGAATTGGTATTTTAGCTCAATACGATCCTTTCCCAGGATTCAAACTTCCATGATATCCGATTTTATCGCATTTGAGGGAAATAAATTGACGGGGGGGCTTTTGCGACGTAGGAATTCTATAAGGGGTAATTGTAAGTTGATTGTGCGAAAATCAGCATCGGAACCAAACCGGGTTCCAAGGCGGGGGATTTTTTGCACTTCAAGCAGTGCCCTCTAACTGTTTGCGGCTGATCAAAGCTTGTCGTTCCTTTTCACTCAATCCAACTTTGCGTTGGTTAGGGAAGATTGCCATGTATCAAAAGCATACTTCGTCTCGTCGCGGGGCGATTGCCGTTTTAGCTGCCGTACTAAGCGTCATCATGTTGGCGATGCTTGCTTTCGCCATCGACGTTGGCTATGTCTCACTCGTGAAAACGCAGTTGCAGGCAGCCGCTGACGCTTCGGCCTTGGCGGCCGCTTCCCGCATAGGGCAAACCGATATGGTTTCCACTGCCAAGAGTGTCGGCTCCAGCAATACCGCTTCGGGAAGATCCGTTCAAATCAACTCCTCCGACGTCGAAACCGGCATTTGGGATTCGACCGCTCTTACCTTTACGCCTTCCGTCTCCACGATCAATTCCGTTCGCGTCACCGCGAGAACCGACTCCGCCAGCGGCGGCGCCACGCCAATGTTCTTCGGACGCGTGTTAGGTTGGAACTCGCTTAATCAAAAAGCTTCGGCCGTGGCGACCGTGAACCCGCGTGACATTGCTTTTGTCGTCGACCTCTCGGCGTCGATGAATTATGATACTCGCCCCTCCAAGGCATCGACTTCCGCGGCGGTCAACTATGTTCAGAAGATTTACAATGAATTTGGCTTTGCCGCCACATTTACTGGCACCTCGAATTTCACTTCTCCGTCTTCGTCGCAATGGGCAGCTTATGCTCTGACAGGCGGCAAGTATACCGGCCCTACCTGGAGTTCCGGCGCACTAAACTATTCCTCGACTAGTTGTTGGGTGCAAAAGGCGATAACCGCCCTTTCCAAGACAACCTATAAGAGCACCATTTATTATACGGGCGGGTCGATCACCAGCACGGAGAAAATTCGACGCGCTTACGCGTATGTGATGGATAAACAATTGAAAACGCTCATGCCGAATGCGGTTCCCGCCATCAATAGCACGGACTCCTTCTCCTACACCTATTGGAAAGATTACATCGACTTCCCCGTCAACCATACGATCAATAACCATAGTTATTGGAATGAATATGCTTGTTATTCTTATCAGAATCTGGGGTATGCCTCCTATGTCCAATACATGATGTGCCTGGGACGTGACGGCAAGACTGCCAGCGGGTACTATACTCCCCTGTCTGCCAGCAGTACTTATTGCCCGTACCACGCGGATGATACCGATGCCGGCCCCCTGTCCTTCCCGCCCGAGGAACGCCCCACGCATTCCGCCCGCGTTGCCATTATCGACGCAATACAAATCGTCAAAACGCGCAACTCCGGCATCTCCGACACCAACCAGCGCGATTGGGTATCGATCGTAACGTTCGACAAATCGGCTGGAACGCAGGTTTTTTGTCCCTTGACCGATGATTACGATTCGGTAATCGATGCCTGCCGGAAGCTTCAAGCATGTAGCAGCGGAGGTGCTTGCACCTTTACCGAGGATGGTTTAACCGCTGCCCACGACCATATCCAACCAACTGGCGACGGCGGCCAGGGACGCACTCATGTGAATAAAATCCTCGTCCTATTGACCGACGGTAAGGCAAATATCAAAAGTTCTAGTAATCTGGCAATCTATAACTATATGCTTGCCAATCCCAGCACTTTTTGGTTGACCGACACCTCAGATTCCTATTATTGGACGGAACAAGCTGCCTTAATGCAAGTTCACAAATACCAAGGTAATTCTTGGTTCACGTACCCTGTTGGCCTCGGATTGGACTACGACGACACGTTCATGGACAAGATGGCCAATATCGCCGGCACGGCCGACAAATACGGGAATAGCATGGGCAGCACCGATCCGACCACGGCCATCGAGGATCTCAAGGAGATATTCAGCAAGATCGTTACTCGGCCGAAGTTGCGGCTGGTGAAATGAGATATCTCCTCTCCCAATGAAAGCGGAGGGAGTTCGTTTTCTACAGTGCCCGGCGTATCCGATGCGTCCGACGCCCGAAGACGGGTTTCGGCGGAGGCGGCTCCAACGGTTCGCCGCTCTCGACGTCTAATTCTTCGGTCGGCAGCGGTTTTTCCAGTGCCACGAACCCGGGCAATTCATCCCGCTTCAATAGCCGATTGATTCGCATTTCAATCCGCGTCAGCTCGTTGCCCTCTTCAGGCGAAACGAATGTAAATGCCACCCCCTCGCGTCCCATCCGGCCGGTTCGGCCTACGCGATGCACGTAATCGTCGCAAAATTGCGGAATGTCGTAGTTGATGATGTGCGAAATGGTCGAGACATCGATCCCTCGTCCCACGACGTCCGTTGCCGCGAGGATTTTGATCTTGCCATCCCGAAAATGTCGCATCACCCGATCCCGGGCCGATTGCTGAAGATCCCCATGAATCGTATCCACGCCCTTGAATTGCTCTCGCAATTTCCGGCAAACCTTGTCCGTTCCGCGCTTCGTTCGGCAGAACACAATCGCCTGCCGCGGATTTTCTCGCTCCAAAAGTTTCACCAACAAATCATACTTCCGCACGGGATCGACCGTGAAGTACGATTGTTCGATGGTTTCCACCGCTACGTCCTTCGTCGAAAAATCGACCATTTCCGGATCACGCATATAGCGTTCGGCCAAACGCTTTACCGGCGGCGGGATCGTCGCACTCAGCAGAAGCGTCTGCCGCGATTGCGGACATCGCCGCAAAATTTTCTCGATATCAGGGCGAAAACCAATGTCGAGCATCCGGTCGGCTTCGTCGAGCACCACGAACCGAACATCGCCCAGCATCAGCGCGCCGCGGTTGATCAGGTCCAACACCCGACCGGGTGTGCCCACGATGATTTCCGCGCCGCGGCGCAATTGTTCCACTTGTTTGCGAATCGGTTTCCCGCCGTAAACGCCCACCACATGCACGTCGCGGCCCGCGCTGAGCTTTTCGCATTCATCGCGCACCTGGACGGCCAACTCGCGCGTCGGCACCAAGGCAATCGCTTGCGGATTGGCCATTACGCTGCGCGGTTGAAGACGCTCCAGAATCGGTATGCAAAACGCAGCCGTTTTGCCCGTTCCCGTTTGGGCTTGCCCCATCAAATCAATACCTTGAAGCGCCCGAGGGATCAACCCCGCTTGAATCGGCGTGGGATCAAGATACTCGGCTTCCTTCAGAGCGCCAAGCATGGTCTCGGAAAGCCCCAGCATCGAGAAACCCGATGCGGGTTTGGGAGGAATGCCGGCCTCGCGAGGACTAGCTGCGGCATCCGGCTTTGGAGTTTTTCGCCGTGATGCGGGTTTCGGCGGAACAACGGCCTCGCGCGGAGGCGTTTTCGTACGCGGTCGTGATGGTTTACGTTCTGGCAAGAGAGTTTGTTTTACAGTTAATGGTGATTGTTTAGAGAGCCCACTCTTCCAACATCTGGAATTGTCGCTCGAAACTGTGTTCGGTTACGCCGTAAGGGCTCTTGAAAAATCCGGCTAGAAACGGCATCGGCCCGACGTGCTTTCTGCGCCAGGCTAATTCGGTAAATCGGACAAGATCCAACACCAAAGGAGCCGCCAGGACGGAATCGCAGCCCTGCCATATAAATTGCAACGTCATCGGAAGACCCAGAAAACCGGCAAAATGAATATGATCCCAAGCAGTCTTCCAGTCGCCCAAGTCGGGCAAATACTCGATCGATACCAGTGTCTTTGGCGGATAACCCAGGATCTCCCGCACCAAATGGTCCTTGCTCGCCACCTTCGATTGTTTATTGGCCGGGTCGTTCAATACTTGCCCATCCATGTTCCCGAAAATGTTATGGCCGACCCAACTTAATACCTGCAAGTTTCGCCGGGCAAACATCGGCGCTAAAACGCTCTTCATCAAAGTCTCGCCCGTCTTCCCGTCGCAACCGTAGTAGCGAGTGTTTTTGAGTCGAGCAAGATCGTCCAATGCCGGCAAGGCCGGCCCCAGCGAAGGCGTGAAGTTGACATACGAATAGCCGGCGGAAAACGCCGCAATCGCATAGAGCGAACTGGCTGGCAGACGGCTTTCGTCCAATTTCTTTTCCAATGCCGCCCAACTGGTCGGCAACTTGGAAACATCGGACGCAGGCTCCGTCGAAGATACATTGACCACCACTAGGTGGGTCAACTTCTCCGACTTGACGAACTTTTCCATGTCGCGCCCTACCCGGGCAACGGCTTGGCAAGGTGTTTCATCCCGAGGCACAAAGTCATCGGCCAGTCCTGCAATCGTTGGACCACAGTTCAGAATGGTGCCGGGACAAATCCGTCGGTCAATTGCTTCCAACTCCTCACGACATTGCTCGACCATCGAAACCGAAGCAATGCGATTCTCGGTAGCCATCCGCATGGCCTCGTCGAATAGCGAAACCTGCCGAATTTCGTGCCCACCGACCACAAAACTATCCCACCCAAGCAGTCCAAGTTGCGTAAACTGGGGAAGACAACTCGAAAGACCCGTGGGTGCTATGAGGCCCCTCTTGAGAGTTGCTAGCCCGAGAATTGCCGTAGAAGCTACGCCGCCTTTTGCGCCAATGAACCAAATGCCAACACGTGAATCATTCATAATACCTCTATTGTCGAGTTTACCAGCCCTCACGTCAACATCTATTTGTTAGGTCCCGTGATGCAGGGGACTGGGAAGGATGGAATGTATCGCCAATGGTTTGTTCAAGAAAAACGCTTTCATTGCCGGTTTTTTTAATCTATCCAACCTGGAAAACGAATAATCGGCGACACTATTGAACACAGTCGCATGGGGGTGAAAACTCGTCTC
The DNA here is from genome assembly GCA_964458015.1 of uncultured Planctomycetaceae bacterium. Classification (GTDB taxonomy): domain Bacteria; phylum Planctomycetota; class Planctomycetia; order Pirellulales; family Thermoguttaceae; genus CAYWGR01. The sequence continues at coordinate 33,466 of CAYWGR010000014.1, forward strand.
CTTGTTTGATAAGTTGAAAAAACGTATCTTCAATTCATATTGGTTGGCGGCCCTGCCGCCCGGTGTTCATGTCAGGAGTGAACCTGAAGGAAATGTTGGTGACGGCAGATGGCTGAGATACCGCGTATCGTGCTTCTGATGCACCCCTTTGCCGGTTATGATCGTGGTCTGTTGGAGGGAATTGCCCGCTATGCGCAAATTCACGGTCCCTGGGTGTTCTGTCTTTCCGGGGAGCATCCGGGAGTGCCGATGCCCAGCATGGATAGCATTAGCGGCGAACAATTTCTAAAAAAAACAGACGGCTCCCCGAAGAAGTCTCTCCATTTAGCTAGCCTTGGCGCCTGTGGGGTCATCGGCCGGATTCAAACTCCCGCCATTGCTGAGTCGCTATTCTCGTCTGGTTTGCCGGTGATTGCCGTGGAGCTAGAGGGTGAGCAGCTTGCAGAAAGTCATCCGCTCTCGAAGCTTTCGGAAATTCGCGCCGATTCGCACAGCGTCGGCCATATCGCCGCGGAACATCTTCTCGAACGCGGATTCACTTCCTTTGGTTTTTGCGGATACCAGGGTCGAATCTGGTCGGACAGGCGGCAGGAGGGCTTTTGTAAGCGAGTTGAAGAGAGTCGGTTTACTTGTCAAATGTATCAACCTGCCCTGCGCGGCCGCACATTGCCCTGGCATCGCGAACAACCGTTTGTGACCGCATGGCTGCAATCGCTCCCAAAGCCTGTCGGTGTTATGACCTGCAATGATATTCGCGGCCGTCAAGTGATCGAGGCATGTCTCCAGGCGGGGCTGCGAGTGCCGGACGACGTAGCCGTGGTGGGCGTCGATGAAGATCGGCTCCTATGTGAACTGGCCAATCCGCCCTTGTCGAGCGTATCGCTCAATTTAGAACGTGCCGGTTATCAAGCTGCCGAGTTGCTCGACGGAATGATCTCCGGTCGGGCATGTCAGCCGCAACGAATTCTAGCAGAAGCCCAATGGGTAATCCCACGGCGGTCGACGGATGTTTTGGCCATCGAAGACCGGCATGTTGCCACGGCGGTGCGATTCATTCGCGATCATTTCCGCGAGTCGATTACCGTGGAAGATGTCATTGCCGAATCGCGGATATCCCGCCGCAATTTGGAAATGCGTTTTCAACAGACCCTAAAAAGGTCGGTTCGCCGGCATATTCAGCAGACCCGCCTCGGTTGGAGCAAGAAACTGCTCGCCGAAACCACTCTCTCGGCCGAAAAAATCGCCGAACTTTCGGGGTTCAGCAGCCTCAGCTACATGAGCACCGTTTTTCAACGCGAATTCGCCATGACATTGACCGAATATCGCCGGCAATCACGCAATCCGTGATTTCCGGCGGTTCTTCTTTTCGTCATCTCCTCGATTTGTCTTGCTGAGTCCTGCTTTGCGCGTAATCAAAAGGCGTTTGCGCATTCTCGCATGGACGGAATCGACACGTGAAGGAAAGATGATAACTGGAGTGAGCAAGTATAGTGGCTTGCATAAACAGCGGCCATACTGCGCTGGCTCATGAGATGGTTCTATTGGCATATCGGTAATGAAGAATTCCACAGTGTCCGACAAAACCAAGACGATCGATGTCCTTGGACTCGGCTACACGGCCGTCGATGACTTGCTGTACATCGATGCCTATCCTGCGGCCGATACAAAGGCGGAGGTCCGCCGTCGTGAACGCCAATGCGGCGGACTGACGGCTACGGCCTTGGTGGCTGCCTCACGTATGGGTTGCTGTTGCGCCTATGCCGGAATTTTAGGCAACGACGATTTGTCGCGATTCGTCATCGAACGATTCCACGAGGAAGGGATTGACACATCGCATGTTCAACATCGCGACGGCGCCGGCCCGGTTCGTTCGACGATCGTCGTCGATCAACCCCAAAGCACGCGGACGATTTTGTTCGATCTCAGCAGCGTGGTTGGCGTGGATTTGAATTGGCCCCCGGAGGAGGTTATCCGTGTAACGAAGGTGTTGTTGGTGGATCATTGCGGTATGGAAGGAATGAATCACGCTGCAACTATTGCCCGCGACTTGCAGATTCCCGTCGTTGCGGATATCGAACATGCTGACGATCCCTTGTTTCCAAAGCTGCTTGCATTGGCCGATCATCTGATCTTGTCACGCGGCTTTGCCTTGAAGCTTACGGGCAAGGATACTCCCGCATCAGCGGCCAAAACACTATGGGCTCCGGACCGCCAAGCGGTAGTGATCACCTGCGGTGGAAAAGGAAGTTGGTATATCAGCAGGCAAGACTCCGGCGTACCCCATGAGCAGCCGGCCTTGGCCATTGAGGCGATTGACACCACAGGTTGCGGTGACGTATTTCATGGAGCCTATGCAGCAGCGTTGGTTCACGGATTGGACGTCGCTGCCGCCGTGCGGTTCGCCTCGACCGCCGCGGGACTCAAGGCGACGGCCCACGGCGGTCAAAAAGGCATTCCAACCCGTGCCGCCGTCGAAGAGCAAATCAAAATTTTATCGTGATTGTATTGGTCATCGTTTTGATCAATACGGTATAACTTTAAGGCAATAACCGCTTAGAGATTTAAGAATCATGAATGTCGGTAAACTCGTGCGAATGAATCGTCTTTTCTCCCATCCCTCGGGCCGTTTATGTTCAGTGGCGGTGGATCATTTTGTTGGTTACGGCGTTGGAATGCCCGACGGCTTGCGACATATCAAATCGACGCTGGCCGCGATTGTGGATGCGCGCCCTGATGCGGTGACGATGCACAAAGGAATCGCCGCCTCTGCCTGGGTGCCTTACGCGGGCCGCATTCCGTTGATTATGCAAAGCTCCGCTGTTCGGCCGGACGATGTTGCCCGCGAGCAAATCGCAACGCCGTTGGAAGCCGTGCGGTTGGGCGCCGATGCCTTCGCGATCGCGGCGTTTGTGCGAGGCGCGACCGAAGCTGCATATCTACGCGCCGTGGCCGATAGCGTGCGCGAAGCCGCCGCGTATGAAATACCGGTGATTTGCCATATCTATCCGCGCGATCCAAGCGGCAAGATATCATTTACGCCGGAGGATATCGCCTGGGCCGTGCGCGCTGCGGTCGAGGTGGGGGCGGACGTAGTGAAGACGCCCTATTGCGGCGACGTCAAAGCCTATGCACAGATTGTTGCCGATTGCCCCGTGCCACTGGTCGCGGCTGGTGGTCCTCAAGCGGGAACGCTGCGTGAGGCATTGGAGATGATGGCCCAAGTTGTACAAAGCGGTGCTCGTGGTGCTACGATCGGTCGAAACATTTGGGGGTTTGAACAAATCGGCGCGGCAGTGCGGGCGTTCAAAGCGGTGATTCACGACGGAAAAGCAGCAGATCAGGCGTTGACAGAAGCCGGGCTAGCGGTATTCGAGAAAACTGTTTAAGTCGAGAGATAATGTACGTGGAGTATAATTGATGAGCAACAACAGTGTCTTAATCGCGGAATTGGAAGAAGCCTTGGGGCAACTGCCCATGTTCGATGTCCATACGCATCTGGTGGGCAACCATCTCGGCGCACGGGGACTGCACGATGTTTTGCTGTACCACATGGTCGTTAGCGACTTGTACGGGGCGGGTTGTCCGAGCGGGGCGCGATTGACGCAGTATCCCGGCTGGCCGACGCAGCAGGAAGCCCACCAACGACTGATCGAAGCAATTCCCTATCTCCGCTATACCCAAAACACCAGTTGCTCCTGGGGCCTGCGTCTGATTCTTCAGGACCTCTACGATTGGCACGAGCCGATCACGCTGGACAATTGGCGTCGGCTGGACGGACAGATTCGCGAACGAGCCGACGATCGCGCCTGGTGGTATTCGGTCTTCGATCGGTTGAACATCCAACGGACCTGCACGGAAAGCGCTCGTCGCGAAGGCGGCGAAGACGACGCTCGTTTACAATACTCGATCGAGTGGTGTTTTTTCACGCGATGCCAATGGGGCGAGTTCGACACGGCGCTCTATGAACTCGAACGGGCATGGGGACGAAAGCCGGAATCGGCCACACCGATCGGCGGCGGACAACGCCCGCCCACCAATCGGACGATCCATACCTTGGACGATGTCCATGCCGCCGTAAATCATTATGTGGACAGCCTTCCCTACGAGCTGATTCTCTCCACGGCCGCGGGAGTGTCCACCGACATCGATTTCCATCCAGTCAGCGATGCCGAGATGACCGCCGCTTTATCCCGGCGGGCTCAAGCAGGTCCCGAGGAACGAGACACCTATGCGTCCTATATCAACGAAGCGTTTTTGACTGCTTTGGAAAAACACGGCCAAGAGATTGTTTACCAGTTCAGCCTCGGGGCCGAACCGTTGCCATTTGAGACCGGCAGCCGGCTGTCACAGCGAACGATCGGCCAGTTGGCCGAGATCATTGCCAGGCATCCACGGCTACGCTTCCAATGCTTCCTTGCTAGCCGTCACGCCAATCAGTCGTTCTGCACCTTAGCCAGAGAGTTGCCCAATTTCAGCTTGGCAGGCTATTGGTGGCATAGCTTTTTTCCCGATATGATCCGTCAAGTGATGGTCGAGCGGCTCGATATGGTTCCGGTCAATAAACAGGTCGGATTTTTTTCCGACGCCTATTGCGTCGAGTGGGTTTACGGCAAAGCCCTGCTGGTCCGAAAACAAATGGCCAGGGTATTGGCCCAGAAAATCGAACAGGGCCAATACACGCGGGACAGTGCGTTGGCAATCGCAAAGTCGATCCTCTACGAAACACCGCAGACATTGCTTGGCATGATTCCCCGAACGAAATAGAAATGACACCCCCCTGGAGAACTGCCCCGCAACGACAGCCCGCGAAAGTATTGTCCTCCTGCAACGAAAAGCATCCTGATTTCACTTCGTGTGCAACGTTATTACAATGGAAGATTGGAATCCTGGGTCTTGTCAGCAATGGGGGGGCCTTCCTCCAACGAAGGCGAACGTAATAACATGCGGCGATGGGACATCTTTTGCAAGGTCGTGGACAACTATGGAGACATCGGAACATGCTGGCGGCTGGCCCAACAGTTGGTCCATGAGCACGAAGCGGATGTCCGGTTGTGGGTAGATCAGTTGCAAATCCTTGCGAAGCTCTGCCCAACGGTTTCGCCCGATGCCGACCAGCAACGCATCGGTCGGATCGAGATTCGGCGTTGGCGCTCTGATTTTCCAGACGTGGAAGCGGCCGACGTCGTGATCGAGGCGTTTGCCTGCGAATTGCCCGAAAGCTACATCGAGGCCATGGCTCGGCAATCCGTAGCGCCGGCGTGGATCAATTTGGAATATCTTAGTGCGGAAGACTGGGTCGAAGGGTGCCATCGGCTTCCATCGTTGCGAACGAAGTGGCCGCTCACGAAATACTTCTTTTTCCCCGGCTTCACTCCGAAGACGGGCGGACTGTTGCGGGAATGTGATCTGAGTACCAATCGTATTGCATTCGATTCAGCCGCTGAGGCGGATTTTTGGCGTAGCTTGGGGATTCCAGGGCGAAGCAATCACGAATTGCGAATCTCGATGTTTTGTTACGAGAACCCCGCCTTGTTCGAATTACTTCCGTGTTTGGCTGATAGCCAAAACCCCATAACTGTTCTGGCAATGCCGGGACCAGCCGCCGAACAGATCGCCGATTGGTTTGGAGAACAGCTTACGCCGGGGACGCCGCTTCGGAAGTCATCCTTGACGGCCTATGCACTGCCGTTTTTGCCGCAATCGAGCTTCGATCGACTGTTGTGGGCATGTGATGTGAATTTTGTTCGAGGCGAGGATTCATTTGTGCGCGCCCAATGGGCTGGACGACCGTTCGTGTGGCACATTTATCCACAAGCGGAAGGATCGCATCTGGTCAAACTAGAGGCGTTCCTTAATAGATATCTCCTCCGTTTCGAGGCACTGGATGCTGTTCGGGGGTGTTGGCACTCCTGGAATGGCGGGGGTAATATTGCCGAGGTTTGGCCAAATTTCGTCGCTAACCGAAAGATCCTTGAGCAACACGCCAAAGTGTGGGCAGACACACTTGACCAAACGGGCGATCTAGCCAACAATCTAGTCTGTTTTATTCGTGGGATTTAAGATACACACCAATAGGCATCGCGACGCATCGAACCCCTCTGTTGGTTGATGCAGATGCTTGGCCTGGAAAGTCAAGATTGGAACTATAGCATGGGTGTCACAACTGCCGGCGAACTTCAGTCGGGCAACGTCGTTATCGTCGAGAAAGAGCCGCTTGTAGTGATCAAGAGGACGACCACTAAATCCGGCCGAAACTCGGCCGTGGTCAAGCTACGGGCGAAAAATCTGATGACCAACCGTATTACCGAGTCGGTGATGAAAGCCGATGACAAAATGGAAACGGTGGTCTTGGACCGGAAAGAATGCACCTATTCTTATTACGCCGCTCCCAATCATGTGTTCCTCGATTCGGAATACAACCAGTACGAAATCGATGCGGAAACCATCGCGGACCTAGGAAAGTATCTGCTTCCAGAAATGAGCGAAGTCTGCGAAGTCACTTTTTACGAAGGCCAACCCATTTCCGTGGTTCTGCCAAAGATCATCGTCCGCGAAGTGGAATATACCGAGCCGGCAGCACGCGGCGATACTTCGGGCAAAATCACCAAGGCGGCGATCTTGAAAGGTACGAAGCACGAGATTCAGGTCTCCGCCTTCATCGAGATTGGCGACAAAATTGAGATCGACACCGAGACTCACGAGTTCCGGCGGCGCTGCTCGTAACTGCGGACTGTAGCCCGTTAGGATGTCAGGCATAAAGCCCTCTCCATTTTTGGGGAGGGCGATTGTTTTTACTACCGAATCTTTTCATACATCCACGCGGATCTTGATCGGCTACCTCTGCAAAACTATCCCATTCTTCCTGGCGGGGATTGTGCAATACCTAGGGGCTGCTTGGCGTCTATTCCCTGCCTTTGCTATTCCCTACCCGATCTGGCGCTCACACTCCCCTTTTTTGCACATTGCACGATTGGCGGCTCATCTTTTCAACGCAAAAAACGATGCCTAATGTTCATGCCGGTGTTTGAGCTTGTGCCAGCCTAGACAGATTCAATGGCCACGGTTGTCCGCGTTGCATAGTACTACAATGGGGGGGGTGCTTCTGACCGCACCAAGACCGGGCAATGTGCCATTTTCGGCCGATTGGCACCGATGCGGATTTTTTTGTTGATATTTGGAAGGCCCGTTTGGTTTACTAGATAAAGGGGTAAACCGAAGTCGGGTTTTGCGATTGTTAGAAAACCCGCCAAGGCCGGATATTTTCCCATGACGATCAACGACCGCAGCATTCAGTATACGCAACAAATCATCGGTTGGCAGCCGCGGTTGTATGCCTTCATCTTGTCGCTCACCGGCAATACCGACGAAGCGGATGAGATCTTGCAAAACGCCAATGTGGCATTATTGCAAAAGGAATCGGCCTTTCGGCAGGACGCCGATTTCGGAGCTTGGGCGATGCAAATCGCTTATTACGAAGTGCAGCGGCATCGGAACTCCAACGCGCGTGCGCGGCGGCGTTTTGACGACGCATTGCTGGAGCAGTTGGCTGCACCGTCTCCCGACTCCACGGTAGAGCCGGAGAAAGAGCTGCAACTATTGCGAAAATGCATGCAGCGATTATCACAAGCCGAGCGACAAATGCTGGCGTTCCGTTACGGCGGCAAAACCTTGCGCATTATCGCGGAAAAGTTGGGCAGTACGGTTGGCTCCATTTCGCAAACTTTGTATCGAACGCGGGGTAAACTCGCGGAGTGCATGAAAAGGTCTCTTCGGGCAGAGCGACATGATGAACTCTAAGCAAGAACAATGCGATGAGTTGCAGCCGCTTCTGACGGCGTTGTTCGATGAACGAATGACTGCCGAAGAGGAGATGCGGTTGGGCGCCATTTTGCGCGATAACGCCGAGGCCCGACAAATCTATCAGGACTATTGCTGGACCCATGCCTTGCTGCGTTATGAGTTGGGCGGAAGTGAGGAAACGACGTCTTCGGCCAGACATGACGAATCAGCCGTTGCAGACACGGAAATATCGCTGCAAGAAAAAGAAGAAGCCCTGTTGAACGATGTATGCCCGGCTCCCGTTGTTCCCCAGGGGTATTCCTTCCTCTCGACTGCCGTTCACGGCACAATCGGCTTTTTTTCGCAAGAATTGCCGTTTTCGCTTCTTATTGCAACCGTGTTGACGAGTTTTGGGCTCTGGTTTGCTTCGATGATCTATGTATCCAATCCGGATAAGATCGCCAAGGATTTAACACCGCCGACGCTGTCATCCCCCGGTCCGGCTTTGAACCTTGTCGGCAGGATCACCGGTATGGCCGATGTGAAATGGGCTGATCGGTCTACGGAAGCATTTTGTGGCGCCCATGTCTCGATGGGCCGCAAATATGCTCTAACTTCCGGTTTGATGGAAATTACCTACAACACTGGAGCCAAGGTCATTTTGCAAGGACCGGTAACGTATCATGTGGAGTCGAAAAATGGTGGATTTCTGCCCATTGGCAAATTGACCGGCAAAGTGGAAGTAGAGACAGCCAAGGGATTTTCAATCCGCACTCCCACCGCTACGGTCACCGATCTAGGCACCGAGTTTGGCGTCGAGGTGAGCCAAGAGGGAAACACTACTTCACACGTCTTCCGCGGATCGGTCGAATTTCAGGCGATGCCGGTTGACAAGGCTCAAAAACCCATTGTTCGCGTTTTACATGCGAATGAGTCGGCCCGTATTGAGTACAGGAACGCTTGGAACGGTGACACTCGCATGATCGTACCGACCTCACCGGATAACGCAGTTGCCTTTGTCCGCGAGATTTCCAACCAAACACGGCAACGGTCGGACCGATTCGAAGTAGTTGCCTATTGGCAATTCGATGGCAAGGATTTCCTGGCCGATTCGTCGGGCCACGGTCATACGCTCGTCAATCACGGCGTCACGCAGATTGATGGAACTGCGGCATTCGATGGAAAGGCCATTTTAAGCACCGTTGATTCCATTGATCTCACACCTTACAAGCGAATCCGCGTAAGTTGGCAACAGAAGACGGCATCTCTTGCCACCCCCCAGGTGGCTTGGGAACAAAGTTCGAACTTCAACGGCGTAGTTGGCGCAATTGCGTCTGTTCTCCAATACGGGAAGGCAAATGCCGGCATTCGCACAACCGGTGAGGCACTTGCCCAAGGATACCATCAAGATTTGTATAACATCGACCAATATCCGGCTTTAATCGATGTATGGGAAACTATTGCCGTTGAATACGATCGCACCGCATATCGGGCCAATGTGGTTCGAGTCTTCAAGGATGGAAAAGAAATACCCACAACCAGTTTGTTTGACGGTTTCGCGCCGGCGTCTTTCATCAACGCCCCATTCCACATCGGTGCGCGCGAAGGGCCAAGCGATGCATTTGTCGGCCAAATCGAGAATCTGAAGATCGAGGGCGTCGCAGTAACAAAGAAACGTTGATTTCTACTCGGTCGCAATCTCACTTGAAATTTGGAACATAAGTCGGAACGGAACACAAAAGTTTACAGGTTGAACACGGAACGGAAACGATTTTTCGCTGCGTATGCGAAACTTCGTAAGACGCGAGGTTTTTTCTACTTTTCCTTTTATTTCTTTCAGGAGACTTTTGTTATGACACGCTTGATGTTGTTCTCGGCGGCATTAACGGTTGCTTTGGCCCAAGCGGCAATGGCCAACGTAATTGTGCAAAATGGTGGTTTTGAGGATCCAGTGCTTACTGGTGATACTAGATGCAAATACACAGCTCCCTTTGGCACGTCCGCAGATGGGAATCTGTTGCCAGACGTTCCACATTGGACGTTTGGCGCGTCTAGTGGTGATTCTTTCGCCGGGATGGTTTACGGGACAGCTTGGGGAACCGTTTATTATCCGGCTGGCAGTTCCCAAGCCGCATTTTTGGAAGGAACAGGCACAATTTCCCAGACCATTACCGGCCTTGGCGTCGGCACCCTGACCGTTAGTTTTTATGCTCAGGGGAGCGATGCGGCGTTGTCGGGCATGGGAATAGGGGTGAACGGCATAAAAGTGAAATTCGACGATGAGTTCTTGAAATTCGGAGTATCCGAATCTGAAACAGTGACCCCGGTTTTATCCAGCATGGATCTGTATACGAGCAAATCCATTAACGTAACAACCGCTGGACCGCACGTACTTTCCTTCTATGGCACCATTCCATTGAGTACTGCGAACACGGTCTCGTATCTCGACAACGTTAGCATCGCCGGTACATCGACGATTCCCGAGCCATCCACGTTCATACTTGTACTTGTTGGTATGATCGGGCTGTTGGCTTACACCTGGCGGAAGCGGAAACAGTAAAGCATTGTTGGTTTATTCTTGTTGGGGCGGCAGTTCACCTGTCGCCCCAACAAGGCGGTTTCTGGGAGATAGCCAGCAGGCGTTAGTCCGCCAGTCCCCGTCACTGAGAGCGGTTACATCAATAAATCCATTTTATCCTAAAACAATAATGCGTATACTTCTCGTTCTCACCACAATTGCCTCGATATCAACGGCGATCTCTCCGGTTCTGTTCGCGGCCGCCCTCGGTACGCCGACAGATGTGGCCTTTATTGCTACATACGACGGGAGCGAACAACGTTATGTACAGTTGCTTCCGACGGATTTTGATCCACAGAAACAATACGATGTCGTGATTGCCCTTCATGGACACGGTTCCGATCGGTGGCAATACGCCACGGGAAGCCGTGATGAACTACGAGCTACACGCGATGCCGCGGCGAATCACAATATGATCATGATTTGCCCGGACTATCGGGCGACAACCTCCTGGATGGGCCCCGCCGCGGAAGCTGATACGGTTCAGATCATTCAGAATCTTAAAACTCAGTACAACATCGGTAAAACCATTGTTACCGGTGCATCGATGGGCGGTGCAAGCTCGCTGGCTTTTACTGCCCTTCATCCGGATCTGGTTGATGGAGTATGCAGCATCAACGGTCTTGCCAATTTCGTCGGCTACCAGAATTTCCAGGACGCGATTGCCGCTTCTTTTGGAGGCACCTACGAGCAAATGCCTCAGGAGTATGCCAAACGGAGCGCAATCAATTCGCCGCAGTCGTTCACGATGCCAATGTCGATTGCGGCGGGTGGAGCCGATACGGTCACTCCCTCGGCGAGCATCCTCAGCTTGTACGATACGGTGAAGAACGCCAATCCGAAAAACGCAAATACTGCTTGTTTCTATCGTTCCATCGGCGGCCATAGCACCAATTACGTCGATAATGCGGTTGCTCTCGAATATGTAATTCGCCAAGCCAAGGGTATCGATACCGACCTCCATCCGATTACGATCAACACATCATTCGAGTATCAAACTATTAGCCAGGGAACAGCAACGGATGCCGTCGTCGATGGTTGGACCGCATCGGGAACCGGGGTAGGAGTCGTGCGATTGACTTCCGAAAGTTATGCCACGAAGTTCGATGACGCAATCCCTGACGGCAGTCAAATGGCAATGGCAGCGAATAATGCGTTATACCAGTTTACCGGGACGACCGTTCAGGCCGGCACTTATCACTTGTCACTGGTTGCGGCAAGCGGGAAGGACAATCCCGAGGTGGGAACCCTGCTGACTGGCTTCCTAGTAGCGGATAACAACGTTGCTTCTGTGGGCGATCTGATGTGGGGTTCGCCCGATTCCTTTACGGCAGGTCCAGGACTGAGTCCTGGAGAGTGGACTACGATCAATGTCGACTGGGTTGTCCAACCAGATAGTCTGGCGATTGGCAAATACCTCTATATCAACTTTTGGGCAAATTCAGGCAATACGTTGTATTTTGATAATGTTAGCGTAACCTATACCCCTATACCCGAGCCAGCCTCGTTATTCCTGTTATGTTGTGGCACATGGGCGTTGCTGTTGTTTGGGAGACGCCTGTTCAATACCGTTTGAGACTTCTATCCCAGGTGGTAATGAAGACATGCAACAGCCGCAAGTTCCATTCCCCAGATCGTATATCCGAGATATTCCAGCGGCGAGAACACGGCATTAGGCGATGAATACCGTGTGACAATAATCCAGACTCCACGAAACATAAGAGTTCGTTCCGCAAACCGCCGGAGGCGATGATGTGGAGCGGATGAGAGGGGATTGGTTTCTCAAACCGCCGGCCATTGGCCCAGGTACTTCTGATGCTCCGGCTGATTCAGCCATGCAGCGATCTTTTCGGCGATGTTCAGGATCGTGGCTTTGGTTTCCTCCGGATCGCTTACGGAGATTTGCAGCATGACCTTGATATTGACGGGCCATTTTTCTTTGCCCGGCATTTTCCAACGAAGACTGCCCAGGCCGAGCCGATCATAAACCACATTCTCGCCTATTTGATACCAATGAATGACGTAGACCGTCTCGCCGCTTTTTTCCCACGTTGTAAAGGACACGGGAATCGTTAGGTTTTCCGAGATTTTTATGTTTTCTCGGGTCTCTTTCATCAAGTTCCATCCGCTAACGCGATAACAAGTGGTGGGGGAATGCTGGACGCCCTCGGCGGGATCCTTGAACATCGCCGTATGCATCGAGACGGCCGCTCCAAGGTCGTTTCTATAAATGCGATCCACAATAACATCCGCACCAGTTGCCGCGGCGATTTGGGGATCCAACTGGGTATCTTCACCGCGCCATTTGTCCAACTGCATGGGCATGTCGCGAAACGTCCACGAAGGCACCTCCACCTCGGGCGGTTCCAGTTGCACCTGAATCAGTTTGCTCATCCCATAGGTCAGAAAAATAATTCCAACGACTACTAAGAGGCGGATTGCAGTTTTGCTCATTGTGTTTCAAAAATGCGACAATCGAAGTGGTAACATCCGTTAAAACAGATGCCTCATAGCCTGAACGACTCTGCTAGCGAGAGAGAACTGGAAAAAATCTGCTTAATAACCGCACTTAAGGTGCATAGCCATCTGACTTAAACCGATGGGTAACCTTGCAGAGCTCGGTTAATGTTTTGTCGAAAGAACAGTACGAGAGTATACACTTTTACCTTAATCAAATTTATCTGGGATGTCAAACTGCCGCCATAATGGGCAGAACAGGCAAAATGCGCGTGCCGGTAAGTAAGCGAAGTCGCCCCCCCATGTGGCCAAAAAAGGGCTTATCGAACATTATGAAAAGACAACGGGGGGAGCTATCCTAACCTGCCGTGATTTTCGATGCCCAATGGGTTGCTACTTCGACTTCAACTCGAACTTAACCGGCTCCATGCCTGATTTCACTTCGACCGTGAGCCCTGATTCATTGGGTAGGGAGTATTTTTTGGGAATGATCCACTTTTCCTTGATGCCGCCGGGGGCAATGCCGCCGTCAAGTCCGTTTTGGCCGGGCAAAATGCCCGAGGTCTCTTTCTTGATGACGGTTGCTTGGTAAGAACCGGGCAAGGCACCTGGACCGACTTTTTCGGTTTTCAACGTGAATTTGCCCTGCCCATCGGTAAGGCCCGACGAAGGCTGTCCCCCCGTTTTCGAATCGGTTGGCATGAGCATGACGGCCGCTTTCTCCACGGGATTACCATCCAGCGTAACGATGCCGGTAATCGGCACGGCGCTCGGTTTGCCCGATCCGCAACCGAGAATCGATGCCGAAAGCAAAAATATTGAAAAACATCGAGGAACTGACCGAATCAATCGCATCTTGAAAACCTCAATTCAAATCAGAGCGGTAGCTAAGTTGGACGACAATTGTAACTTCGTAATTCTTTTTTATGGGATTTGGGCCGGGTGACCATCAGCTTTGGCACCAAGATACTGGTAGGTCCAATGGTCGATCGATTCGCTGAGGAATTGAACGGAGCCGTCGCCGAAAAGGAAGCCAGCCCCGCCGAGATGCAACGACTTGAAGCCGAGTTCCATATTCCAGTTGCAATAGGCGCTGCAACCGTCCGCGGGATTTTCGCTGCTGGTGTTGTAATTGATCGGGGGCAGCGTAGACGTCAGCCCCTGACCGTTGTTCGAAGATGCCCAGCCTTGTTGGTTATGCTGTGACCACATCGGCAACACTTCGCCGAAATAGATGGTGTTGGAAAGTCCGTCCTTGCATTCGGCGATGGTCGAACCGCCGCATGCACGGAAGAAGGGGCCGGCGAATTTTTTGCCATATTCACCACCCCAGGGTGCCGGAGCATAGGCATTCCAACTGGCGCCATCTGCGCAGGAACATGGTGTAACTGTGTTGTCGCCGTGCGTGGTCGGACCAATCGACGCCGCGTAGTTGTGCAATGCTCTTTCGGAAGGGGCCGTTCCCAAGGTTTTGGGGCGGCTGTCGCTCGGACAACAATAAACGGCTACCGAGATCGACTGGATTAAGTTTGTACCGCCCGACAACATTTGGTTGTCAATAAAAGTAACTTTATTCGAGAAATCGAACAAGTCGTAAAGCCCTTGTTGCTCCAAATAGGGTAACAAGCGGATCAAGATGGAACCACGATAGTTGGCGTAATCGCTGCCCGTCCAGAAGGAGCCAGGCGGAAAAGTTCGGTTAGCGTCATGGTAATTGTGCAGTGCCAAGCCGATCTGTTTGATGTTGTTTTGGCACTGTAATTTGCGGGCTGCCTCGCGGGCCGCTTGCACCGCCGGCAACAGCAGCGAGATTAAGATGCCGATGATCGTGATGACGACCAAAAGTTCTACGAGCGTAAATGCCGATTTACGCCGGGAAGTAGAAAAACAGCCGCTTACAACGTGAATAGACATCGAGTGCTCCTTCCTGCCAGATCCTTGCTTGTACCTGGACAACGAAGCCTCTCGGGCTGCGTTGTTATTATACCATAATCCCGATTTTGCGGATACCAAATTGAATATTATTCCGGCGACTTCACCAGTTTGAATTTCATGCTGAAACCGTCAAACGTGTCCACGCCGTTGGGACCAAAGGCTACATAAACAGTATCGCCAACCTTGAGCATCCCCAACGGCATATTGAAACTTGAAGCATCGGCCCCCGCGGCCTGGATGAATTTGGTCTTGAGCGTATCGTTGACATACACGCGCAATTCAACGCCATTGCCATGCGCATCATCAACCTTGAACGAACTTCCCGAGATGCTGATCTGCCCATTTTTGCCGGATTGGATCGTATAGGCTGCGATGGCAAAGCGATCGTAGTTGATGCTGTTTCCGTCGTTTTTGCCTCGCCCTGGATGACCGCTCACCGACGTCAGAAATACAAATGCCCCCGGTTCGCTTGCCGGCACCTTTGTGATCGAGCTGTCGGCACAATATTGACCCAGCAATGGATTCCATGCGAGTTTGGAATAATTGGCAGCAGCGCCAATTTCACCGTTTAAGTTCCAGAGATAATTCCAACCGTCGGCCGAACGCTGGTTGCGGGTTTGGCCGGCCGATGCGCCGGGCAGAAAATCACCGGTGAAATCCGCGATTGTCGTTTCGGCGGCAGCCAAATTTCCCCAGCCGAGGACCAGGAAAAGGCCGCTTAGGACCGCTTTCATCCAAGACATAAAACCTTTTCTTCTTGTAGAAGTCCATGCAATAGCCTCGGCGTCACCTCCCCGATGCGGGCTTGCATCGAGGAGGCGCCGCCTTGTGCCCCTGCCATAATATTACGTTCTTTTTCTCAACCTTGACGCCATCGCCGGAAACCCAGGAACAGCCCTGTCGCACAGGCAAAAGACGCCAGAGACACTAAGGTCGTTGGTTCTGGTATGGATTGGGTGTTCAGGGCCACATTGTCAATTTGCACCTGATCATACGTTGCGAAACCACCCACCTCGACTTTCAACGATTTTCCGACAAACGACTGCAACTGAGCTGCGGTAAACGTAACGGAATAGTTCGCATAACTGCCGGTTGTCACGATTTCCGCGGGTGTTGCTAAAACAGCTTCATCATCCGCAAGTAGATTCAGATAAAGGCGGTTGAAGGTAGCTGAATTGCCTGAAAATGAGACCCCTCTTGCATCGGCGCTAAGTAAATAGTTGGTGTTGGCTACAATGGTTCCCAAGCCGGCAGAGGAACGCATGCGTTCACTGCCGTTTAGGGCAAGAGAAATGGAGCCGTCCGGACCCGATGGTTGCACTGCCCCCGTTCCCGCCCAACCGGGTAGCACGACATAATCCGGCGTTGCTCCCGACGAAGTACTTCCATCCGACCAGTTTACGGTCGAATAATAAGTATTTGTGCCATCAGACCAACTTGACAGCTTCGCCGAGGAGGTTCCCGCGAAATTTGCCCAGCCGCTCAGGGCTGTCGCAGATACAACGGTTGTGCTGCCCGGCGTATAGCCTGGCTTATAAATGGTGTTGAAGTCGGCGTCCGGAACATAGATCGAATCGGCCCAAGCCGATGCGACCAATCCGGCCGCCATCAGCAACCCGAGAAAAGGCAATCTAAAAAATGTCATGATCATCTCCTTTGGTAAACCGAAAACTTGTAATCGCACCTCTCCAAAGTCCCGGTTTCTGGATTTGCGAGGATGCTTTATTGATGCTCAGGTAAATAATGTCTGGTAGTGCTGGGCCGAAAACTCCTGTTTACCGGGCTTCCGTTGGTCGCCCTCCCGACATAGCTTATCTGAAACACAATAGTTGTTCCTATCTACGAATGCGTCGTCGCAATCCGAGGAATAGTCCCACCGCGCAAGCAAAAGACGCTAGGGATACCAAGGTCGTCGGCTCGGGTACGGCTTTATAAGTCAGCGATACGTTGTCGATCTGCACCTGATCGTAGCCGGCAAAGCCGCCAACTTCGATTGCCAAGGTTTGGCCCACGAAGGACTTTAATTGATCTGCGGTAAACGTGACGGAATAGGAAGCCCAATCGCCGGTCATGGTAATCTCGGAAGCTGTTGTTACCGCCGTGCCGTTGCCCAACAATTCCAAATACAGGCGATTGAAAGTAGCTGAATTGCCTGAAAATGAGACCCCTTTTGCCGTAGCGCTGAGCGTGTATTCCGTGTTGGCGGCGATTTTTCCCAAGTCCGACGTGGAATGAACCCGCTCGATGTTGTTTTGGGCAAGAATCGTATCGCCAAGATTGTGATCTTGCACGGCTCCCGTTCCAGCCCAGTAGGGGAAATCCAAGGTGTCTGGATTTACTCCATTATTGGCGGAAGATGTCGAACCATCCGACCAAGTAGCCGTGGAGTTGAAGCTCGAATTGCCGTATAGCGTGACCGTTGTGTCGGAAATTGCCGCATACCCGGAGTAATTGGTCGCATAGACCGACTGATTGGTGCCCGGCTTATAAACCAAGAATTCGGCGTTGGGGATATCGATCGAATCGGCCCATGCCGATGCGGCCGTGACGATCAGCACAATGGCTGTCGTTAGGCCTGTTGCTCCTTGCCGCAACAATAGTCGTCTTATCATTGCAAAACCTTTCCTGTCTCGCCCGAGTCGGTTTTTACCAAGACATTGAAATCAGGCGATTTTCAACTGTCTCGGCCGGCCTGGATTGGCCGGATAGTACTGGATTCGATTATGGATTCCGAGGGTTACCGTGGGCTTCTTGTCCTACCGTGGAAACGGTCAAATTGTCGACGGCGCCAAGGGGTCGGCTATCGAGTTCAAACGCCGCATTGATATTCATGCCACCCACGGAAATCGCATTGCTCACGCCCAGCGAAATGTAATTGCCCATCGTCTCGGCAGCCATTCCGCGAAGCGTGCAAACGCCTTCGGGATGATTGGGATCAAGATTTAAGGGGATATCGTTGATCTTTGCCGTAAGCTCCTTGCCTACAACACGCATGGTCACGCGATAGGGAGCACTGGCCGGCACATCGCCGCTGGCGATTCGGCGGCCATTCTCGAAAAGCCCCCAGTTGCCGTTCGAACTAACGTAAAGCACCGCGCCGGCGTCCGTGGCCAGAGGCAACAAATTGCGGTCGAACCAAATGCCTCGTCCGCGAACGCCCAGGGCGATCCAGTTGGGACTTTGGCGATGAAGTTCGTAATTATCCGGCCGTGATTTGTCGGGCCAGTAGACCGCCTCGGGTGTAAGCTCGGCCGAGACGACAATATCGCGAGGGAAACAGCGATTCATCACGACCCAACCGGCCTGACCGTAGTCGGCCATCAGACACAGCTTGCCGGGGCAACGCCAATGATTGACCTGGACGTTGTCGGATTGGAAGCCTTGCATGTAATTCACATAATCGCCGCCGACTCGATAACGCACTTGCCGATAGACGCCCGATTGCCGTTGCGGCAAGTCAAGATTAAGGCCGAATTCACCGTTTTCTCCATAAACGGCCGCATTGTTGCGAGTATCGAAGGTGTCATGCACCAGCACGATGGATTGCTGCTCCGGCATGCGTCGGACAAACCCTTCGGCTTTGAACGCAATACGACGTGCCGTGGGATGTTGATCCTTATCGACCGCAACCCTTGCCGACTCGTTGCCGACCAAGCGAATCGCTTGGTTGCTTTTAGCGCCGGCCAAACGTACTTCCACTTCGCCGCGGAAAACATGCGAAGTGGTAGCGCCGGATTGATCTACCTCTACGCCAAACTCCGTGCCCAGGTCGGTGACCGTGGCCGTCGGCGTTCGCACGGCGA
>CAYWGR010000015.1:0-34074 GCA_964458015.1 uncultured Planctomycetaceae bacterium
GTCTACGCCCGGCCTGGCAACCCACATTGAAAACACGAACGGCAGCCCTGTCCACTGCAACCACTGGTGGCCCAAGTCCCACTCGAACGCAAAATCCTCGCCGAGAGGCAGCATGGCGCGATCGCCGATCAAGAGCACTGCGTCGGCTTTCGTTTCTTCGATCGAAACGCCGATCGGCAACGGCCGCGTTTCGGGCGTGAGACCGAATTGTTCTTTCAGCAGAATTTTCGCCAAGGCTGCGCTGGTGCGAGAGCCTTCGTCGAGAGCCAGGGTGCGGATATTTTCGGGAGGCACGCGGCCGTAGAGCTTGACGCTTCGCACGGCGCCCTCGCAAGCGATGCAGGCGTCGGAGACGATCGTGTAGCCTGGATGCCGAGCGTACTCGATCGAGGGGATCGTGGCTACGTCCAGCCGTCCGGCTGCCAAGGCGTCGGCCAAGCGACTTGGCAGATCGACGACGATTTCCGCTTGCGGTGCAATCTTTGGCAGCGAAAATACCAAAGGCCGCGTATTTAGATACGTCACTGCGCCAATACGAATTCCGCCCATCTCCGCCTCTCTCGCGTTGCCGGCTCAATTTGTGAATCCTCTATTATACGAAGCCGAGGCGAGCGGCAAAAGGGTGTGGGGAGAGGTGGCGGGGTTAATCAGTTTTCAATGTAGGAGATTGAGTGAAATGAACTCCAGCGTGAATTCTCCGGAATATGACTGCAAATCTACGCACATTCCGGGAGCTGTTAGCTCCCGGCTATTGTCGCATGAACTACATCGCAATGATTGCTTGCAGTTGCTAGGCGGCTTTGGTGGTTTGTTCGGCGGGCTTGGTGAGGATGTGGCCGTCGTCGCTGACGTCTTCGAAGCGGACGGAGACTTGCTTCGAGATGCCGGACTCTTGCATCGTGATGCCGTAGATCGTGTTGGCGCAGGTCATCGTCTTTTTGGAATGCGTGACGATGATGAATTGGGTCCAGGCCAAGAAGCCTTGGATCACCTTGGTGAAGCGGTCGATGTTGGCCTCGTCCAACGCGGCGTCGACTTCGTCCAGCACGCAGAAGGGGCTGGGCCGGCTGCGGAAGATCGCCAACAACAGCGCCACGCAAGTCATCGTTTTCTCACCGCCGCTTAAGAGCGAGATGCTGCGCGGCTCCTTGCCGGGCGGCCGGGCGACGATTTCGATGCCGCTATCGAGAATGTCCACGTTCTCTTCCAAGATGATGTCGGCGTGTCCGCCGCCGAACAGGTCGCGGAACAACGTTTGGAAATGCCCTTTGACGACTTCCAGCGTTTCGGAAAACAGCCGCCGGCTGTCGGCGTCGATCCGTTCGATGATCTTTTCGAGCGAGCCTTTGGCCGACGAGAGGTCTTGGAATTGGTCGGCCAGCGTTTTATGGCGCGATTCGAGTTGATCGAGTTCGTCGAGCGCTTCAAGGTTTACATTGCCCAGGTTGTTGATTTTCTGGCGAAGCTCTTCGATTTCCTGCTGAACTTCCTCGCGTTGGCGCTGCTCGTCGCCGCTGGGTTCTTGTTCGAGTGCGGAAAGTTCGATGCCGTAATCCTCGCGCATGCGGTCGGCCAGGGCATTGCGTTCGAGCCGGACCTCATTGGCCGAGAGGTCGAGCGAGTGGATTTTTTCTTCGAGTTTTCGGGTGCGGCCACGGATTTTTTGCGTCTCGGCGTTCAGATCCGCGCGACGTTGCGTCAATTCCTCGCGTTGATTGATCAGCACGACGGTTTGCGAGGCGAACGTTTCTTTACGCAGGTAAAGGTCGGCCACTTCGGCTTCGGCTTGCAAGATGCTCCGCTGGGAAGCCTCGCCGCGTTCGATGCATTCGGCCAAGCGGTCGCGCGACTCGTTGATCGCGCGGCAACGTTCCTGCTTGGTTTCCTCGAACTGTTTCATCCGGGCACGGAAATTGCGCAACCGTTCCTCGCATTTGGCAAGATCGACTTTGATTTCGGTCGTTTCGCGACCGGCGGCCGCGCGGCGCGCTTCGAGCAATTCGACTTGTTGCCCCAGGGCCGCGAGGGCCGACTCCATTTCGGCAAGCCCGGCGTCCATTTGATTGCGTTTTTCGCGGGCTTCGGTCAGACGTTGCTGTGCGTTGTTGTGCTGAACGTCGGCCGCCTGCAATTCGGCTTCCAACGCAACGCACTGATGGCTGAACTGCGAACGGCGTTCCTCGGTCGTAGTGACGGCAAAACGAATATCGGCCAGCGCATCCACTGCTTGCCGATGTTCGGAATTACACTGATCGACTTGGATTTGTTGTTCCGAGATCTGTTTGGCCAAGGCGGCAAGATTTTGTTGGGCCGCATCAATCGCCGCCTGCGAATCGATCAATTGCGACTGCAAAGCGCGCAACTGACTGCGTCGCGAAATGAGTCCGGTCGAGGCGTTTCGCGGGCCGACGACCAGCGTGCCGTCGGGTTCGAGCAATTCGCCCGACAGCGTGACATAACGCAATCCACGGCCGAAGGAATGGGCCATTTGCATGGCGTGGGCCAGATTTTCGACGAACCACGTGCGGTTCAACAAGCGTTGTGCCAGTGGAACGAATCGGGATTCTGTTTCGACAAAGCGGTCGGCCCGGCCCAAGACGCCCTGACGCCCTTCCAAATTCGGCGAGCCGGGCGCCTCGCCCTGCGAGGTAGGAACGCCCAAGTCGAGCCAGAGGAAACCGACTCGGCCGCCCAGGCGGCTGGATTCGGATTGCAAAAAGTTGAGCAGCTCGACGCTTTGATTCACGACGACATGCTGCGAAGCCTGACCCAATGCGATTTCTACGAGCGGGGCCGCTTCCACGCTTACATGGAAAACGTCGGCCGCCAAACCGCAAACCGAGCGAAACACGATATCGGCGGGATCGGCCGCTCGGGCTAGAACTTCCTTGACGCCCGCACTCAAACCTTCATGCCGTCGCACGAGTTCGTCTAAAACCGCGGCCCGCTCGGCCGTTGCACTATGGCGCTGCCGCAGTTCCGACAATTGGTTTTGCTGGTCGCTTTGCCGCCGGCGAAGTTCGGTAAGAAGTTCCTGAGCCTGGGTTGCTCGATGCGCTGATCGCTCGGTTGCTGCCGTCGCCTGCTCGTGCGTATGGTGTAACTGATCGAGTTCCTGTTGCAGGGCGTCCAGCGTGCGGTTGAGTTCGGCGATCCGCTCGGTGCAGCGTTGTTGCGCGGCGGTTGCGGCGGCGGCTTGGCTTTCGAGCGCGCTGATTTCGTTTCCCAATGCAGCGGCTTGACGCATCTGCTGCATGTGGGCGTTGCGTCGCTGTTGATTTTCGCCTCGGAGGCGGTCGAGCGATGTCATGGTCTCGGTCAATCCGCGTTCGGCTTCGGCCAGGCGTTTGGCGGTATCGCGATAGTTTTCCTCGGCCGCTTGCGTTGCGTCGGCCGTTTCTTGCAATTGCTGCTGAACATCGCCGGCACGCGTGTTCATGGCCGCGAGTTGACGGCGATAGCGGTTTACCTCCTGTTCCAAATCGAGGCTTCGGGCGCGTTGATGTTCGATGGTCGATTCGGCGGCGGCGATACGTTCGCGGTTGGCGGCGATTTGCGATTCCGACTCGCGGATTTTTTCGGTGATTTGTGCGGCATCGGCGTCGATTTCGAGAAGTTGGGCCTCGAACTGCTCGGCTTCGGCCGCGGCTGCATCGCGATTGTCGCGAAGGGCTTGCAGCTCGGCTTCCAACTCGACAAGCCGGCTGGTCAAACGTTTCCAATCGACCTGGCCGACTTGCGTTCGGAGTTCTTGCAAGCGGTCGGCATATTCCTTATAGCGGCGCGCCTTGCCGGCTTGATTTCGCACGCCGCGCAGGCGATTTTCAACTTCATCGACGATATCCGACAATCGGAGCAAGTTTTGCTGTACACGTTCGAGCCGTCGGAGGGCTTCGAGTTTGCGGATTTTGAAGCGGCTGATCCCGGCGGCTTCCTCGAAGATTACGCGGCGGTCCTTGGCCGAGGATTGCAGCAAAACATCGACTTTCCCCTGCTCGATCACGCTGTAGGCTTGCGTGCCCATGCCGGTGCCGGAAAGCAAATCGCGAATATCGCGGAGCCGGGACGGATTGCGGTTGACCAGATATTCGCCCTCGCCGCTGCGATAAACGCGCCGGGTAATTTGGACTTCCGGCGCATCGACGGCCAGCAAATGCTTCGAGTTGTCGAAAGTCAGCGTGATTTCGGCGGCGTTCATCGCCCGGCGCGTGCCGGAGCCGTTGAAAATCACATCGGCCATCTCGCGGCCGCGCAGGCTTTTGACGCTTTGCTCGCCAAGCGCCCATTTGATGGCGTCCACGACATTCGATTTGCCCGATCCGTTGGGGCCGACGACGACCGTGACGCCTTGAGGGAACTCGAACCGCGTCCGGTCGGCGAAGCTCTTAAAACCGACGAGTTCAAGTGCCTTGAGCATGGGAAGATCGTGCTATTGCGAGTCG
This sequence comes from uncultured Planctomycetaceae bacterium, assembly GCA_964458015.1. Taxonomy (GTDB): domain Bacteria; phylum Planctomycetota; class Planctomycetia; order Pirellulales; family Thermoguttaceae; genus CAYWGR01. The sequence continues at coordinate 4,443 of CAYWGR010000015.1, forward strand.
GATACCTAGGACGCGAAAGGAGCAATAGGAGCAATAATTGTCGGAAATGTGAAACACTACCCGCCGAACATTTTTGCAAAGAACCCTTTCTTCGGCTTGTTCTCTTCGGCTTCGGCATTTTTTTCCTCTTCGGCTGCTTTTGCAGCCGCGGCTTCGGCCGAGATTTCGGATCCGCCGCGTTTGGCAAATAGATCCGGCATTGGTCGAGCCGGCTTGGCCTTGCCTTTTTCGTCCGAGTTTTCCGTGTCGGGCACGCTCTTTTCGGTTTCGTTGCCCGATTCCTCTTCGGCGATGCGATCGTAAGAACGACCGGCCTCGGGCAAGGCATCCACCTCGAATCGCGACGCCAGCGATCCCGAGGTTTTCGCCTCTTGCAATGCTTGGACGATATCGGGATACGTTCCGCCCAGGTCGATAATGGCGCGGATCACATCGTCTACGTTCGTCGAAACGATTCGTTTCTGGTCGCCTTCCTGGACCGAGTATTTGCTTACGGAGATTTCGTTGCCGCCGGCGCTGTTGACCATGATGGTATTTCCGGCATTGACGGCCAGCGGCGTTTGGAGTTTCTGGCCTTGTCCGAAAATGACGATCTCGGGTAAGCGGCTGCGCGTGACGTGGATCATCGGCGGGCCGGCAACGTCGAGGACGTGATAGTGGAACTGTCCGCCGGGTTTTTCACCCTTGACCAAAGGATCACGTTCGTTCATTGCCCAAAGTGCGCGGAAAGCGCCGTAACGCGTTTCGGCGCTGGGGGATGCGAGCAGGTCGCGGAGCTGCTCGTAGGCTGCGAAATCTTGCATGGCGCTGAGGGCGGTCAACGCATAAACGCGGAAGGCCGGCTGATCGCGTGCAATGAGTCCCAGCGGTTCGGCCGCTTCGTGACGGTCGAGATACGCCAAGGTTTCGGCGGCGTAGAATTGCACTTCCGGATCCTTCGCCTTCACGCCCTTGAGCAAAATATCGATGCCCTCGGCGCCGACGGCTTCAAGCTGCACGGCCGCGTCGGCGGCAGTCTCGGGATTGAGCAACTCGCCTTCGAGCGAGGAAATACGCTGCATGCGCTCGGGCGCGGTTTCGGAAATGGAAACGGCACGAACCACCTGCATATAGCGGGTGATGTTGTCTTTATAGCGAGGATGGACCTTCAACTCGATGAGTTCGTCGGTTTTCGCCTTGGCGACGCCTTCCTTGTGTCCGTTGCTGAAGGTATTGAAGCGTTTGTTGACGGCGTTGGCGACCTTCGAGCTGTTCATGACGCTCTTATGTTCGGGCGTGATGACGAGTCCCAGATCACGCGATTTCATGGCGATGCCGCCGCCGAGAATGCGTCCGCGACACGCGGCGATATGGTCTTTCTTGGGATCGGCCGTGGGATCGACCATCACGGGGCCCTGCGCTTTGGCCAGCGTCGTTCCTCGATGGAGCCGGGCTTCCAGCACGGCCGATTCGCTCAGCCGCGTTTCGAGCAGGTAGCCGCCGCGCAGACTCGTGGTTTCGCTTTGAGAAGGAATGCGCACTTCGATGTCGAAGCGATCGCCTGTTTGAATGCCCGGCCGGAGCCATGCTTGCACCAAGACCAAGGAAGTGTCGCCGGATGCAAGAATATTATTCGGATTCGTGACGCCGCGTCTCTGCATCTCTTCGAGCAGCGCGGCGCGTTGCGGCGAAGGGCTTGGGTCGCTGCCCGTGCCGTGCAGGCCGGTCACCAATCCCACCGCGTCGATGCGCACGGTGTGCATTCCAGTTGGGACGGCCATATCGCCGACCAAGCGTGGCGAATGGATTTCCTCGGCGACCGGCTCGTCGGGACTTTGCGAACGCATCGTTCCGTTGAACCAAGAACATCCCCCAAGGCTCATCGCAGCCGTGCTGGATGCGATCCATAAAAATTGGCGACGTTTCATGCTTCCTTGCACTCCGTCCTGAATCAAGAGATTCCAACGAGAAAAGAGGCGCAACGACATCCTTGTCATCCGCCGGAGAATCTCGCGGTGGGGAACAATAGTGATTTCAGCCCGTTGGGTCAAGAGTGAAGAAATATCTATAGATTGCGATATTGCAAAAAACGGGCAAGATGGGTGCTTTACGGCGGGTCGTAGCCGCCGGGATTCCAGGGATGGCAGCGGCAGATGCGCCATAAGCCGCGCAGGGATCCGCGGATCGCACCGTATTTTCGCACCGATTCGATGAAATACTCGCTGCAACTCGGCACGAACCGGCAGCGTTGTCCGAGAGCGGGGCTGATTAACCACTGATAAAGCCGCACCAATCCTATCAGCAGCCAGGCGGGCACGTTCAGCAGCGTGCGAAATAGGTTCATGGCATTTTTCTCGCCACGCGGCCGGCCAGACGCGGCAACGATTCCAATAATGCCTTCAACGTCGGCTCGACGCCGGGCCGAGGAATCACGACCAAATCCACGCCCTGCGGAAGCCGTGAACGACATTGACGAAACGCTTCACGCAGCAACCGTTTCCAGCGGTTGCGCACGACGGCGCAGCCCAAGCGTCGCGAGGCCGAAATGCCTAGTCGCGCGTGGGGCAAGTCGTTGGGAAAGCCGAACACGACGATCAGCGGATCGGCCGCGCTGCTGCGACGTTTGTAAGCTCGCTGATAATCAGCCGAGCGACGGATGCGGCATTGCGGCGGGAATCGCAAGTCGGTCATGCTTACCACTGCAAATCTTTGCGAGGATCTTGGGTATAATGTTCGTCGATCTGGCGAATCGCCTGGCGGTCGGCATCCGAAAGCTGCTTGGGCAAAATGATTTGGATTTCGGCCAAGAGATCGCCGGCCGTGCCGGTTTTCGCGGCCACGCCGTGCCCTTTGACTCGCAATTTGACGCCGCTGGAGGAGCCGGCAGGGACTTTGAGAGCGATCTTTCCGCGCGGCGTCGGAATATCGATCTTCGCACCTGCGGCCGCCTCGCCCAAGGTGACCGGCACGCGCACAAGCAATTGATTGCCGTGACGTTGGAACCAAGGATGCGGCTCTACATGAACCGTCAAGATGATGTCGCCGGGCGTGCCGCCTCGACCGGCCGGTTGTCCCTGGCCGCGAATGCGGATTTTTTTGCCTTCGTCAACACCGGCGGGAATTTTCACGACGATGGTTTCGGTTTTGCCGGTGGGACGTTGAACGGCAATTTGCGTTTCACCCCCGACGACCGCTGTGTTGAAGGGGATGGTAATTTCGTGAAGCAGATCTTCGCCTTTTCGTTGAGCGCCGGAGGTCTTGCGCCCCCTACCGGAACCGCGGCGGAATTGGCCGAAAAGATCGGCGAACCCGCCGCCGCCTTCCTGGCCGAAACGCTCGTTAAGAAATTGACTTAAATCGATATCTTCCGGATTGAAGCCTGCGGCGCCTTCGCCACCGGCACCGCCGTTGGGCGTCCACGTCCGGGGATGTGGTCCGCCGCGGCCGGGTTGAGGTCCGCCCGCGCCCATGGTCTCGAATGAACTGCCGTAGCGATCGTACATTTCCCTTTTTTCGGGATTATTAAGAACGTCGAAGGCCGCTTGAACTTGTTGAAACTTTTTCTTGGCGGTTTTATCGTTTGGATTCATGTCGGGATGGTGTTTGCGCGCCAGATCCCGGTAGGCTTTCTGAATTTCCGCCTGGGAAGCGTTTTTCGGCACTCCTAGCGTCTTGTAATAGTCCTCAGCCATGATGTTTTGTCGCAAGCTCCATGACAGTGTCGTTCGGATTCAATCAATCTTATCCTAGCAATAACATTATGTAGCTATTGTAGGATGGAATAGCTTTTCATCAAGCCGGACTTGATCCACCGCAGGGGGGTATTGCTGTATGCTAGAATTCTTGTGTTTGCAAGCATCCTGCCCGATAACACATTCCTGCGATTGTTTTTCGTGATTTCCCATGCAAATCTACCACCGTTTCATCGCCTTATTGTTGGCACTATCAACGATCTTGGTCGGCCAAACCCTGCTGGCCTCGACGGGGCAACTGGTTTTGACGGTCGTAGACCGTGAGACGGGCAAGCCGATTCCTTGCCGGATGCATTTGATCGGGCCGAAGAAGAAACCGTTCAAGCCTGATAAAACGCCCTTTTGGAACGATCATTTTGTTGTGCCGGGCACCATCAAACTAAAACTGCCGATTGGCGACTACAACTTCGTGATCGAACGCGGCCCCGAGTATCTCGACCGCCGGGGCCATTTTACGATCAACCACTTTGCGGACGATACCAACAAGGTCGATCTGAAGCGTTTTTTCGACATGGCTGCTGACGGTTGGTGGTCGGGCGATCTCGATGTCCGCCGTTCCGCACGCGATATTGAACTTTTGATGGCAGCCGACGATCTCCATGTGGCGGAAGTCATTACCTGGCAAAACGACAAAAACTCGTGGGGCGGGAAACTGCCTCCGAAACCGCTCGTTCGATTCGACGGCAACCGCTATTACCATCTTGTGGCTGGTTCTTCTTATCGGTCGGGCACCGAACTTTTGCTGTTCAATCTGCCGAAACCTTTGGCGTTGCCTTCGGCCGATGAAGAATATCCCTCGGTTGTAAAGTTTTTGAAGACGGCTCGTGACGAGGATGTTTGGGTCGATTGCAGCAAACCGTTCTGGTGGGACGTGCCGATGCTCGTGGCAGCGGGCCAGATCGATTCGGTCGAGGTGGCCAATAGCCATATTGGTCGTGATTCCGTTATTCCCAATGAATCGAAGGGCAAGCCTCGCGATCGGGTGCGTTATCCCGATCCCTGGGGGAACGCCCTATGGTCGCAATACATCTATTTCCAGTTGCTTGAATGCGGTTTGCGCATTCCTCCTTCGGCCGGCAGCGGTTCGGGCGAATCGCCGAATCCGGTGGGCTACAATCGGATGTACGTGCATGTGGACGGCGATTTTACCTACGAAAAATGGTGGAAAGGTTTTCGTGACGGCCAGGTGATCGTCACGAATGGCCCATTGCTGAAACCGTCGGTCGACGGCCAGTTGCCCGGCCATGTGTTTCAAGGCGAGGCAGGCTCGAAACAGTCGTTTGAAATTGGGCTGACGCTTTCAACCCGCGAGCCGATCAGCTATCTCGACATCATTAAGAACGGCAAGGTGGAGCATTCCATTCCGTTCGACCAGTACTCGAAGAGTGGGCAACTGCCGAAGATCGAATTCGAGGAAAGCGGTTGGTTTTTGGTTCGTGCAGTGACCGACTTGCCGAAAACCTATCGTTTTGCGATGACGGGGCCCTATTATGTGGAAATCGGCTACAAGCCGCGCGTCAGCAAATCGGCGGCCCAATTCTTCGTGGATTGGGTATTCGAGCGCGCCAAGCAGATCCAACTCGACGATCCCAAGCAGCAGAAAGAAATCCTTTCGCTTCATCGCCAAGCCCGCGATTTCTGGCAAGACGTGGTATCGAAGGCGAATGCGAAGTGATATTGGAGTGTCTTCCGCGTGATCTTGTCGATACACATAATATTGCATATAATGTGTATAGATGAATATTGAGAAGAAAATTACGGAGGCATCCATTTCATGAAACGGACCAATGTGGTTTTAGATGAGAAGATCATCGGCCAAGCCAAAAAGGCAACTGGAATTCACGTTACGCGACAACTGCTCGACTACGCATTGCGCGAGCTCTTGCGCCATCAAAAGCAGCGCGATATTCTAAAGCTGCGTGGAAAGGTTGATTGGGAGGGAGACCTTGCCGAGATGCGCCGCGGGAGATGTTTTGAATGATCCTTGTCGACACGAGTGTATGGATCGATTATTTTCGCGGGCGTGATTCGCGGGAAGCAATTCAGTTGGTTGCTGCTCTTGAAGCAGATGAGAACATCTGTATTTGCGGTCCGATCTTGATGGAAATTCGCCAGGGCATTGCTTCTGATCGAGATGCTCGAAATATCGAGCGGAGAATGTCGCCGCTGATGTATTTGCCGACGCTTCGCAAGACATACCGCCGTGCGGCCGACATCTATCGAGCGGCGCGAGTTTGCGGAAAGACAATCCGAAACAGCGTGGATTGCTTGATTGCGGCGTGTGCCATAGAAAACCGCGCAATGCTCCTGCATCGCTATCGAGATTATGCGATCATTGCCGAAGTATCGGAACTAAAAACTTTTCGGCCTAGATAACGAATACGTTCCGTGCGATTTACATTACCGCGAAGTAATTTTCGATGGCTTTGTCGAAATAGCTGTCGGTCATCTCGGCGGGGCAATCGTGATACTTGCAATAGTTGCGGATTTGCAGGAGCAGGTCGCGCGGTTGGCAGAAGCGGAAGGGGCGGCCTGCCTTTTTGAAATGCACGGCAATGACGTAATCCACCGCATCTTGGTTATAGGCCACGCCCAGTTTCTCGCCCATCAGTTTGAAGAGACGGCGGAATTCTTCTTCGCTCGGGTCGATAACCTCGATTTTGTAGGGAATTCGGCGTAGAAAGGCCTCGTCCACCAAGTCGCGCGGTTCGAGGTTGGTCGAAAAGACCACGAGTTGATCGAAGGGCACTTTGATTTTCTTGCCGTTCGGCAGGTTCAAGAAGTCGTAGCGTGTTTCCAACGGCACGATCCAGCGATTCAGCAGTTCGTCGATTTGCATCCGCTGCCGGCCGAAGTCGTCGATGACCAGGGTGCCGCAGTTGCTTTTCAGTTGCAGCGGAGCTTCGCAGATGCCGGTCGAGGTGTTCACGGTCACTTCGAGCTGCGACATCGTCAACTCACCGCCGGCGATGATCGTGGGGCGACGGATGCGCACCCAGCGTTTGTCGATTTTTCGCTTGTCGATCAATCCTTCGCCCTGTGCCAGGGGCATTTCCTCGTGGTTCATCGGGTCGAAAAGACGAATGATTTCGCCGTCGATGCCGATGGCGCGGGGGATCCAAATTTCACTGCCGAACGAGGCGGTGATGCGTTCGGCGATGCTTGTTTTGCCGTTGCCAGGAGGTCCGAACAAAAACAGACCGCGGCCCGAGTTGATGGCCGGCCCCAGCCGATCCATCATGTGATCGCTTAAGACCAATCCGCCGAGGGCGTGCCGCAGATCCTCGGCCGTGGGATGTTGCGTTGTTAAGGATTGGACCTGCACGCTGGCGATATAATCTTTCAGCGAAACAGGCGCCGAGCCGAAGTAGGTGCAATGTTGCGAATAACGCCGCGCACGCTCGCGTCCTAAATCGCTCAGCTCGTACTGGAAGTCGTTCATCGGGGCCGACCCGCGATGGACCACCAGTTGGTCGTTTTTCATTTCGCAGAGCAATTCGCTGACCAGCACGAAGGGCAGCTTCACCTGATCAGCGATGTCTCGTCCGGTGGCGTCGCCTCGAGACAACAGAAATTTGAGGATCAATGCCTCGACGTTGCTGTCGGTCAAGCCCGCTTCCAGGAATGACGAGGGTTCGGTGGGCGTAAAGGAATCCGTCGATGTTCTGGAAGAAGCCGCGATCGGCTCGCCCTGCGATATTGTTTCTGCCGGCGCTGGGCCGACTGCCGCCTGCATTTCGGCCGTTAGCCGTTTGATTCGCTCGAAAGCGGCAAGAAGTACGGGATCGGTTTTGTCGGAGACCGGTATTTCGTTGCTGATCGTTTCCATGACGGCGTCATCCAGGTGTGATTACTGCAAATCAAGTTTAGCTTTCGAGATAAGGGGAATGAGGTGAAAAATGAAACAGGTGGAGATATGCGGAATAAAACGGTTGTAGTGGATAGTTTAGAAATATTTCTCGTTGAAAGTGGGGCGATTTTGGGGGCTGGGGGATCTTGACGGCAGAGGTATATTGGCCTACCGTGCTTTGTATGGCGTAAGAGGGGGCAAATGCCCAAAAAAAGCATGCCCGCGTGAAGCGAAGAATCGCTCGTTTGCCCTGGATCTTTTGCTTCGCGGTGGAGGAAGCGATAGGATTTCAACAAAGCCGGATCAAGTTGGAAAGAGTTTTTGAATTGGCCAAACCCAAGCCCAACTCGGGCGATAAGATCTTTCGCGTTCTGCCTCGTCAAGTCGGCGAAACCGTGTCGGCTTGCCTGCGCGGTTGGATGCCGGGCAAATCGTGGTCTGAAATTCGGCAACTGCTCAACACGCGCCGAGTGACGATCAACGGCAACCTTTGCGTTGACGCCGGTTACCGTCTGCGGCTGGTCGATGTGGTCAAGGTGCTGCAACACTCGGCGGCTCCGCCCGTTCGCGAGGATGACGTTCGGATTCGCTATATCGACAAGCATGTGGTTGTGATTGAAAAACCGGCCGGGATGACATCGACCCGACATGTGGATGAGCGAGAACTTTCGCCGCGTCAGCGCCAGCGCCAGCCGACGCTCGACGAGCTGTTGCCGCGGATTATCGCGAAGCGTGAATCGCGCGGCAGCCGCGCGGCCCCGCGACACATCAGGGCGGTGCATCGCCTGGACCGCGACACCAGCGGACTGATGGTTTTTGCACGAACGGCAGCTGCTGAAAAACATCTAGGCCAACAGTTTCGCGTTCACAGCATCAATCGGCGTTACGTGGCCGTTGTCGAAGGCGCCGTGTCTGAGCAAACCATCGAAAGCCAATTGACGCGCGATCGGGGCGACGGTCGGCGCGGAAGCACGACGCTGCCGAACGCCGGGAAAACGGCCATTACGCATGTGCGGCCGATCGAACGGCTGGGCGATTACACTTTGATCGAATGCCGATTGGAAACGGGGCGCACGCATCAGATACGCATTCATTTGGCCGAAAACGGTCATCCTTTGTGCGGCGACAAAGTCTATCGTCAGCCGTTGTTTCGGCCGAGCATTCCCGATGTGAGCGGCGCTCCGCGCTTGGCTCTCTGTGCGGTCGAATTGGGATTCGTGCATCCCATTACGGAAGAGCCGATGCATTTTGAAATGCCATTATCGCGCGACCTCGCCGCGTTTGTCCATCGGCTTCGGAAGGCCGCAAAAAAAGCATCGGATGTTTGATTCCGAAGCAGCGTTTTTTGAGCATGAAGCGGCGCTTTATGAGCATCGTGCTGAACGATGGCGCGTCTTTGCATTGGAATCACGGATGCCGACGTTTCTGGTTGCTCCAGGTTGTGTGATATGTTAAACTAAGCTCACACGCCTGAGGTGGGTTGCACCTCCATAATCACGCTGTAATCCGTGCATGGATCTAAATTGTTGGTGAGGAAATCATGCGTTTGAAAACTTTTGCTTTATTCGTTTTGACAGCATTTTTTGCGTTGGTGGTTTTCGAGGTTTTTGCCGCGGAGGATGTCAAATTTGCATCCGCGAAACCGATTTGGTTGAAGAACCGCGAAAAGGAAATGAATCTGCTGGTCGGGTTCCGTGTGGTCTTCGATGCGCAGGCCGGCGAAAAAGCTGTATTGCGAGTGGCGGCGGCCACGATTTATCGGGCGTGGATCAACGGCGAGTTCCTCGGCAGCGGACCGGCGCGCGGGCCGCATGGTTTTTATCGCATCGATCAACTGGATCTGACCGGGAAGCTCAAGCCGGGCAAAAATCTCGTGGCCATCGAAGTGGCAGGTTACAACTCGAACAGCTACTCGTTGTTGGATCAACCTTCGTTCCTTCAGGCGGAAGTAGTCGCCGGTGATCGGGTGTTGGCCTCGACCGATGGTGCGGGCGAAAAGTTTTTGGCCCGGCTGCTCGATTGCCGCGTGCAGAAGGTGCAGCGTTACAGCTTCCAACGCCCGTTTACGGAAGTTTATCGTTTGAAGGCTGATTTCGACCGTTGGCGGAGTGATGTATCCGTGGCTGACGTAGCAGCGGAAATGGCCGTGCAGCCTGATAAGAATCTGCTGCCGCGGCGCGTTTTGTATCCCGACTATACCCGGCATTCCGCGACGAAGATCGTTGCCTCGGGGAAGGTTGAGCCGATCGAGAAGCCGAAAGACCTTTGGAAAGACCGATCGTTGACCGGCATCGGTCCGACGTTGAAGGGTTTCCCGGAGAATGAATTGACGACGATCCCGTCGATCGAGGCACAGTGTTTCCGGTCTGTTTCAACGGCAACAACCCCCGAGTCGTATGCGCCGGCCAATGCAATTAAGCTGAATGCGCGTGAGTATCGCATTTTGGATTTGGGCGTCAATCGCACGGGCTTTTTGGGCGCTAAAGTGACTTGTTCGCAGAAGACGCGGCTTTGGTTCATGTTCGATGAATTCATCACGAACAACGACGTGGACTATAAGCGGCTGGGATGCGTCAACATTATCAGTTACGAATTGGAGCCTGGCGCCTATCAACTGGAAGCGATCGAGCCTAACACGCTCCGGGGCCTGAAGCTGTTGTGTTTGGAGGGGGCCTGCGGGATCGAAAACATCTATCTGCGTGAGTTTGCCCATCCACAGGTGCAGGCCAAGTTCGCGTCGAGCGACGAGCGGCTGAACCGGATTTTTGCGGCGGGCGTCGAGACATTCCGCCAGAACTCGCTGGATATTTTCATGGATTGTCCTTCGCGTGAACGGGCCGGCTGGCTCTGCGATAGCTTTTTCACATCTCGCGTGGCACAGGATCTCAGCGGCGATGCACGGGTAGAGCAGAATTTCTGCGAGAACTTCCTCTTGCCCGCCAAGTTCGAGTTTCTGCCCGACGGGATGCTGCCGATGTGCTATCCGGCTGATCATAACGATGGCGTGTATATCCCTAATTGGGCGTTGTGGTTCGTTGTCGAACTGGAAGAATACAATGTCCGGAGCGGTGATCGCGCGACGGTCGATGCTTTGCGGCCAAGAGTGTTGAAGCTATTCGATTTCTTTAAGAAATATGAGAATAAAGACGGTTTGCTCGAAAAATTGCCGTCCTGGGTGTTTGTCGAATGGTCGGCTGCCGCCCAGTTTGTGCAAGACGTGAATTATCCAAGCAACATGCTCTATGCCGGGGCATTGAAAGCTGCCGGCCGCACCTACAATATTCCGGAACTGACGGCCAAGGCCGACAAGATTCTCGAAGCTATCAGGAAGCAGTCGTTCGATGGTCAGTTTTTCGTGGATAACGCCGTGCGCAATAAGGACGGTAAACTTGAAGTCACCCGAAATCGAACCGAGGTTTGCCAATACTACGCATTCTTCTTCCAGGCGGCTACACCGCAAAGTCATCCCGATTTGTGGGCTTTGCTGCGCGATAAGTTTGGTCCTAATCGGAAGGAAACCAAGGCGTTTCCGGAAATCCATATCGCGAATTCGTTCATTGGCAACATGCTGCGGATGGAGCTGCTTTCGCAAAACGGCCGAAGCCGACAGATTTTGGACGAATCGATTGCCTATCTGTTGTACATGGCGGATCGAACCGGCACGCTTTGGGAAAACACCGATGCCTGCGCAAGCTGCGACCACGGTTTTGCTTCGCATATCGTCCATACGCTTTATCGCGACGTGCTGGGCGTGCGTTCGGTGGATACGCAAGGCCGGAAAGTGTTGGTTCAGTTCAACGATTTCTCGTTGGACTTCTGCGAGGGCGACATTCCCACGCCGGATGGCCCCATTCATCTTCGCTGGCAAAAGAAGGGCGACGAGGTTGAGTATCAATTGAGTTTGCCGACGGGTTATCAGGCGAGCGTGAAGAACGAAAGCGGCAAAAAAGTGTCGGCGAAGTGATTTTGTTGCCTTGTTTCTATGTGCCGGCTTGGAAATGAAAGTTTCCAAAGCTTCGATTTTTTAGAATTCGAGCGGTTTTTCAGGCTGGTCTTCCGAAGTTTGGGCTTCGGAGTGTAGAGATGGCGTCTGATGTTGAGCCAGATAATTGGAGAAAAATTTTCCGGGCTCTAGGATCCCCTCAATTTTCTCCAATCGGCAAGGTTTTTGCGGTTTGAAGCAACAAACCTAATCTGCATAATAGTTTAGGGCGTTAAAACTTCTCCAATATGAACGATCGACAGGTCCGTCAGCACTGATAATTTTAGATTGCTCGTTACGACCGAAGAAAGTCTCTAAAGTCTTACCCCCGCGGGGATCGAAGTACAATTACGGAAACCTTGTTCCAAGGTGAAGTCGGTATGCGACTCACACCGAACATGGGATCAGGGGATCCGCAGGGGGGAACCTGCCTTAAAGGCTTAAACGCCTTAGCCTTGTGCCTTTGTATTCTCCATTGGGCATAGGGTTTGGAATGTCCCGCCTCTGCCGATCGTAGGTCGCCGGAAGAATGTGTCAGAAGTTGGAGTGAATCGAAATAGTTTGGTTGAACTCAACCTTCTCTATTTTACGGATTTTCTCTGGCTTCCGAATGCCCTGATTGCCGATGTAGTAAGTACGGCGCGGGTCAGAAGGAGCTGAACCACAGCCAAGACAACGTAGCGAATTACGGAGAACCCCGACCCAGATACTTGCGGATGTCCGAAAGCCCTTCGGGGTGACGGAAAGGATGGAGCATGAGAGGGAAGCAGATCCGCGGGTTTCAAAAGGGGTTATTAAACGCTCGATGGAGCATTTGTTCTGTCGAGACCCAACCCAAACCAATGTGAATTGTATATCGGAGAGCCTGCGATGAAGGTCTTCACAACTGGTCAGGTCGCCAAGATTTGCAAGGTGGCCCCGCGCACCGTCAGTAAGTGGTTCGACTCGGGCCGGCTGAAGGGGTATCGTATCCCCGGATCGCAAGACCGACGCATTCCGAGGGAGTATCTCATTAAGTTCCTTAAGGAACATGGGATGCCCTTGGGCGATCTGGAAGATGAAGCGATGGCCAAAGTTCTCATAGTGGCTCAAGATCAAGTTTTGATCGAGAACCTAAAACGAGAACTACCCCTCGAACGTTCGTTCAAAGCCGCCGTGGCCGCGAGCGGTTTTGACGCCGGGATTCAAGCTGAGAGCTTCCATCCCGACTGTATTATCGTGGATTTCTCGATTGGACGCACCGAAGCGCTCCAGATCTGTCAGAATCTGCGCCGCAACAGCGAATTTTCAGAGATTATTCTGATCGCTTTGCTGCCTGACGACGGCAGTTCCTTGAGTTTCGACCGATCGAGCATCAACGAGACGTTCAAGAAGCCGTTCGATGCCGCGTTGCTTGCCGAGCGGATGCGGACGCTGATTGGCGCCAAGAAAGAGCTTGTTTGAGCCCGCGCCTGTCGCGTTCACTCGAACAACGAATAACATACTTTCGCCGATTCAATTTAACCCGTCGCGGACTGACCCCCGCGACGGATAATTTTTTCTTGAGCGCGGATCTAGTTCTACACGCGATAATCGAGAATTGCGTCCATCAGCCGGTTCGATGCGTCGATGCTTGGAACGCCTTGAACTTGATATAAGACGCCGCCGGGCAAGGCGTGGCGTTTCAGCCGCTCGACAAAGGCTTCGTAAGGGGCAAAACAGCTAACAGGCACATCGTTTACACGACTTTTCAGTTGATCGATCAACTCGAAAGACGTGGGAAATCCCAAATCGTCGAGCAGCAAGATGGCTTTCAAACCGCGCAAGGTTGCGGCTGCTTGAAGCAAATGCCGGCCGTTGGCATGGATGTGGATCACGCCGCCGTCGAAGTGGTTCATGATCCGTTCGGCCGGTTCGCGCCCCCATTGCTCAAAATAGGCCACCGAAGTCATGTGGAACGGATCGAGGCTTTCCGAGACGATCCGGCCGGGCAGCCATTGGGCGAAATTGCTGAAAGTGCCGCCATCAAGCGACGGGGTATTCTCAAAAAACGTCTCTTGAACGCGAATGTTCAGATCATAGGCAAAATCGATCGCGCGGCGAACCATCTCGGGCTGCTCGTCCACACTGAGATACGTTTTCGTAGCTCCAAGAAGCTCGAAAATGAAGTTGAGCGAGTCGATGAGAATGAAATGGCTGACGCCCCATTTTTCGTAGCTTGCTTCAGTGAACAGTTCCAGTTGTCGCACATAAAGCTGCCACCAGGAGTGTTTCGGGTCGAAGCAGAGCCGGTCGAATTCAGACCAATCTTTCAGCAGAGGCGGGACCATCGAGGAAATCCAGCCGGTGGCCGGATCGGCCATCAACCGCACTTCCGCTCCGAGGATGCCGCCGTACAGCCCTTGGTCGCATTCGCTGAGATAGGCCGTCGGCATGGAATCGTCGCCAAGGGCGGCACGCTCTTGAAGCAGATTGTCCCAAAACTGGATGCGTTCCGACATGGCTGGATATCCGCACGCACCGGGCACATGCGTTTCAGCGAAACGCGCCAACGTTGGGCTTGGCACGGCCGTAGTGGCGAAAATCCGATCCTCAGCGTTACGCGCGTAGAGCAATCGCAACCGGCTAAGGGTTTCCTGCAGATTCGATTTATAACGCAGACTATTCATGGGCGAGTGTTCTATTGCTGGTGTTACTTCTGACTGACGAACTTGCCATACTTTTCCCACAACTGGCGGGAGATGGCCACGGTATCGCCTTGGGCCTCGGCCGGATAGGCATCGGTTTGATGAGTCCACTGGTCTTCCCAATCACGAACTGTGCGTTGAAAACCTTCGGTGTCCAGGGGTTTGCCTTCGGCCAGAGAGCGGTTCAGCGATTCAAAGAACATCTTCCAGCGTGGCAAGTAGAAGCCGGTGAGCATCCCAGACCACTCCCGACGCGAGTATTCATGCAAGCAACCGTCGCGCGGACCCCAGAGGGTGACGAGTGTTCGGGCATTCCACTCGTAGAGCTTTTTTTCCGTGTCATCGGTTGCCCAGCGTTTGGCATCTGATAACCAACGGCCTAAAAGGAACTCGTTTCGGGTGGCTAGTAGTGAATCCAGATCGCGGATCAGTTGTAGATATTGATCGCTTCGTTCGGCGAGTGCCCGATGATCTTTTTGTTCATAGGCCAGGAATATTTGGTGACGCAATCGTGCTGCATGGTTGGACAGCACTTGTCGGCTGACATGGGCCAGATCGAATCGGTAAGTATCGACGTGCGACAACTCGGGCGCACAGGCAAGCAAATGATCCCATGCCTCGGCAAGCTGGGCGTTGCTGTAGCTAACGAAGTTGGCCTCGTGGGCGGCCTTCGAGTCGATCAGCATGGGGCGATCGCAGATGGCGGAGTCGAGTCGGGCTGGAGAACGATAGGCTGTGACTAGAAGCGGCCGGGGGCAATGCACCATAACGAGCTTGCACGTAGTCGCGAATCCATGCAGGAATGGCAGGCACTTCGGTTCGCCATGCCATTTCGCTCAGAAACTGGTTGACCACCGGGTTGTAGCCCAACCCTTCGTTGACCAGACCGATGCCGGCAAGCTTGCCGCGTTGGGGGCTGGTCATTGCTTCGTGAAGATTTGCAGCCAGTTGCGGCAGGCCGCCATGAAGGCTTACCACGTCGCCATAGTCTTGAATAATGTTCCAAATCCACGGCTTCCCGTAGAACGCTTCCGTTTTGTTCCAAACAGGCATATTTTCGCAAGCGAGATCGAGGAGAATCATGCGGTCGTCGGGCACGGCGTCGAGAAGAGCCTTGGCCTGGGGCCGTTCCCAGAACTTAGGGGCATTGACGAAAATCCAACCTTGCATGACCCATTTGGCCTGCGGATCGCCTGCTTTCATTGCCGCAAAAACCGCCTTGCCCATCGAGGCGAGGAACGCTGGATCATTACTGGGAGGAGGCATTTCGATGAACGTATCCGAGGCATAGAGATGGTCGGTTCCGAACTGGCGAGTTTGTTCCTCGATGAACCGCTTTCCAATCTCCGCGAACATCGGGTCTTGCGGACTAAGGAAATGCGTTGGCGGAAAACCGCACCAGGATGGCAACTGTTGCAGCTTCACTTGAGGGAACCGTTTGCCGAGGGCCGATGGTACATGGCCGGTAAAACCTTGCAAGACGGGCGTCATGCCCAGCTCACGTTCGCGGGCGACGATTTTCTTTTGGAGTTCCAGATGACTATCGATCCAGCGGTTTGGAAGAGGGCCTCCCCAACCGTCAATACAGCCCATCCAGCCGAACGGCAAAAAAGCCGGGCCTACAAAAAATGCGTTCAGTTCCTGATCGCTTAGCCCTAGATCATGGTAGACCTTGCGCCAAATCGCCTCCTGGCCGGTTACCGAGAGCGGCATGTTGACGCCATGCAAGGCCATCCAGTCGATCAGCCGCTCCCACTGCGGCCAGTTCCACCAGGCGAGGTTGTAGCTGAACACGCAAAAATTCAAGTAATAGCGATGTTTCCATGGACTAACGCGACGGACCTTTTCCGGTACGGTGGGAAGAATCTCGGGCAAAGCGAGATTGTTGCCCCACAGCGATACGTGGCAATGTGCATAGTGATTCAGATACCAGTTCCAGCCCGAGGCGATGGCCACGCCGCTGGAGCCGCGAACGACGATTTTACCATCGCGGCTTTCCAGCTCGAAAACGTCGCGGCCGGCGTCGGCCGGGATTGTTTCCAACACGAACTGGCCGGCCTTGGCCGGTACAAGCCTCTCGATGATTCCTCGCGCCGATTCCATAGGCGATGCGGCTTGTGCGGAGAAGGCTATTGCGACAAATGTCTGCACGAGGGTAGTTATTAATAGCTGTGGAGAATGTAACTTCAATAACTTAAACATGAGTAGATATCCATGAGTATTGAAAAACTAGTGCAAAACAGATGTTATTGTTTTTTCACGGAAGGGCCAGTCCTAGTTCACTCGGTTTCGGCAACGGTGCTCCGGCTTCGACCTTCTTGCGGGCATCGGCGATTCTGGCTACCAGATCATCGTACCGCTTTGCCACGGCGACATACTGATTCATTGTTCGATCCAGAGCATAGGGTTTGCTTTCGCTGTGCCAGATTCTGGCGAATTCCTTGCCAAGGGTCTCGTGGGCGTCGCGATTTCGGCGGACGAGTTGTTCGGCCTTGGCCAGTTTCGCCAGTTTGTTATCCTTCCCAATTGCGTTGATCGCTTCCGTATACGTTTGGGCTGCTTCCAGGCCATCGAGCATTCGTTGGCCGATCAATTCTATCCGATGCGCCCCCAACAAGAAGGCATCTAGTAGATCGCCGTTGACGACAGATCCCTTCTTACAGGCTTCCAAGTGTTGGATTGCCGGCCGAACCAGCGCCAACAATGGATCAACTTGTTCGTGGATGTTTGCACGGCTTGTTTTGGGGGCAAAATCGTCCTGCCAGAAGCGGGAATTCTGCAAGCCCTGGGGCCAATTCTGTGCATTGCCCGTATTCACTACAGGCAAACGATGCACCTTGGTCAGTAATTCGATAGCCTGGCCGAAGTGGCTGCCTTTTTCGCCGAATAGGACTGCGCCGATACGGCGATTGAAGTCGTCGGGTTTTGTAACTGCGGCGTTCCATGCGCACTCAGCGCCCCACGCATATCCATGCCAGAGCGGCGCACGAAGTGTTCCTGCATCGTCCTTCCACTCGGTATTGATCATACCGAGCGCGTGATGTTTTACACCGTCGCGAACGAAATTTTGGATGTTAACGGTGGCGTTGCCGAAGTCGGGAAGAATTCGCGACCAATCGTCCACGCCGGGACATACGAAGAACTCATATCCTAAATTGGTGAAGGGGATGATTTGCCCCTCGAAGTTTGCCCGCGGATCGTATGCCCAGGTGAGCATGATGGTATCTTTAGGGATCTGGGCAAGCTTATCGGGATGTTGGATGATAATGTCGCCCCACATCATCATGCGTTTATTGTATTTGTTTTTCAGGATATCATGGATGCGGCGCAAGTGCTGAACGTAAACGGCGCCCTCGCCATTTTGTTTGACCAACTCTTTCGCGGGGCCGTTGGTATCTTTAAGGCCCTGCGTCTCATCGCAACATACATTAAACCAAGGAAACGGCAATAGCGGCGCAACATCGGAATAAAGCTCGTCGAGCAATTTGTATGTTTCCTCCTTGGCGGGAGAAAGGATGTCGGCCGTCTCACGGACATCGGCGTATTCAGGATGACTCAATATGTTCGATGAGTGTCCGAATGACTGTTGGCAACCGAGAATTTCCATGTGCCGCGGTTTAGCGTATTCGACCAGGGCCTTCAACTCCGCGGGCATGAGTGAACCATCCTTGGGCCCGATATTCGGATGTTTCGAAAAAGCATATTGGTACTCCATGTAATAGGTGAACATGTTCATTTTGAACGCTGTTCCCAGATCGATTTCCCGCTTGAGGGTATCGAGTGTGGCACTGGGGCCGCGCGTCATGTCGTCTTGAAAGGCTCTCCATGTAAGCGAAGGCCAATCGGAGATGCTCAGGCAAGGAAAAGCGTTTCCACGGCGGTTGGCTCGTATCAATTGGCAAAGCGTTTGTATGCCGTGAGCTAAACCGATCTCACTTGGCGCAAAACAAACCACCTCGTCGGACTGCACATTGAGGAGATAATCCTCTGTTGCGGCATGTTCCCGAAAAATTGGCTTGGATGGCACAATACCGGGTTGGCAGGAAAGCCTTAGCCATTGCATATTGCCCGAGATATCGCGCACTTCCGGCATTTCCAGGCCGGCCAGCCGCAATTCCTCTCCAAGCTGACGGGCCAATAGTTTTGCGGATGTAGCCGGCGTCTCTAGCACGAGCTTGCGTTCAAGAGAGAAAGTGCCTTGTCGCAGTTCAACACGCTTGGGAAAGGGCACAAGTCGCAATGCCGAGACATCTTCGGCGGTTACCGTCTGGATGCAGCCTAGGCCAAAAATAACTATGAACATGATTATCCAATTACGGAGCCAATTCATAAGACAACCTCCCATCGTTGCAATAGGGAATCGTGGCGGGATATTTGGAATACAATGCCCTTGAATGGATGGCGTAATAAGCTCGTTGGCTTTCTACGCTGATCCAACAGGGGAGTTTCCTATTCCAGAAAGGATCGAAACATCAGAAGTTGAACATAGCCGATCGGCCGAGACGATGCGTCGCAATTTGGCTGCGTTTTGTCGCAATTACCGTTGCATTTATGCGATATTGCGTGCGATAAATTTTCTGACAACAAGCAAGATTGAGAGAATCGCAGGAACTTCAGGCAGCAAACTCTATGCTGTATTCTGAATCAGGAATTCCGGAACGAGATGAATTGATCTTGCTAGACGCTTGAAGTCACAAAGGTTAGGCGGGAATCCTTTGACCATGAAATGTTTGGAAGTGTTGGGTCATGACTTTCTTGGAACATGCAATAGCTGGTAGTCGGGTCCGGCCTGGCGGTCTTCAGTGGGGGTGCAACCGAAAGCTTGGTTGTAGTCGCGCGACAGTTCCTGGACGCGGCTGTAACCTATGCGCAAGGCGATCTCGGTCATCGTCAGCCGAGAATGTTGCACTAATCCCCGCGCGTAGCTGAGACGCATTTCTTTGACCCGCTTCATGGGCGAAACGCCGACTGCCAGACGGCATGCTTGCACGATAGCGTGGCGGCTTTGGCCGGTGAGCGACTGGAGGAAACGAAGATCGATGGGCTGGCTAAGGTCTTCGCGCAATTTTGCTTCGATTTCCCACCAAAGATGCGTGCTTGCGTCTGCACGATGCAATGCCGAGGTTAAGGGCGCCGCTTCAAGGAGGTCGAGCAACCTTGCAAAAACACGGATATGCCGGGCTAGGGGCATGGTGTTGGCATCGCACCATGCGTCGAGCAATGCTTGGAATCGCGATTTCATGGTCGAACTCGCCTGCCACACACGTTGTTCAAACGGCGGCGGCGATAACCGAATGGCCATGAAATTGACCGTGAGAAAACTCCATGGTGCTTTCAGTATCCGGCCTTCGACGGCTTCATTTTCGTAGTACCAAACAGCCGTGCCAGGCGTTAAATGCTGGATTTGTCCATTGACCTGTTGTTCTACTTCGCCTTGCAGGACGAGGTGAATCAAGTGGCTCGGCAGGCTGGGAGCGTGGAACGTGCCGGTTCGTGGGCGCGTTATTTGGTCAACCAGCATGACGCCTTGAATCAAACCGCCCTCGATAGATGGCAACTTGAGCGAAGGTTTCATGGATGTCCTCGAAGAAAGTGGCAGCGAGGGTGTTCCGCCATTATAGCAGCCGTTGGGAATGCCTGCACCCCGGGGCTTGGGCGATGCAGGGCTGATCAGTTTTCTGTAGGGAGGGACGAGCGAAGCGATGGCCCGCCTGGAATCTCTCGCAAAATGGCGGGCCATCGCTTCGCTTGACCCGCCCTACGGTTTTTTCATAGTTAACAATTCCTCGGCCCTGTTGGGCGATGCAGGCCGGCGGGTAAGGATGTTTGCCCTTTTTGGCATGTCGATTGGCTAGCGTCCGGGGCATTTCTGCGCTAGAATCAACGTATGTCTACTAAGTATTATGGCCCGATTCTGATTGCCTTGGCAGCAACGGTTGCGACACTGGCGACGCTTGCGCCGGACGGCGCGGGGCCTGGCGTCACCTGTGACGAGTTGTATCACGTTTATCAAGGCAAGCAGCTTGTTACAGCGTTGCGGCAGCAAGGTTTTGGTTTCTTGACGACGGCCAACATCGACCATAATTTTAATTGGCAGCCCGGTGGACCGCCGGTTCAAGCTCCCTTGGGCTATTGGATTTTGGGCAGCACGCATTGGTTGTTTGATCCCGCACCTGATGATCCGTCGGTTATTTCGATAGCAGCCGCCCGATTTGCTCCGGCTTTGGCGTTTACGTTGTTGGTTCTTTTAGTGGGAATCTGGACGATACAACGTGAAGGGGCGCTGGCGGGTACGGTGGCTGCTGCGGCGACGGCGTTGACGCCTCGACTGTTCGGGCATGCCCATCTTGCTTCGCTCGATATGTTGACCGCGTTTTTTTTCACGGCGGCGGTGTTGGCTGCCGCCGAGGCGGTGCGGCGCGAGCGTCTTGGAGCGTATGCGATTGCCGGCATTGTTTGGGGGCTGGCGATCCTTGTGCGATTGCATGGTCTGTTGGCTGCGCCGCCTATTGTTTTGTGGTTTTTATGGCGATTGCGACGCAAGGCGTTGCTGCCGTCGTTGGTTTGGTTTACATCGGGCGTCGTCACGGTGTTGGCGGGCTGGCCGTGGCTTTGGTTGGATCCAGTGGGACGGTTTCATCAATACTTGTCGAGCGGAACGGGCCGGCAAGCGTTACATACGTTTTATCTGGGGCAAATTTGGGCCGACCGAGATGTGCCGTGGCATTATCCCTGGGTGATGATGGCCGTTACGGTGCCTGTTGGGTTTCTGATCCTAGGAGGAATCGGCCTTTGGGTGCGTTGCCTAAGTCCTCTTTCTCTTTGGGAGAAAACTTGGGGGTGGATGAGACGAAGAGAGAAAAGTGCAATCCAAGAAGATGCATGTCGCCCTCACCCCCGGCCCCTCTCCCGCTTGCGGGCGAGGGGAGACGTGAAGGACACCGGCAAAACGTCGGCGTTGTCCCTCTCCAGCAAGCGGGCGAGGGGAGACATTGCCTCTAACGTACTTTCGCCAACTAGTGCTAGTTTGCCAGACGAGGGAATTTTGTTGGCTGCGGTGATGGTCTTTGTCTTGTGTGTTTTTTCCTGGCCTGGGACGCCGGTTTATGATGGGGTTCGATTGTTCCTGATGGTTTTTCCGCTTTGGGCAATCTGGGCGGGGGTTGGGGCACGCCGGGTCATGGAAATGTCGGTCTTCATGTCGAAGCCTTCTTGGTTGCGGCACGCGGCTTTGGCTTTGTTTGTGGCGATGCAGGGGATCGGGTTGCTGATCTGCTGCCCTTGCCATCTGAGTTATTACAATCTGATGGCCGGCGGCTTGGCGGGTGCGGAGCGGCTTGGTTTTGAAGTGACCTATTGGGGCGACACGATCCGAGAGCCGATGCTGGCCGAGGCGGTGCGTCGGTCGCCCGAGGGGCCGATTCTGTTTGCCCCCAATTTGGCGCCCTTTCAGGCCCCGGCGGTGTCGATTAGCTCGCCTTCGCTACGAGAAGCGGGTTTAGCACTGGTCGGTTTTGATCGTTCGTCGCTCCAAACGGCAAAAAAAGGCCGCTATGCGGTTGTTTATCACCGTCGAGCCGATCTTCCCTCTATCGAATGTTTACTGAAGCAGGGCAGAGTGGTGTCGGAATACGAAATGCAGGGGGTGTGGTTGGCACGGTTGCTGGAATTGCCTACCCCCCTCGACGTTCCGGCCCAGTAAAGTAGAATTGATGGATTACCCTGAAAGGGCAACGATGGATCAAACGGGCCAAAAACGGGTGACGGTGCCAGACACGCTGCGCGCGCTTTATGCGCCGATCGCCCCGCAACTTACCGAAGCGGAAGACGTACTCCGACGCGATCTTTCCAGCGACAATCCGTTTGTTGACAAACTGGTCAAGCACGGATTTCGACTGGGTGGGAAACGTCTTCGGCCGGCTTTGGTATTGTTGACTGCCCAGGCATGTGGCGGGATTCGACCGCAGCATACCACCGTGGCGGCCATGGCCGAGTTGATCCATACGGCCACCTTGATCCACGACGACGTGCTGGATGAAGCCACGATTCGGCGGCATCTCGACACGATCAACGCCCGCTGGGACAACGAAGCCAGCATTTTGTTGGGCGACTATCTTTTTGCGAGGGCCATCTGCATGGCGGCCTCGCTGGACGACGTCTATGCGTGCCGGGTGATCGGCGAATCGACGCGCAACATGTGCGAAGGCGAGTTGAAGCAGATCAATAGCCGCGGCAATTACGATCTTTCGGAAGAATCGTATTACGAAATCATCGCAGGCAAGACGGCGGCGTTGACTTCCTGTTCCTGCCGCTTAGGCGCCCATTATGCCGGCGCGGAACCAAGCGTTTGCGATGCCATGTCGCAGTACGGCCACGACTTGGGCATGGCCTTCCAAATTGCCGATGACGTGCTCGACCTTTCCGGCAATGAGGCCGTCGTGGGCAAGTCGTTGGGCACCGATCTGATCAAACAGAAAGCCACGTTGCCGTTGATCCACCTTTTGGAAGTTGTCGATGCCGACGAGCGCGCGAAGCTGACAGCCCTGCTCTCCTGTTCCGAAAATCATCATCACGAGGCCTTGCAACCTTGGTTCGAGCGTTATGACGCCATCGGCTATGCCAAGGAAAAGGCGGTTTGGTTTACCAAACAAGCCAGCGACGCCTTGATGGTCTTGCCGCCGTCGCCTGCCCGCGATTCGCTGCAAGGCTTGACGAAATTCGTTATCGTTCGGCAGCAGTAGGGGTGTGGTGTTCCGAAGCCGGAGCTTCGGAACAAGGAAAGGTTTTATTCCTTGGTGTGCGTCGGCAGTTCGAGCGGCGGATGATGGGCCTTGCGGCGAATCCAGTTCATGGTCCTGATGACGGGCCGGAATCGCACGAAACGTTGTTCCAGGGCATACTTTCCCGGAAAATCAAGGCAGATCAAGCCGACGAGGATGGTTAAAATCCCTTGCCCCGGCAAAATCAACATGGCGATGCCCGCCAAGATCAATATGGCTCCGCAAGCATTTTTGAAGATCAAAAGAGCAAGTCGCACGAGCGGATGCCGCGGTTGCCAACGATCGACGAAGTGTCGCCGGTGAAGGAAATAGTCGGCGGGCATATGCACCACCAACCAGGGAACGGCAATCAGGCTTGTGAGGAATATCAACAAGGAAACCGCGCTCAAGACGCCTAGCGCGACTTGATGAGATCCAATCCATTGCCGTAAGATTTCCATGAGAGACCAAGATACCGGAAATCATCTCCCCAGGGAAGAATCGGCCGGCATTTTTTCCCCAAAACCCGGTTGGACGCTATTGGATCGACGTTCGGGACGTTAGACCTTGGCCACCGTGTGGGCTTCGACCAAAACCTTGCTTTCGATCTTGGCCGGGGCAAGAGGCTCCTCGGTCTGTTCACCGAGCACCTGTTCGATCACGTCGGGCGAGTTTTTGGCCGTAATCGCATCGAGATAGCCGCGCAGCCATTGCATGGTTTCGTCGATGGCGTCGGCCTGGAGCAAAACGAGTTCGCCGGGCTGGGTCGAGGAAAGGGCGGTTTCGCAGGCTTTCGTGGCTCCGACGACTTCGACGATTTCGTTCGTGCGCGAGGCTGATTCTAGTCCCTTGCGGAACAGGCCGACGATTTCGCCCTCGGTGCGGCCGCGGCGGTAATGGTCTTCGTAGAGAACCACGCGGTCGAATGCCGCTCCCAGCAATTCGCCTTGTCGAATGATGTCGCAATCACGGCGGTCGCCGGCCGTCGAATAGACGCAAGTGCGGCGTTTGTGGGGGAATTGTTCCAAAGCTTGGATCACGGCGGCCAGCGAATGCGTGTTGTGGCCGTAATCGACGACGACCGTGGCGCCTTCGATTTCGAGGACATTGAAGCGGCCGGGCACCTTGTCCACGTCGGCGGCGATGGTTTCGGCGCGGGCGCGAATGATATCCATCGGAATGTTCAAGGCCCAAGCAGCGGCGATCGAGGCCAGTGTGTTTTCCACCTGGAAGACGATTTGGCCGTTGCGGGTCAACGGTAGGCGTTCGAGCGACATCACGATTTCCTCGCGGTCGCCCTCGGCGACAACGACTTGACGGTCGCGGACGAAAATGGCGCGGCCGCCGACGCTGCGATGCCGCATGACGACCGGATGATCGGGGCTCATGGCGAAGAAAATCACTTGGCCGGGGCTATGGGCGGCCATCTCGACGACCAGCGGATCGTTGGCGTTCAAGACGGCATGGCCGCTGGGCGTGAGAGCTTCGACGATGCAGCGTTTGACTTTGGCCAATTCCTCGGGCGTATTGATGTCGGCGATTCCGAGATGGTCGCCTTCTCCGATATTAGTGACCACGGCCACGTCGCAGAAGTCGAAAGCAAGTCCTTCGCGAAGGATGCCGCCGCGCGCGGTTTCGAAGACGGCCATATCCACGCTCGGATTCATCAACACGCAGCGAGCGCTTTGGGGGCCGCTACAGTCGCCGCTGTCGATGCGGCGGTCGTTGATGAAAATCCCGTCGGTGCAAGTCATGCCGACGTTCGGGGCAGCGCCGCGGAGAATATGGGAGATGAATCGGGTTGTGGTCGTTTTGCCGTTGACGCCCGTGACGGTGACAATGGGAATGCGTCCGTTGTCTCCTTCGGGGAACAACATGCTGATGATGGCTTCGCTGACGGGGCGTGAAATGCCGACCGAGGGCTCTAAGTGCATCCGCAGACCGGGCGCGGCATTCACTTCGACGATCACGCCGCCTTGTTCGTTCAAGGGGCGTGAAATGTCTTGGGCGACCACGTCGATGCCGGCGATGTCGAGACCGATGATCTTCGCGGCATCGACGGCGCAAGCCGCGACGGCCGGGTGGACCCGCTCGGTCACGTCGATGGCGGTGCCGCCGGTGCTAAGGTTGGCGTTGCGGCGGATCAAAACCATTGCGCCGGCGGCCGGCACGGAAGAGGGCGCCAGCCCTTGATCGGAAAGCACGGCCAAGGCGATGGCGTCGAGTTTGATTTTGCTGAGCACGGTGGCGTGATGCTCGCCGCGGCGCGGATCGGCGTTGGCCTGTTCCACTAATTGCGTAATGGTATGAATGCCGTCGCCTAGGACATGAGCAGGCTCACGTCGGGCGGCAGCCACTACGCGGTCGCCGACGACCAAGAGCCGGTAGTCGTGTCCGGGGGCGAATTTCTCGACCAGCACGGCGGGGCTTTCCTTACGAGCAGCCTCGTAGGCAATCGAAATTTGCTCGCGCGTGGTCAGATTCGTCGCCACGCCGCGGCCTTGGTTGCCGTCTTGCGGTTTGACAACGACCGGCACGCCGATGTCACAGGCGGCGGACCAGGCATCGTCGGCGTCTTTCACCGGCCGGCCCGTGGGGGTGGCCACGCCGACGCTGCGAAGCAACATTCGGGTCATTTCCTTGTCTTGGGCAATTGCTTCGGCAATGGCGCTGGTGCGGTCGGTTTCGGCGGCCTGGATGCGGCGTTGCTTCCGGCCATGACCGAAAAGCACTAGGCTTTCGGTGTTGAGGCGTCGGAAGGGGATATTGCGGGCTTGTGCCGCGGTGACGATGGACCGCGTGCTGGGGCCGAGACAGACTTGCTGGGCAAGGTCGCGAAGCCGCTCGATTTCTTGAGCAACATTAAAGGGCCGATCAAAAATAGCCGACATGACCAGCTCATGGGCGGTGTCGAGGCAAGCACGGCCCAAGGTTTCTTCAATGTATTCGATAATAACCTTGTAAACGCCGGGCTCGGTGGTTTCACGCGCTTTGCCGAAACCGACTTCGGTGCCGGCCAAGGTTTGGAGTTCAAGGGTGACGTGTTCGAGGATGTGGCCGGGGTCGGTGCCTGTGTGGAGGCGTTGAAAGAAGCCGCCCCGTTCGCCGATGCTACAGCGATGCTCGATCATGCTGGGCATCCAGTCGATCAAACGATCCGCGAACCCCGGAAAATCCGTCGAGGGCTTATCGAGTTCGCCAAGATCGACCCAAGCTTCTAAAACCGGGAAATTCGCCCATAGATTGGGGCCCCGGAGCGCCAGCACTTTGCGGAAATCCATAGCTGTCTCTTATTGAATGACTTACCAACCGCGCTCGAACAGCAGTGAACCGAGTCTTCCTAATGCGATCTACGCTGTGAACGGTCAAATGGTTGTATCGGCAAGATTCATGCCACCGATAACAACGGGAACCTCGTTATAGAGCGTTCTTCCTTCCGCCCGGTTAATTGCCATCCTCCATACAGCCACAAGCCACTCCATGAAGTCGTGGAGATCCACGACTTTTCGCCTAGTATAAACTCCCATGCTTACCCTGCCCAACAAAAATGCCTTGCCGCGCGCAGACTTCAGCATGAAAAAAAAATTCATGGGTAGTAAGAGCGCGGGCATCCGCAGGCGTCTTTCGGTAGGAGCCTTTGCACGAACGGACAACCATCCGTTTCCGGCAAAGCAATCCTTTTATTAAATCCTCGTTATACTAAAAAAGCAACAGTTCAACGAAAAAAAACTTGCAACCGTCAAACTCTCAAAGACCGCGCCGACCGATGGTTTGGAATCAGGGGCCGTAACCAATCAAGCGTGCCCGCCTAAAGTGGGGTGTCGTTTGATTTTTACCCTTGATGCTTTTTGGCAATGACCACGGCCGATAATGTCCTCAATAAGTAAGAGACGTGCAGCCTTCAAAGAATTCCCGAGCTTCGGGGTCATGCCGCAAGAACTACGACGTGCGATAGGTGCTTCAGAAACCACCTCGATGATGAATGTCAATCAAGCAAGTATTTCCAAGACGATGGTGTCCTTTGGTAAAGGATAGTTTATGATTGGTCTATGGGAACCGTGACGCCATGCCGTGTGAACACGCCTTGCGGGGGATGCGTATTGCACAAGTGCTAAAACCGGTTGGACTGTTTTTTGCATACCACCCAATTGAGCGTAACTGCAAATCACGGATGTTTGCTCAACCGATAGATCCCGCATTTTTAGACAGGTGAATGATTTGAACGCCGCCAACGATACATGGGGAGAGCTTCCGGCCGATCTGCGAGCCGCGGCGGAAGCTCGATTCGAGGCGGGTGAAACGCCGGTCTGCTGGTTTATGTTGGATCTGGATGTGCGGCTCCATTATGCCTGTGAGCTGTTGGTATTAACCGAGCGGCATTTGATCGACGTAGGGCCGGTTGAGCCGACTAGGCATGTGAAGTCGAAGAAACGGGCGGGGGCAGGCTTGCCGGTGCATGTCTGGCCGCTGGCGTCGATTGCCGGTTTGCGAGCCAAGGAACAGGCGGGGGTAGGGGCCCTTGAATTGCTGGGGCCAACGAGCCTCTTAGGTCATTGGCGTTACACGATCAGCCATGCGCCTCAGGCGCATCGGTTGGCCGACCGGTTCGATCGCATACGCCGCGGCGAGCAATCAGGCGGTGAAGAGGAGGCCGAGCTTCCGACCACGGTTTGTCCGAGTTGCGGCGCGATATTATCGGCCGACCAGAAAAACTGTCCCGACTGCGGCTCGATCAAGGACAAGCCGGTTGCCAGTTCTCTGTTTCGACTCACGGAATTCGCGAGATCGCAAAAGTGGATGGTGTTGTTGGGATTCCTGCTGATGGTGGCCAGCAGCGGCACCAGTTTAATACCTACCTATTTAACCGGACCGCTCATCGACAACGTGCTGGTGCCGGCGTATACCAATCCCGGAAGCGTTCCGTATGATCGCGTCTGGTTGTTCACGCTGGGATTTGTCGGCACCTCGTTGCTGGCCTGGGTTTTGACATGGGGACGAACCTATGTGATGGCCTGGGTCAGCGAACGGATTGCAGCCGACCTGCGCGATCGAACCTATGGGCACATGCAAAAATTGTCGCTGGAATTTTTCGGCGGCAAGCGGACCGGCGACTTGATTGCGCGTGTGAGCACGGATACCGACCGCATTTGCTACTTTTTGTCGGTCTACGTTTTGGATTTCTCCAATGACGTGCTAACACTCGTGATTATTTCGGTTATTTTGCTGCGTCTCGATCCGATGCTTGCGTTGGCGACGCTGCTGCCGTTGCCGATGATTGCGTTTATGGTGCATCAGGTGCGCAGCCGTCTGCGTCGTGGTTTTGCCTTGGGCACCCGAGCATGGGGCGAGATGACCAGCGTGTTGGCCGACACCATCCCCGGCATCCGCGTGGTGAAAGCGTTTGCCCAGGAGCAACGCGAGGTGGAGCGTTTTCATACGGCGAACGATCGCGTATTTCAGGCCAATTGCCGCGTCAATGCGTTGTGGTCGTTTTTCGAGCCGGTCGTTAGTTTGCTGACGGCGTTGGGGCTGGCGGTCGTTTGGGGTTATGGCTCTTGGCGCGTCTTTCAGCAAGACCTGTCCGTCGGTTATCTGAGCATATTCGTCGGCTACATCAGCCGTTTTTACGGGCGCATGGATTCGATGAGCCGGATGGTGGCGGCGATCCAGCGGGCGGGAGCTAGCTCGAACCGCATCTTCGCGATTTTAGATCGCGTGCCTAGCGTTGCCGAGCCCGTGCGGCCCGTGCATCCGGGGCGGCTCAAGGGCGAAGTTGAATTTCGCGGCGTGGGTTTTCACTACGGCACGCGCCCGGTCTTGCGCGATGTGGATTTGCAGGTTCGGCCCGGCGAGATGATCGGTTTGGTGGGGCCGAGCGGAGCAGGCAAAACGACGATTGTGAACCTTGTTTGCCGGTTTTACGACGTTACCGAGGGGGCGATTCTGGTCGATGGGACGGATATCCGTTCGTTCCCGATCGAGGAATACCGCCGCCACATCGGTATTGTTTTGCAGGAGCCGTTTTTGTTCTACGGAACGATTGCCGAGAATATCGCCTACGGACGTCCCAACGCATCGCGTGCGGAAATTGTCGCGGCGGCGCGTGCCGCTCGCGCGCACGAATTCATTCTTCGGCTGCCCGACGGCTACGATTCGCTGGTGGGCGAACGAGGGCAATTCCTCTCGGGCGGTGAACGGCAGCGCATCAGTATCGCCAGGGCCATCTTGATCGACCCGCGTATCCTGATTTTGGACGAGGCGACTTCGTCGGTCGATACGGAAACCGAGCGTGAAATTCAATTGGCTCTGGAAAACCTGATTCAAGGCCGCACCACGATTGCGATTGCCCATCGTTTGAGCACGCTGCGGCGCGCCGACCGGTTGGTGGTCGTCGAACGCGGACGGATTACCGAAGTCGGACCACATGCCGAGCTTCTGGAACAAAAGGGCACCTATGCAAGGTTGTATCGGGCCCAGTATGAGATGAATCAGGCTCGGGGCTAGGGAGTAGGGGCTAGGGGCTAGAGGCTAGGGACTAGGGGCTAGGGACTAGGGCTAGGGACTAGGGAACAGCCAAAGGCAGAGGATGTCCCCTAGCCTCTAGCCTCTAGCCTCTAGCCTCTAGCCTCTAGCCTCTAGCCTCT
>CAYWGR010000015.1:34084-51052 GCA_964458015.1 uncultured Planctomycetaceae bacterium
GAATCAGGCTAGGGACTAGAGGCTAGGGATTAGGGACTAGGGGCTAGTAATAGGTCGGGCGGGTCAAGCGAAGTGAAGGCCCGCCATTTTTCGAGAAATTCAAGGCGGGCCTTCGCTTCGCTCGACCCGCCCTACAGAAAACTAGAGATTAGGGACTAGGGATTAGGGATTAGTACAGCATCATGAATAGTGAAATGCAACGTCATTCCGATTTCACGCTGGAACGCGATGTTTGGGGGCAGCTTGTGCTGGTCGAGGCCTCCGGTCGGCGTTTGGTCGGCGTTGAAGCGGCCAGGGCGTTTCCGATTTCCGCGCCGGATGAGTACATTTCACTTTCCGATGCCGAAGGGCACGAAGTGCGTTGCATCGAAGATCCCAGCACGTTGCCGCCCAAAGTGCTGGAGATTCTCAATGAGGAATTGGCCCGGCGTGAGTTCGTTCCGTTGGTCGAACGGATCGAATCGGTGCAAGCCGAGATCGATCCTTCGCAATGGTCGATCGTGACCGATCGCGGTCCGACGACGTTTCTGATGGAAGATAGCGACAACGATGTCCGGCGTCTTGGGCCTTATCGGATTCTGCTGGTTGATACCCACGGCGTCCGGTATCTGATTTCCGATACCCGAAAACTCGACGGCACGAGTCGTCGGATTCTGGATCGGTATCTGTAATTCGGCAACCTCGCCGGTTGGTGTGTATTCGCCAGGTTATCTGTTCTGCCTACTTTTTTGTCTGCCCTTACAATTTAACTGACCTATTCGATTGATATAAACCGAATAGTCAGTATCGGCGCATTGCCCGAGGTATGCATCAAGTGGGGGGGATAGAATGGATTTCTTAGGCCGGAATATCGACCGAGCCGCCATCTGCCGGAACACCGCTTGGCTCACGTTCATGGTGATGTGGGTGGCTGTGTTGGAGGGTGTTTGGGGCGGCTTGGCCATTGCATCGCCTCTGGCGGGCGGAGATCCGCTTCAGGCCACTACCAGTGAAGCCGCACGGCACGATGCGGTGCAGTCGATTCCGCTTGAGAAGCTTTCGTCCAAGGATCGGGCCAAGGTCGGCAGCGTGCTGTCGAATATCAGCATCTTTCGCCGGATGCCGGTTCGGGTGGCCGATTGCGATCCCGATATGTATTTGTTCCTGCTGCGTCATCCCGACGTGGTGGTGAACATTTGGGAAATCATGAAGATCAGCCGGCTGCAACTACGGCAGTTGGACGACAATCTGTTTCAGATCAGCGAACCGGCCGGCGCATCGGTCAAGTTTCAATATGTGTATCAAAGCCACAATCTCCACATTCTTTACGGCGAAGGTTCGTATGATGGACCATTGATGAGCCGGTCCGTTACAGGTCGAGGCGTCTTGGTCCTGAAGAGCGGCTACGTTCGAGAAACGAACGGGCGTTATTACATTACAAGCCGACTGGACAGCTTCATGGCAATCGAGCCGCTCGGCGCGGAGTTGATCGGTAAAACCGTTTCGCCTCTATTGGGCAAAACGGCCGACAACAACTTCGTTCAGACGATTGCGTTCGTAAGCAGTCTGTCGCGCACGGCGGAAGTGAACAGTCGGGGTGTCCAGCGATTGGCGACGCAGTTGATTCGCGTTCAGCCGGCTGTTCGCGCCCAATTTTCCGAAGTGGCCGGGACGGTGGAAGAAAAAACAGCGAAGACGGCCCATGCCTCGCAGCCGCGACGCGCTGATGTTGCTTCGCGCCCGGACGAAAAGACGGAACGCTAAGCGTTTTTTGGGACGGCGAGTTCCGAATAGATTGCAACGGTCTTTCGTGCGATGGAATCCCAAGACAAGTTGTCGCGGCAGTATTGCAGGGCATTTTTGCCCATCTGCTCGCGGAGAACATCGTCGGTCAGGATTCGTTCCAGGGCATCGGCCAACAGTTTCGGATCGCCCGGCTCGATCAGCAGGCCGGTAAGGCCGTCCATGACCACGTCGGGCAAAGCGCCGACGCGCGTGGCGATGACCGGCTTTCCAAAGGCATAGGCCAGCGGGATGATGCCCGACTGACTGGCGGAAGTGTACGGCAAAACCGCCACGGCCGCATTGCGGAAGAAGTCGGGCAGTTCCTGATTCGCGATGAACCGGTTGGCGACCTCCAGCCGCGCCCCTGGCGTGATGTAAGGTTCGAAACGAGAGAAATCGCCGCAATCGCCTGCAATGACGATGCGATAATCCGGAATTCGATCGCGCAGCAAAGCCTCGGCTTGCAACAGAATCGGCAAACCTTTGTTGGGCCGGGCCGATCCGAAAAACAGGATCTTTTTCTCCTGTACTTTCGCCGGCGGGCCGTCTTGCTCCCAGCGTTTGGCGAATCCCAAGTCGCCATGCGGCAGAACGGCGATGTCGTCGGGCGTTTTGTCAGGATAACGCTCCAGGGCTTGTTTTTTCAGCAGTTCCCCATGAACGATGATTTTCCGCGCGCGTCGCACGCAGAAGTTTTGCATAAGATCTTGGTGAAAAGATTGGAACGAGGGAATGCCGGGATGCTGATAAGGATCGTGAACGGTCATTACCAGCGGAATGCCTTGCAGGGAACGCCAGAAAGGGATAATCCAAGGGCTGGGATATTCTTGGAAATGGATGGCATTGTAATGCTGGTCGCGGATTTCACGGCATAATCGGGCATAGACCGCAAGATTCCTTGGATCGCGGACGCGATAGGGGCCGAACCGCTTGATGGTAATTCGCGGGTTCAGGGCTTCCAGCAGCGAAGGATCGCGGTTTTTCAGTGCGTATTGACCGCAATAAAAATCGACGTCGCAGTATTGCGCCAGTCCGTTGGCCAAGGCGACTGCATAGTCGTAGCAGGCAAAGGCGATCATGCCGATTTTCATGCTGGAAGCTCCGAGGCATCGGATTCGGCGGTTGCAAAGTCCTCGCTTGCCGTGGAGAAGGGGGATTCGGAGAGAAGTCCGATCTTGACCCAAAGGACGATGCACAGAAAGACGAAGATGGCGGCGTCTGCGGGCGGTGGTCCCGCAAATCTGGATTCTAGCAACATATTGGTCGCTAAAAAAATTAGCAAAGCCATGGCGAAAGCATCATCTATGTTGCGGTCTTCTTTACAGCGCCGGAAATAAGCATGTATTCCTAAAAGAATGACGGAAATGAAAAGGAGGACACCCGGCAATCCCAGATCGAGGGCCATATCGATATAGGCGGAATGTGCGTCGGTGATGTGCCAATCTTCGATGTCGCTGGCTTTTTGTTTTTGCTCGGGCGTCCAGAAGCCGCCATACCCGCGGCCGAGTAAAGGACGGTCCACGACTTGGCCGCCGAAATCTTTCCAAAGAACGGTGCGTCCCGTCAAGGAAGTAATGGAGGCGTCTTCGTCTTCCACATGGTCTTTGCGATTGAGAAGAAGAGTCTGGGACACTTTGGATTCGTCGGCGAACATTAATGCGAACGAGAGCCCCATCGCCGCGATTAAGCCCAACGTTATCAACCGCAATAGCGGGATGCGGAAAGCTGCAATAACGGCCAACGCCGCGCACGTACTGCCGAAGGCGGTTCTGGAGCCTGTCAATACGAGGAACAAAAGGACGGCGGCGGCCATTCCGTAAAACAGCAGGCGGCCCCGGCGAGCATCGATTGCCAAGCAGGTGGCGCAAAGACACAGAGCGCCGCAGTTCCAGCCTTGGTTGTTGGGGTGGGTCGTGCCGCCGAAACGATAGCCGGACGTAAACGGCGTGAATTTGTGCAACATCACGTCGGCAATTAGGCCGGATGCCAAACAGGCGAAGCCGCACAACAAGCCGAGCAGCATGATATCGCGGTAGGAAAAGCGATCCGCGACCGCGAAGGCCGCCGCTAGGATCATGGCAAATATCGTCACCCGTTTGAGTACGAACAGACGATCATCCGCCCAAAGAACGCTGGCAAATAGCCAAGTAAGAAAGGCCAATAGCACCCAGCCGAACACTCCGTTGATATTCCAGCGATGCTTGTGCGGCATCAGAAGCCATGCCATGCCGCAGATGCCAAAACACAACTTGCCGATTAGAGTTATTGGGTTGCTTTCTTCCACAAGGTTCAAGGTTTCTGTTTCGCCGCCGCTTTGAATCGTGCGAATCAGTGCATCTGCCTCGGCAACGGCGACAATCGCGAACAAAAAGAGAATCATCCCCCAAGGTCGCGCCTGGTTCTTAGCCGGAGTCGATGCGTCGGATCGTTCGACGGATCTCATGCTGCGGGGCTCCGGACCGGGGTGCAATACGACAGAAACACGAAGTATTTCGCAGCGAGGATGGCGGCGTTGGTCAATAGAATGCTTAGCGCGGCTCCATAAGCTCCCCAAAGCGGAATCAGCACCGGCGCGGCAATCGCCAAAAGCACTAATGCAACCGCATTGATGATGAAATCGACGTCGGCGCGTTCCAAGGCCAGTAATCCGCGCGAAATGGGGAATGTCGTGGCCAGTACGGCCGTGTTGACCGACATCGCGGCTACCGTCAAACCGTTGCCGGCATACTGTTTTCCATAAAGCAAAACGAGCAGCCAATCGCCGAACACCATGAGGAACACGGAGAAGAGCATGACCAATGCGCAAAACGAAGCGCTGGCGCGCAATACAAAACGATGGAGCGCGGCATTGCCGCCGTCGTTGTGGCAGTGGACGATTTGCGGGCCGAGATAGTTTTGAACGCCCAGCAGAGCCGGATTCCCCATCGCGACCAATCCAAGGCAAGCGCCCCAGATGCCGACGGCCTGCGGCCCGTGATAGCCGGTGAGAATCCAAGGGCAGATATTCATGCCGAGATCCCATAGGATGCCGCCGGCGAAGACCCACTTTCCGAATGTCCAGTTACGAACGAAATCGGCCCTGGTTCGACCGGCATGAACGAGGAAGTCGTGTCGATGCAGGAAAAGCCAACCGACGGCACTTACGCCGCAGGCCGCGCCGATGATCCAATAGACTCGTTCGACGGTGAGCAACTCAAGCCAAGCGAGCAGCAGCAGGCCGCCCACCTGTATGACGGCCGTAACGCTGTCGAGAACCAGGGCGGTTTTCATCTTCAAGGCGGCGAAGCATAGCCGGCGAACGTAATTGCGCAGCATGAGAAACGCCAGCACCGCGGCCAGCACGAATAGCACCGGCGCCAAGTTTGCGGGGCCGATGCCCGTGGACAAAACTCCGCCGGCCACCAATAAACCCACGCAACCCAAAAGGGACAGAAGAAACTGGTGGACCAGCGTGCTGCCGTTGTAACCGGCATGATCGTCGCCTCGGAGCCGTGGGCTGAAAACCATGTAGGGCGTTGCGATCAGCATGTCTTGGACGGACGTGAGCAACAGCACGACGCTTAGGCCCAGCGTGTACAGGCCGAATTCGTCCTTGGTGCAGCATCGGCCGATGATGATGCCGGCCGAGAAATTGGTGATGCTGGCTACGGCTTGATCCGTCAAGGCAACCGTGCCTCGGCGTGCCGCCGCGTTTCGATTTCGCAAAAAGGCCAACATTGCTTTCATGGGAATCGTTGCTTTTCAACGTCCTATCATGTTATCCGTCGTCCTACTTTGCGAAGAAAAGAATCCGCGACGAGGCGCGAAATCTTTCGCTTTGCTAGTGTAGTGATTCACGCTGTTGGGGTTTTATTCAGTGAGTGCCACTGGCTCTGCCAGTGTGGGATTCCGCGTGATTCCATACGGCGGCCAGCACTGGCAAAGCCAGTGGCACTCAATAAGCGGCTTATAATACGATCCCATAATTATGAATCACTACACTAGGATGATGGGCAAGGTTTTCCGAAAAAGTTTGAAAAGCTCGGATGGCACTTGTCCCGACGTTCATAAATTAAAGCTTAGCACCCTCTGCGGAAGAGGAGCGCCGGAAGAGTCAAGATAAGGAGTTTCAGGTCCGCCCATAATGGGAATCGTGAACGAATATACCGGACGTCCATCCGGATCCATTCGGCAAACGACACGCGCGACCTGCCCGCGACCTGCCAGATGCAGGTCAGGCCGGGCGTAACTTCGAGGCGACGGCGGTGCCATGTTTCATATTTGGCCACCTCGTCATAAAGCGGAGGACGTGGCCCAACCAGCGACATATCGCCGCGCAGCACATTCCAAAGCTGCGGCAGTTCGTCGATGCTGGAAGCACGGAGAAAACGTCCGACGGCCGTGATGCGAGGATCGTTTTTGATCTTGAACGCTGGGCCATCTTGTTCGTTGAGCGTTATTAGATGTCGTTTGCGGGCCTCGGCATCGACGACCATCGAACGAAACTTAATCAAGATAAACGGCTTGCCTCCCAGACCGACGCGCTTCTGGCGAAAAAACACGGGGCCATGCGACGTGGCCTTGATTGCCAAGGCGGTCAAAGCGAACAAGGGGGCGAGCATGAACAGCCCGAACGAAGAGCCCGCCACGTCGATGAACCGCTTCCAAAACGGAATCGGGCGGAGGAAAAGCCGTTCGAGAGGCTGCGTGGCGTGTCCGCCGGGAACGGAGTCATCTTCATCATTCTCGTCTAAGATGCCTTCGGCGGGCCATTCCATGGGATAGCAATACACTTCACAAGCGGGCAAGGGCAAGCCGGCCGGTATGCATAAACAGGTTTCGTTGACCACGTTCCAAGCATTGGAAGCCGAAGTGGCCGGCAAAACGACGCCGATCTTGCGCGGCGTCAACAATCCGACGTCATCGGTCAATCGCAATCGGCGTTGCAGAAAAATCGCCAGATGGGCAAGCGTTTCCGAGTCGGGCACGCTGTTGCCGACGGTGAACGTAACGAGCGAGAAAAGCTCGCCTGTCCGATCGCTACGCGCGCGTTCGCGTTGGATCACGCGATCGATCTGCAAGGGCGAAAGCAAATCGGCCAATGCCGACGATGCTCGGCGCTGGACCGTTGCTCGGCCGCGACGGATGATTTTTGTAAGAATCGAAGGCATCATCGCGGGACTCTCCTGCGGCGAGCAGCCGTTTCCTCGGGTGAAAGGCCTGGGATCGAGGCTAGTTTCGGAGGCATTGTTTGTTTGGGACGATCGGCGATTGGTTGCGATTGAAGCTGATCCAATCCAAGAGGCAACGCCAAGCCGCCGAACAGTCCGGCACAAATCCCCAGCAACAGATTGACCATTTTGCGCGGACGGATCGGTTTCGGCTCGAAGCTGGCAGGCTGCACGATGCCGACGTTCGACATGCGCTGCGCTTCCAATTGCTGGTCGATTCTGGCTTGTTCGAGATTGTTCGAGTATTTGCGATAGTCGGCGTCGAGCAGATCGACCTCGCGTTGGAGCGAGGCAACCCGCAGTTCATTTTCGTTGAGCGTCGTCAGGTCTTTCCGAACACCGTCGAGTTGGGTCAACAACCGCTTGGCATGCGCTTCCAAGGAGGCCAAACCCGGTTCTTCGGCCAAGAGCGACACTTGGGCTTGGTGATACAATCGGCCGGGCTCCTTGGTCACTTGTTTTCGCTCGCGTTCTTCGCGGCCGAGGATTTCGCGGGCGGTGGCCACTTGATCGCGAATCTGCCGCATTTTCGGATGATCGTCCGCGTATTTCGCTTGAGCTTCTTTTTCGCGGACCTGAAGTGCATAGAACTGCTCGCGCATCCGGTCGGTGCCGTCGTTGGCATGGCCGGACGTTTCGGTCGTTACTTGCGTTTCCGGCAAAGAAGTCGTTTTTTCGCGTAAATTATTCACCCGGGCTTGGGCAGAAACGCGCGATGCTTCGGTCGAAAGCAATTCGTCCTCGAGGCGGCCGATCCTGGTGACCAATAGCTGGCGTTGGGCGTTGGGCGAGGCCAGGCCGGTCTTGTTCTTCAATTCACTTAATTCCGATTCCTTGCGAGTAAGCTCGTTGTGCAGCCGTTTGGTTTGCGCGGTTAGGAATTCATGCGAGCCTTGCGTTCGATTCAATCGCACATGCTCATCGAGATAGGCGTCGATCAGTTTGGCCAAGATGGCCTGGCACTGGGCGGGCGATGAGCCCTCGTAGGTGATGTCGATGACGTTCGACTTTTTGACGGCCTCGACCTTGACTTTCTTGGTCAAGCGAAGGATAGCGCGTTCGCGGTCGTCCAGGCTCGCGCTGGAACTGAATTGGGCGAGGAAATTTTTGCCTTCCGCGATATACTGTCCTATGCCTGTGCTTGCTTGCTGCACGTTGTCCGCGGTTTCGGAGTCCTTTGCGGTAGGAGGCGTGAGTTGGCCTTTCAGGATGGCTTCGGGCCCCAAGCTATCGACGACTTTTTCGAACAAGATTCGGCTTTGAAGGATTTCGACGACCGAATTGATTTCATTCTCACGCGAGGAAGGCACCGTGACGGTTGTGTTTTGGCCCAAGGTGGCCGTGGGATCCAGTGTTGCGTTTTCGCGCCCTAAACGCAGAAAAAGCTTGCCTTCGGAGCGATACTCGCTGGGGGTGAGCAGCGTATACAGTAAGGCGCCGGTTACGACGATGCCGAAGAACCAAGCGGATTTTTGCTTGTGCCTTTGCAGGGAACGAAAGATGTCGTGGAACGTGTTTCCTGTGACGGTGCGGCTTAACATGGTTCGCGTTCCTTAACTTGCTTTTCCGATTTTACCGATGACGGTCGGCGGCATGATGGAACAAATAAGTCAGAGAATCCTGAGATTATTCCGGCTCATTCGAGCACCAATGCTCGATTGCCTCGGTTTGGTTTCAAAGAACAGAGATAGAAAAACTTGCCTATGCGATACAGAACGTTTATTGTAATTGCTTTAGAAAAAATACGCAAATTAGTGCGGATGGGTATTTGCGACAAAGAGGGGGGAGTGCGGTAAATACGGTTTTGTCGTTTTTGCACGTCTTTTGAGATGAAAACATGAGAATCGGGCAAGTTCGCCTCGCACATCCGATCACACTCGCCCCTCTTGAGGAGCATAGCAACCCTTGTTTCCGGGCGATGATGAAACAATTTGGGGCAAGCTTGGTATGCAGCGAACGGGTGGATGCCGCGCATGTTGTTCGCGGTGAACGCCGCGCGTTGCGCTTGCTGACTACTTCGCCGGGCGAAGCACCCAGGGCGGGGCAGCTAAGCGGCGGTGATCCGATGGTCATGGCCGAGGCGGCAAGAGTCGTCGAGCAACTCGGGTTCGACATTGTCGATCTGAATTTTGATTGTCCCGTGCGGCGATTGGCCGATCGCGGCGAAGGCGGCGCACTTTTGGCCGATCCCCCGGCCATTGGGCGGATCGTCGAAGCCGTGGTGCGTGCCGTATCTATTCCGGTCAGCATCAAAATCCGCAGCGGCCCGGACCAGGAGCATGAGACGGCTGTCGCAGTTGCCCTATGTGCCGAAGCGGTTGGATGTGCAGCGGTGAGCGTTCATGCCAGAAGCGTTGCACAGGGCTATGTAGGCGAGGCCGATTGGTCGGTTGTTGCCCGGGTCAAGCAGGCGGTGGCAATACCCGTGATCGGTAGCGGAAGCATTCGCACGGCCTCCGACGCGATTCGATTTCTGCGGCAAAGCGGAGCCGATGCGGTGGCCATCGGTCGGGGCTGTTTGGGCAATCCTTGGATTTTTCAACAGGCGAAGGCGCTCTATTCAACGGGGCGCGAGACGCCGTCGCCGACGACGCGCGAACGGGTGCGTGCCATGCTTCAGTTGGCGGAAGACGAGTTTCGGTTCTACGGAGCATCGCTTGGCATTCGTCGATTGCCTCGCACAAGCTGCTATTTTGCCAAGTATTTGCCGGACTTTCACGATTTTCGCGAGTCTGTCAGGGGAGTCCGCAATATGGTACAATTTCGGCAATTGGTGCGAGATTTGTGGGGACGATGATCAACAACTTTTGGAGGAATCCCATGTTAAGGCATCCTTTTTTGGGTTTAGTTGTTGCTATGGCCTTATCGGTCACGGCCGTTGTTGTGCAAGCAGCAGAGCCTGTTGCGAAAGCCACGCGGCCCGATGGATCGCCGAATCGCGCCGTTTGGATGGCGCGAGGCTCTTTCGGCATGATGACCCATTACTTGATTACGCCGAAAGGGAACACTCCGGCCGAAAAAACCGCCGACCTGAATCGCATTGCCGACCAGTTTGACTTGGACGGTTTCGTTCGCCAGTTCCAAGAGACGGGCGCCGATTGGTTGATTTTTACGCTTGGTCAATGCACGGGTTATCTGTGCAGTCCCAATTCGTATTTGAGCACCAAAGACCCGGGACGCATGCCGCGTCGGGACATTGCCTTGGAGATTGCGAAGCGGTTGAAACCGCTCGGCAAACGCGTGATTCTTTATCTTCCTTCGGAGGCGGATGCCCGATTGATGCCGGAGCCGCTTGGTTTTGGAACGGAGGGTTACGCGGATCGTTACTTCGAGATGGTGCGGCAGTATTCGCTCAAATTCGGAACGCTTCATGATGGCTGGTGGTTTGATGCATGTGGCCCGCATCCGGATGAATACTGGAACAAATGGCTGGCGGCCTCGCGCGCGGGCAACAGCGAATCGGCGGTGGCCTTCAGCGGCGCGGAATTCTGCACCGGCGGGCCCGTCAATCCAGTGTGCAAATTGTCGGATTATCACGCCGGCGAGATTCATCTGCTGGAAGACAGCAAGATTCGCCGCGATTTTTTGTATCCGCCGGGCGAATTGTATATCACGGCGGATTGCAAGCTGCGTAAACGGGGGCAGGAAGCTCGTTTCTATATGCCCGACGGCCCGCAAATCGACGGCGTTCAATGGCATGGACTTTTGCCGATTGATTTGACGTTCAATCCGGCGGTGCCGAATCAGTATTGCCACTATACCGACAAGGAGTTGCTCGATTTCGTGCAGCAAGTTAAACGGGTTGGCGGAGCGGTAACGATCAACGTGCCGATCGACATTGAGACCGGGCACATTCCGGCGGACAGCCACTCGCAGCTTGTGCGGTTGTCGAAGGCGTTGGCCGCGCCGAAGTAAAATGGCGGGCCTTCGCTTCGCTTGACCCGCCCTACGGAAAACGGATCAGCCTACGGAAAACGGATCAGCCTCGGACACGCCGGCGGGTGTAATAATTTCTTATGGTCAAGTTGTGTTGTTTAGCTACTACCGGGTTAGCTTGGCAACGGGGCCGCCGTACCGGCGGCCGCTAAACGGTTATGCAATCCT
Source organism: uncultured Planctomycetaceae bacterium (assembly GCA_964458015.1). GTDB lineage: Bacteria > Planctomycetota > Planctomycetia > Pirellulales > Thermoguttaceae > CAYWGR01. The sequence continues at coordinate 45,163 of CAYWGR010000015.1, forward strand.
CGCACATTCCGGGAGCTGTTAGCTCCCGGCGGATTTTGCGGTTCGCGGATAAACCGCAAAATCCATTACTGCACCCGTGCCGGTTGCGCTAGTTGACGAAATCGGAGATTTGCGGCAGACTGAAAGCCAACGCGGTGAAAAAATCGGGTTACGCATCTTTCTTCACTGCGATTCTAACAAGGAGAAGCGAAGGATGTTGCTCCTCAGTCGATCGTGGGCTGTCGTTCTCACGGCCGCGCTGGCCGTGATTTCCGATGGATGTCAAAAGAAACCGGAAGAAAAACAACCGGAGCATAAGTTTGTTGCTTCTTCGGTGAAACATGAGCCTGTTGCTTCGCCTGCCGAATCCATGGCAACGGAACAAGCTTCAGAGGCAAGTGCAGAATCGAAGACGGCGGCTGCTCGACGAAAAAAGCCCGAGGCTCCACTTGCCCCGGCGACGATTCCCAAAGTTGAGCTAAGCGGCGAGTTGCGAGAATCTTGCTTGCTGAACGTCGGCGACACGATGCCGAAGGTTGAATTGGTGGATTTGGAAGGTAAGTCGCACAGTTTAGAAAGTCTGTACGGCCAAAAGCTGACGGTCGTATGTTTCTGGACGGTCGGGTCAACGCGGCGCGCGCAACTTGTGAGCGCGGACGCTTTGCAGGATTTGATGAAGCATGTTGCCGAGCCCTTTGCCGAAAAGGGGGTTCGGGTGGTAGGCATCAATGTGCAGGATGCGGCCAAGGCAGTTCTGCAGGAAGTTGAGCAGGCGGGTGTCGGGTACCCCGTATTGATGGATTCGGAGGGTGCAACATTCGCAAAAGTGGCCAAAGACGCCCGGATGCCCCGGGTGTTTTTGCTGGATAGCACCGGCCGGGTGCTTTGGTTCGATGTCGAGTATTCTCGGGGTTCAAGGCGGGATCTGCTGTTGGGTATTCGAGTTGGCTTGGGGGAGCTATAATTGGGGGGAAATGGAACAGGGCCGGCTAGGGCCGTGTGGGTTTTGGTTCATAAACGGCCCAGATTCACGTTCCCTGCGAAGTTTTCCTTGTGATCAACAAAACTAGCTGTACTGTTTTCGGAAGTCCCCCAAAGTGTCGCGTTCCAGAGAAGAAAACCTCGGCGTCGATGTTCGCTCCGGCGTATTGCGGGTGGCGATGGCGCAGATTGCGCCCGTATTAGGCGATTTGCAGCGTAATATCGCCTTGCACATCGCGCAGATCGAGGCGGCCCGGCGTGAACATGCGGATTTGATCGTCTTTCCCGAGCTATCGCTGACGGGTTATTTTCTCCGCGATATGGTGCCCGACTTGGCCATTTCACCGGAGGGGCCTGAGATCGGCCAGTTGATCGAGGCGGCCGGTTCCATGGCGCTGGTGGTCGGTTTGGTGGAAGAGACACCCCGGCACCGGTTTTACAATGCCGCTTTGTATGCCGAGGGCGGCCGGGTGGTTCACGTTCACCGGAAAGTTTATCTGCCGACCTACGGGCTGTTCGACGAGCAGCGGTATTTTGCGGCCGGCGACCGTTTTTTCGCTTTCGACACGGCGCGGTTTGGCCGGGTCGGCATTTTGGTATGTGAAGATTTCTGGCATCTCTCGGCCGCGGCGATCATGCAGGCGGAAGAGGTCGATATGCTGATCTGCACGGCCAATTCGCCTGCCCGAGGCGTAGACGGCGCGAAAGTACACACGGCGGAAACCTACGAGCAACTGACCAAGGCTTTTGCACAATTGTTGGGCGCGGCGGTCATAGTGGTGAATCGCGTAGGTTTTGAAGATGGACTTTGTTTTTGGGGCGGCAGCATGGCCGTCGGGCCGGATGGTCGGACAATGGCCCAGGCGCCCATGTTCGACGAATCGCTTTGCGTGGCTGGGTTCGATTCGTCCGAGTTGCGTCGCCAGCGACTCATCACGCCGCTTGGCCGCGACGAGCGGCTATTGGTCACGATCGAGGAATTCAATCGCATTAAACGTCGCCGCTATGAATAACGATTCGCTAGACCGATATCTGAAGATCAATCCGGAACTGGTTGCGGAGATTCTCTGCCGGTTTATACGGGTAGAGATACGCCGCGCGGGGTTCGAGCGCGCGGTCGTGGGGCTTTCGGGCGGCATTGATTCGAGCGTGGTCGTGTTTTTGTGCGCTCGGGCGTTGGGGGCGAAGAATGTGTTGGCCGTCACGATCCCTTACAAGACGTCGAGCGAAGCCACGCGGCGCGACAGTCAGGCGGTGGTGGATCAACTGGGCGTTCAGACGGTCAATGTGCCGATCACAGCGCAGATTGACGCCTATTTCGCCCAGTTTCCCGATGCCGCGCAGCTTCGGCTGGCCAATAAATGCGCCCGAGAGCGGATGACCGTGCTTTACGACCAAAGCGCTGCGTTTCAGGCATTGGTGGCCGGCACAAGCAATAAGAGCGAGTTGCTTTTGGGCTACGGCACGCAATTCGGCGACATGGCCTCGGCCATCAATCCGGTGGGCGACCTTTACAAAACGCAGCTTTACGGATTGGCCGCTTATTTGGGCGTGCCGGATTCGATTTTGCACAAGGAGCCAACCGGCGATCTTTGGGTGGGGCAAACCGACGAGGGAGAGTTGGGCTTTTCCTATGCCGAGGTGGATCGGCTGCTGGTGTTGATGGTCGATCGCCGGTGGCGGCGTTCCGAGCTTTTGCAGGCCGGTTTCGATGCCGTGTTCGTCGACCGCGTGGCGACGATGATTCGGCGAAACCACTATAAACGCCGGATGCCGGTTATTGCCAAGCTGTCGCATCGCACAATGGATCGGGATTTTCGTTACGCCCGGGATTGGGGAACTTGATTGCCATGTCCTCGAACCTCCGACATGATGTCGCCGGCGTATCCCGCCAATTTCAGATTCTCGGCGATTATATCGGCGCGGAGCCCTACGGCAGCGGGCATATCAACGATACCTATCGGGCCGTTTACGACCAGGCCGGGGCGACGGTTCGCTATATTCACCAGCGCATCAATCATGAGGTTTTCAAGAATCCGCCGGCGCTGATGGAGAATATCCGCCGGGTGACGGAGCATATTCGCGGCAAGCTGGGCGAGCAAAGCGGCGCAAGCCGGCGGACGCTCTGTTTGGTGCCTGCCCGAGACGGACAGTGTTTCTTCCGCGATACGGACGGCAATTTCTGGCGGACTTATTTGTTTGTCGAGGGCGCGCGAACGTTTGATGCGTTGGAATCGGCCGCGCAGGCATTCGAGGGCGCGAAGGCGTTTGGGCAATTCCAGCGGTTGCTGGCCGATCTGCCGTTGCCGCGATTGCATGACACGATCCCTGATTTTCATAACACGCCGAAACGTTATGCGGCCTTGGACGAAGCGGTGAAAGCCGATCGGCTGAATCGAGCCAAGTCGGCCGCGGCGGAGATCGAGTTTGCCCTGGGACGCGAGGCCATGACTCATGTGTTGCTCGATTTGCACCGGGAAGGAACCATTCCCGAACGGATTACGCACAACGACACGAAATTCAACAATGTGATGCTCGACGATGCCACCCGCGAGGGTCTTTGCGTGATCGACCTGGATACGGTCATGCCGGGGCTTGCGTTATACGATTTTGGCGACATGGTTCGGACGGCCACCAGCCCGGCGTTGGAAGATGAACGCGATTTATCGAAAGTGCGGATGGTGATGCCGATGTACGAAGCCCTGGTGAGGGGATATCTTGCCTCGGTGGGCGACATTCTCAACTCGACGGAAAAGCAATATTTGGCATTTTCGGGCAAACTTATCACCTATGAGATTGGCATTCGGTTCCTAACCGATTATCTTAATGGCGACGTATACTTCAAGATAAGACGCGAGAGACATAATCTCGACCGATGCCGCACCCAGTTTAAGCTCATCGAATCGATCGAGGAGCAGGAATCCCAGATGCGGAAATTAGCGGAGTAATCGAAGAAAATGGACAAGTTGGTAGTTCTCGCTCGAGGTTTGGGCACACGGATGCGGAAAGCGGACGGTGAGGCCGCCTTGGATGCCAAGCAGGCCGCGATGGCCGATACCGGCATCAAGGCCATGATCTCGATTGGCCGGCCGTTTTTGGATTACGTTTTATCGGCGGCTGCCGACGCGGGCTATCGGCAAGTATGCTTGATTATCGGTCCTGAACAAGAGGCCATACGAAAATACTACGGGGGCGAGATCGCTCTCGAACGGCTGAGCGTGTCGTTTGCCTGCCAGCCCGAGCCGAAGGGCACGGCCGACGCCGTGGCGGCCGCCGAGGCGTTTGCGGGCGATGATCCGTTCGCCGTGATCAATTCCGACAACTATTATCCGGTCGAAGCATTGCGAGGGCTCCGCGAGGAAGCAGGTTGTGCCGTGGCGCTGTTCGAGCGGGACGCCATGTTGGCCCAGGGCAACATTCCGGCGGATCGAATCAAGCGGTTCGCCGTCGGCAAGATCAATGGCGAGGGGCTTTTGGAGCGGATTTTAGAAAAACCCGACGAAGCCACGCTGGCTGCGCTGCCGCAACCGCTTTGGGTCAGCATGAATTGCTGGCGGTTTGGCCCGTCGATTTTCGAGGCGTGCCGGTCGATTGGTTTATCGCCGCGCGGCGAGTTGGAATTGACCGACGCGGTGCAATATGCCATCGGCACGTTGAACGAACCGTTTTACGCGGTGAAAGTGCGCGCGTCGGTGTTGGATATGACAAGCCGCGGCGATATTGCGTCCGTGGCGGCGATTTTGGCGGATACCAAGGTGCGGTTATGATCGAACTATCCTATCCCGGTGATTTGACCGATCCCGATGGATTGATTCCGCAACTATCGACAACCGGTTTGAGTTACGAAGCGTGCCAATCGAAGGCCCGGTTGTTCGGCAAGGCCGCGGCGGCGTTGTCGGTTACGGGAGCCGACGTTCATACTCAGCCGCTCTTGGCGTTTTTCGTGCCGGGTCGCATCGAAGTATTGGGCAAGCATACCGATTACGCCGGCGGGCGCGCGCTGGTTGCCGCCTTGGAACATGGGTTTTGCATGGTTGCGATGCCGCGCAACGATCGCCAGATTACGATTATCGATGCGCGGAACGGCGAAACGTTGCGATTTCATGCCGATTCGGAAATGACCGTGCAGAAAGTCGCATGGTCGAAATATCCGATGACGGTTGCCCAACGGATCGCGCGGAATTTTCCAGGCTCCACCCGGGGAGCGGATATTGCGTTTGTCAGCGATTTGCCCGCGGCCGCGGGTTTGAGCAGTTCGAGCGCGCTGATGACGGGCATTTTTTTGGTGCTGTCGGAAGTGAACCAATTGCCCGCCCGGGATGAATACTGGCACGACATCGGCAACAAGATCGACTTGGCCAATTATCTCGGCTCGATCGAGATTGGGCGGAGTTTCGGCAACCTTGAGGGCGACGAAAAAGCCGGTGATTTCGGCGGCAGCGAAGACATGATCGCCATTCATTGCTCCGAGCCGAATCACATCAGCCAATATGCCTTTTGTCCCGTCGAATTCGAAAAGATGCTGCCGTTGCCGGCCGATCACGTGTTTGCGATTGGTTGCAGCGGCGTAGCAATCGAGCAAACGGCGGACTCCTTGGAAAAGCGCCAGGCAACGATGCAAATGGCATCGGCATTAACCGAACTTTGGCGGCGCGAGACCGGGCGAGACGATTCGCACTTGGCCGCTGCGCTGGGCAGTTCGCCTGACGCCGCCGAGCGGCTCGCGCATTTATTGGGGACGGTTGATACGGGCACGTTCGATCGCTCTGCTCTTTTGGCTCGGCTCGAACATTTCATGATCGAGAGCGGCAAGCTTATTCCCGAGGCGGGCGATGCGTTGACGGTAGGCGATCTTCGCACCTTTGGGCGGCTGGTTGATCGTTCGCAGCATACGGCCGAGCGGCGGCTTGGCAATCAAACGCCCGAGACG